>JBAUBR010000001.1:0-19186 GCA_049676965.1 Occallatibacter sp.
TCCCAGGCCCCAGTTGCCGCAGAACCCGCGCCTCGATCCTCGCGCGGCCCCGTCCCCTGCCTCGTGCTCGGACTGTGGGCCGGAGTCAAGCCAATCGCCGGGTTGTCCAGAACCAGCGTCGCCATATCTTCTCGAACCCCGCCGGCGCCGGAAGGTTGCGCAATGAGAACAGTTTCCGGACGGGAATTCGCGCCCGGGAAATGCGGGTGGGAGCCGGATTTCGACCCCGTCGAACCCGGCCCGGCAGCGCCCGACACGGCAGTCCGGGAGCCGGAGGAGCCTCCATCGCAAGCTCTTGATCCGGCGGCGTCCTCGTTTCCCCGACCAGCGGAGCTGTTCCGTGCTCCACCGCCGAGCGCACCTGGGGGGCGCAACGCCGCCTCCCCGTCCGGTGGGAAGTCGGCTGCATGACGGGTTGATCGAAAGCTCCAGCGCATCGGTTCAATCACGGTTGAAGGGTACTGGCTTCACAGGCTGCGGAAAAACTCACCCTGCAATAGCAGCGACCTATTCGGAGGGAGGTCCGGGCTTCAGCCCGGACATAAAGCTCACAAGAATTGACGCGGGCTTTAGCCCCGGAGGAACGCCTTCGGCCCAATCCCAGTCTGGTTCTGCAATCTTTACGGCCCCCCGGGGACGCCGGCACTTGCAAAATTGGCCTCGGGAATTGGCCCCCTACCGCAACCTTTTAAACCCCTCCGCTCGGACTGCGACCATCGTTTGGCCGCACAGCCCTGCTGGTGTTACTCTACCCTACGGGAAGGCCGTTGGCAGACCGCTTTTGCGCTCACCGCGGCGGCCGATCCCTTGCCGCCGGCCCCTTCCGGGCTGATCCAGCTTCCGGGCGCTTAACTCAGCGGTAGAGTGCCATCTTCACACGGTGGAAGTCGCAGGTTCGAATCCTGCAGCGCCCACCATATCAACAATTTACAGACAGCGCCGAAACCCGCGAGTCCAATCGGCGAACCTCCAAGTGGAAATCTACCGGTTCGGAGCCGCATCCAAGAGTATCGTTGGTAGTGAAGGGAGCGTCATGCGTTCGTTGTTCAGGAACTTCGCTTCACTTTTGCTCGCAGCAGCCGTAATTTCTCCGGTGGCTATGACTGGTTGCCGGTCCCAGGAGACCGTTTACTACAATCAATGGGAACATGACACTCATCGAGAGCATACGGATTTGAACAGGCGCAGCGAAGCTGAGAAGCGGGAATATGCCGAGTGGCGGCGCACTCACCACTAAACGATCCGCGGCGCTATTTCGGCGAATGCTCTTCCTTTGCCGATCTCAAGTCGCATCTTCGTGGAATCGGTGCCGAACTGGCCCCAAGCCATGGGTAAGAGCCGGCGGATTGTTATCGTGCTCAAACTTATGGACTCCGACCCCCCATTTGTAATACGCTGAACGGACTCCCCTGAAAAATCGAATCCATAGCCTGGCGTGTGTTCGGCGCCGCGGGGAGATATATGGGAATTCCGGCCCTGCTTAGACTAAAGCACAAGGACATTGGAGCCCTGATCGTTTTCTGTCTTATCGGATGGCTGATCGGAAGCGCTGTTTCCGACCCCATCTGGGGGGCCTATACCGCCTTTCTGGTCTGCGACCATCTCTTCCTGGGCTGGCTCATCTTCCTGCGGGATAACAGAGTCAGGCGTCCGATTCCCATCGAAGTCATCCTTTTGCTTCACACGGCGTTTGTCGTTCTCGTCGTCGTTGTCGTCGCGGCTCGCAATTACCTTCACTACTTCGGTTTGTTTCCGTTTCCGATGGCGGCGTTGGCCTTCTGGCTCCTGTCCAGCGCGGCCGGATATGAGGAGGCCAGCGTGGTCGGATACGAGGAGAATCGCCCTGAACCGGCTCGCGTGCGCAGAGCCCGCGCAACGATCAGGGCGGCGGATGGTCAACGGCTGAAGAAGCCTGCGTGGACCGGTTCGCCGACCGGAGCGGCACGGAGTTCGACAGCGATTCACCTCTTGCAGCCGGAAGCGGCAATCCCTGAGCCGCCAATCGAGGTGCCTCAACCGGCAGCGTCGAGCCTTCAACCAGCGACAGAACCGGCCCCGAACTTCGTACAGACTCAGCCGGCGAAAGGCGCGGCGCAGCCCGCCAAGGCGATTCGCCAGGTGCTGACCGTGACCGAATTGCCGATAAGCGCCTACCAACCCTTTGCATCCGGGGTTGGTCTGGATCTGCAAACGTCGATGGATCGCACTCGGCCTGCGCAGCTGCCGGTGCTTTGCCGGGACAACTCGATTGCCGAGGATCTGCGGCGAAGGTATCCGGAGGATGTTGCCAGGATCTACCCGATTCTGGTCGCCACGGCCGAAGATAACGAAGCGTGGTTGGACGCGCGCGGCAAGGAAGATCCGACCCACCGCAAACTCGGAATGACAGTAAGAGAAGAGTACGAGGAATGGCTCGAGGCGCGCGTGCTGGCCCGTGCGGCGCAGAACGCAACATCGCAAGGCAGCCCGGCACCCGCAAGCTATGAGGGACGGGACAGCCAGTCGCAACAGCTCCAGGCTTGAGGCCCAGCGGCCTACAGCGGTTCCACAACTGCTATATCCCGAATCCACTGCCCTCAAGTGGCTTTTTCCTCAAGAAAAAGCCACCTTTCACGACGCCAAACCGGACACGTGAATTGTGGAACCGCTCTAGCCCCTGGGCTCACCGGGAACGGGAAACCGTCGCCGGTCCCGGCAATCGGCTCGCGCCAAGACTCGAAAATGAGCGCACGGCTTCAAGGATTTAAGCAGCGCGCAGCCGGGGCCCCTTCGATCCCCTTTTCTTTTCCGCCGGATACAGCAAGCGGCCGAGGTTGAAGCCGCGGCAGATATGCGCGGCTTCCACCGGCTCGAGATCGGCCTCTTTCTTTCCCGAGGCGATCTTGGCGAAGCATCCGCCACAGATGGAATCGTAGGAGCCGTCGGAATTTTGCCGATGGGCGAAGACAGGACGGGGAGATTTGGCCAACATCGGCCTCGTTTCACGCTTCTGCACGATCAGAAGCTCGAGTTTTTTAGCTTTCGGTCGTCTATGCTGCCTTATCGCGTTCGCGGCATCTCCCTACTTGGATGCCGGATTCCGGCTTGCGCAATCGCCCACGCAGATTCACTCCAATTTTGCCAACTCGTCCGCAGCCCGCCGCCCGATGCGAGGGCGGCCTCGAAATTGACGGCGGAATCGCAGGCGAATCGAACGCGACAATCTCCGCGGTCCGAGCTGCGGGCGGTCTACGGCTGCCCGCACAGCGGAATGCTCGAATCGATCCTGTTTCCATTGCTGTCGACCGGATATTCCGAGTCCGCGCTGGGATCGGGCTTGGGCTGCACCGCGTAGCACGCCCGGCCGGTCGTGGTGTCGAGAACCAGTGGATAGCCGACGTAGGGAACAAAGTGATGGGCCGGCGTCTGGCGTCCGAAGAGGAAGCCGCTGAACCCAAACAATGCGGCCACGGCAACCAAAGACCAGGCAGAAACCTTCAGTTTTGCAAGACCGGCGAGACGCTCCTTCGCGGCGGGCTTCAGCTCCAGTTTTTCCGCGAGCACGGGCATTTTTTACTCCTTCAATCTCGCGTGCCTTTGGCCGGGCTCGAAGACTCGTGCGCGCGCTTCAATGACCAGCCGCGTTCTCGGGGCAGCGGGGATTGGTAGTTGGGGTGTCTTCATGATATCGGAATCGCAAGTGGAAAGGTACGTGACGAACGTCACGCGGGCAACGCCGATCATTCAACCATGTCGTAAGCCGCGTTCACGAAATGGTAACCCGGATTATTGTTTGCCCTTTAGAGCTGGCGCCGGCTCGCTCGCTGGAAAATGCGGTGCGCCAAGCCGAGCGCGCACCGCTCCGCCCAGCGCCGCCGCGTTCTGAAAACCTTGCCCCTCATTGAGCAGGCGGCCATCGGAGGCGGTCAGCCGGATCGCACCGCCCTGCTTTCCGTCGTCTTTAAAACGGATCGGCCCGGCATCGAGATCGAGCAGTGCATTGGCCCGGGCAATTCGTTCATCAAGTGAAGGATCTGCGGCTGCACACCAGTGCACGTTTACCGCGAGCACCTCCGGCCCATATTGCGCGGCCAGGCTGCGCAGCACCATCAACTGCGCGCGCGGCGCCGGCGCGAGCAACCCGTCGGAGTCAAGCGCGAAGTCGATCTCCGCGTCGAGGCGCAGAAACTTCGCATCGCGCCGCGGAACGTGTTCATGTTCCAGCGTGCTTCCCTTCTCGAAGCCAGCGGCTTGAAGAGCAGTCAGCAAGACATCGTGCCGGTCGCCAAGCGTGAATCTTGCATCGCCGGTGCCTTCGTATTGGTACGTGTTGCCCCCTGGCGCAATCGGTGCATTGCTGCGATAGAAGAGCGGCGCGGAAGACTCGATGCGATTCCCGGCGAAAACAACCGGCCCGTTCCGAGTCTCCGCTTCGTCGACAATTGCCGCCGCCGAAGCCACCGGCGGATCGAAGACCACCGTGTTGTGCTCAATGCGCAGTCCGTCGATGAGCCCTCCGTTCCAGGTACGCAGATACACCGCACCCTGCAGCGCCGCCAGCCGCGGGCTCAGGCCGTTGGCGATGCACAGGTTATCGCGAACCACGCTCTGGCTCGTCACATAACCCGCGCCGAAGACCGCAAAGCAATAGCCTTGCGTATCGTGTGCGTAATTCCGCTCGACTGTGTTACGCGTGTCATCCCAATCGATGTCGTAACCGCCGCCGTCCACCCCCGGACTATCGGTGAGGTACGCTTCGTTATCGCGGACAACGCAATCGGTGCAGGTCCAGGTCCAGATGGCGTTGGGGGTGCCAACGGTTTCCGTGGGCTGCATGCCGGTTTCCCACGCTGTGCTCGTTTCAATCAGCCCATCGGAGTCGCGAAATAGAATAATGCCGTCACCGTAAACGTCCTCCACGCTCGAGTTTCGCACCGTCACGTGTGTGTTGAGCGGCGCGTCATTCGCGTAATGAAAATCGCCGCCGCCGATCAGGATGCCCGCCCATTGATTGGTGTGCGCGGCGATCGCTCCGTCGACCAGAACATCCTCAAAGAACACGTCGCGGCTGCTTGGACCAACGACCACAAGGCCGTTGTCCTTGCTCTTCATCGCGCCGCCTTGCACATCGTGAACGAACAGGTTCTTGAGGTAGATGTGGTGCAGCGTGCCTTTGTCTCCGCTTGCAAACACGCCATAAGTCGACGAGCCGGAGAGATCGAGCGAATCGATCTGCCAGTATTCCTGATTGAAGAGCAGCAGCGCCTGCCGATCGCCGGCCGATGCGACGATGCGCGGCCGCGCACCCTCGCCATAAGCAGTAAGGCGTATGACGCTCGACGCGTTCCCCGAGCCTTCCGGAGCAAAACTCCCGTGGCACGCAGTGCCGCGCCGGAGCGCAATTCGCTCGCCGGGCAGGAACCGATGTGCCTGGGCATCGGCCAAGCTGTTCAAGGGATGAGCGCTCGATCCATCGCCGGGCGCGGCAGCGGAGCAGTCAACGAAAAACTCGCGCGCGAGTGCCCGCGAATTGCTCTGCGCCAACCCGCCGACGGAAAAACTCAACGAGAGAGCCAGGAAAAACCCGCTTGCCCAGCCCAAGAACGGAGGTGCTGGGTTGCGCCGAGGCGGAATCATGCGGCTGGATCCGGAAAAGTCAAAATCGAAATGTAAATGGCGCATAGAAAGAGACGCCTGAAGCGGCGAGACCGTTCGCCGCCCTCCGGCAAGGATAACGCGCGTAGCTTCCGCCCAAAAAGATTAACTTTGACGCAAGCGCTGCTACGCGGTTCGAAACTGCACTCTAAAAATCCAGGCGAAGCGCAAACTGCCCCTGGCGCGGATTATCCTGAACACCGAGAATCTCGCCAAAGTTAGCCGCCCCGATTCCGGCTGTATTACCGCCGCAGCCCTCAATGTTGTAATAGTGACGGTTGAAAACATTGTAGAAATCCGCCCGGAAAGAGAGTCTGTACTTTCCGTCGGGACCCACCTTTTCATTCTTCATCAAAGTGGTGTTTTCATTGGCCTGCCCCGGGCAACGCAGCGCCGACGTGGTTGGCGATATGGGAAGTACTCCAGCGGCCGGATTGGTAGCCACAGTGGTCGGCATATAGAAATCCTGGGTTGGTGGCGAAGCGCCGGGGTTCACCGGCACAAATTTTCCAGGACTTGCGGGGCCTTTATACCCGGCCAGATTGAACTGCGGGTAGATATCTCCCCACAGCGGCCAGTAAGGATTGGCCGCACCCACCGCGAACGGCTGGCCGGTATAGTAATCGACGACCCCGGCCAGCGTCCAACCGTTGACAATGCCATTCACTATCTTGTTTTCGTTAGCCAACCAGAGCTGGCCCCTGCCGAGCGGAAGTTCATAACTCGCAAAGCCCTTTACCACCTGCGGCAAGTTATAACCTGTCACCGCATGGGCCGCCTCGCTCATCTTGCTGAAGTCCTGCACCCCGGTATAAAAACCGTTGTCATCCTGCTGGGCCGAGTATGAGTCGCCCTCCTGGCGAGACCAGTCGTAACTCATGTCCATGGTCAGACCGCGGCCGGCGCGCTTGACTACGTCGACCACGAGCGAGTCATAGAAGCTTTCACCCAACGGCAGGCCCGCATACTGCAGATTGGCATAAAACCAATAATTGACCTCAGCCGAGGCCATTTGCGGCAACGGTGCGATGGCCGCCAGGGCCGGAGCGCAAAAGTTCGGATAAGGATAAGGAACGCCCTCGCTGGCCGCCTGCGCCGCGCTGCAAACATAGTTGCTGTAGGCATTGAGGCCGGGATTGTTTGCGACCAATTTGAGAAAATCCGGCGTGCTGCCCTCGTTCCACGCCAGTGCCGCGTCGGTCAACCGATGGCCCCGGTTACCCACATAGGCAACTTCAAGCCTGGTATTGGTGGTAAGTTGCTGCTGAATACCGAAGTTGAACGCTTCGCTATACCCCAGGCGGAGGGCCCGCGGATCCATATCGACAGGGAACGGATACATGGTAGAAGGGTCGGTCTTCGCAGTAGCCTTCGTGACTACACCGGGATAGTTACCGCCGCCGGATGGGTTATCCCAACTGAAGTTGCTCGCCGCGCTCGATCCTAACTGCGGAGCAAACTCGTCGGGAACGCCGAAGTAGAAGGTTACGCCGACAGGGTTGTAGATCAGGCCATACGAAGCGCGGAGGACGGTCTTGGAAAGCAACTGGTATGCGAACCCGATCGTGGGCCCGAAGTTATCCGCATACTCGTTCTTCTCAAAGCTGTCGCCGCCGCCTGTCGCGAAAACCAGGGAGCCGGGAACATTGCCGTATGGAAGATTCGGGTTGACCACGGTCGGGTCGAAGTTGGCCCAGCGTCCGTACTTCTCATGAAATCGCGTGTTGTAATTCCAGCGCAGGCCAAGGTCCAGGGTAAACTTGCGCGTCAATTTGTAATTGTCCTGTGCGAAGAGATCGATCCCTTTCTGTCTTCCATAGAGATCGTAGGGCACGGTGTCGGTTGCGTTATTGACCAGTCCCAGCATGTACGTGGCGAAGCCAAACCCGTCGTATGGATAACCCGCGCCCGCCGTCTTCAGGTAAGAGAAGTTGAAGGTATATGCGCCCGACCCGGACCGGCTGTCGACCTCGTGCGCTATAAAATCTCCGCCGAAGCTGAAGTTATGGCGGCCTTTCGTCCAGGTAAGTGTGTCGCTGGTGGTGGCAATTACGCCTGAAGTATCTCCCTGCCAGGTGCTGCCCAGGAAGGTCTCGTTATGCCCATAGGCTGAGTTATCGGCGAAAGATATCTCCGGGAAATTGATCGCACCGGTGCTTCCAAATCCGACCTGCGAATTCCAATCCGCCGGGTCTGCCGGTTGGCTGCCGTTGTCGTCAAAAGCGTCGGTGAAATTCACAACATTGAGCAGATTGGGACCGAAGGTGTGAGACTCGCTCAGGCGCCACTGCTGTTGCGTGTACTTTTGAATGCGGGCGTTGGAAAGCGGTCCGCCGTTCTCCGTCCCCGCTTCCCACAAGCCGCCGCCATCGTCCAGCGTGCGCGGCTTGTGGTCGTATATCCAGGAGCCGGAAAGACGATCCTGTTCGCGAAGGACGTGATCCAGCTTGACGACGAACTCGTTGGGAGTCTGGCTGGGCGTGTTGGAAAGAAGCGTCCTGGCGTTGTTATCGATTCCGCCAAACTGGGGAGCATAGTTCGTGTAATAAGTGTTGACCTTTTGTGCTACCGGGCTGATGCGGCCCGAGGGAATGATATTACCGTTAAATTGATTCCCCGTCACCGGATCGTAGATCATGTTTTCCTGCGCCTGCAGCGACTGTCCGGCGTTGTTCTTCACCATGATCGGCGTCCCCGGGCAATTGTTCCCTCCGCACGGAACTACATTGCCCTGATACGTCCAGAGCTTGGGTCCCAGCAGGCCGCTGAAGTTGCCCTGGAGGAACGCAGTCGTAGGCACGCTCGCCCCGCCTGAATTAAGACGGAAATCGGTTCTGTCAAACCGTTCGAAGGTCCCGAAGAAGAATGTCTTGTCCTTGCGGACCGGCCCGCCCAGGCTGAAGCCGTAGTCCCACCCGCGATCTTTCGGCTTTCTCTCATTGAAGTAGTCATTCGTCCAGGTGTTGGCATCCAGAATTTCGTTCAGTCCGTAGAGAAAGGCCGATCCATGCAGCGTGTTGGTGCCCGATTTGAGGTTGAATGCCATCACCCCGCCGCCGGTGATGGCGCTCTGCGCGTCCAGTCCGCTGGTTTCCGCCTGCAACTCCTCCACGGCTTCCATGCTGGGGCCGCCGTCCATCGAATCGCCGCGGATGTTCGAAGTTCCGGAGGTGCCGTCGATGGTGTAATCCTTGGTGAACCACTGGCCACCGTTGACCACCGCGCCGTAGGGAGAGCTGACCACGGAATAGCCCGGTGTAATGGCAACCGCAAAGTCCTCGACGAACCGTCCTCCGCTATAGATGCTCAGCGGCAAATCGGTGACCACATCGCCCTTCATATTCGTTCCCATCGCCGCTGTCTCCAGGTCGAGGACGGGCGCATTGTTGGTCACCGTGACCGTGTCGCTGACGGCGCCTACCTTGAGCGCGGCATCGATGCGCGCCACTTCAGTGGAGTTCACCGTGACGGTCGGACGCAAAAGCGTCTCGTATCCGTTCTTTTTGAACTCGACCGAATAGGTTCCAGGAACAAGGTTGGGGAGAACGTAGATTCCGTCGTGGTTTGAGACGGTTGCGGTCGGCACGTTCGTGCCAGTGTTGGTGGCAGTCACCTCGACGTCGGTCACCACCGCGCCACTGGTGTCGGTTACCGTTCCGGTAATGGTGGCACGGTTGGTTTGTGCCCAGGCAATGTGGCTGGCGAGCGCGACCAGAAACGCGATGACTGCGCAATAGCACAGGCCCATTTTTCGTGACTGCTTCATACCGCCTCCAAAAGCTCGCGACGTGCGAGTAAACGTTTGCTAAATTGTCCAAAACGATACGCCTTTTGCGCCATCTGTGTCAAGCCGGCTGTGACGATTTCACCAATAATCAGAGCACTTGGTCTACGGCAGCCGCTGAATGCAGGCGATACTTGAGTACTTAGATGTGAGAAAACGTTTTCCCAAATCATTGAAATTTCGCCCCCTCCATCGGAATTTCGCTCCGAGAGATAACGCGCCTATTGGCGTCGCAACTCGAACCGGTGCGCCTTGGGCTTGGCATCGACGCGAACAGTCTCCGCCAGCTCATCTTCGGCTTGCCGTAACCGGGCCTCGGCAACGCCAGAGTTCGCATTCTCTTTGACGTCGGCGCTGAGAATAAATCGCGCATGGTCGAGCACAGCGCGCTGCTCCTCGGTCGAGTCGATGCCGCGCGCCTGCTCCACCATCGGCGTTTTGAGCAGCGCAAGATTCACGCCCTTCTGCAGTTCATCGCGCGAGAAAACCGCGATCGGCCTTTCATCAATCAGAAGTTGATATTGGCCGGGCTCGAGCGAGTCTACCTGCAGCATTTCCCGATCGACCGACGCAATGTCGGAGATTCTCAGCAGCACCGGAGTCATGGCGTTATTGAAGTCAAGCGGCAGCGGAAGCGATTCGTCAAGCTCGGTCCACTTCAGGCCATTCGCTGTCTTCTCAAGATTGGTGACGGAAGCGCGTTCCTTCTCGACGACTCCGGCACTGGAACCATTTAATTCGACGCGGCTCACGACCGGATCGGCGTGCCACGCCGACATCAGCGCGGCGGCCATGATCCAGTGGCCGGTCTCGGAGGGATGAATACGGTCGGGCACGATGAGCGGCGCGAGCTGCGAGAACTCCACCTTTGCGCGCTCGAGCGCATCGACAAGCGGTCCGTGAAAATCGACCAGGTCGATTTTTTTGTCGCCTGCATCCTTCAGTTGCGTCTCGATCTGCGTCACGTCGTCGGCGAGCTTGTCGAGGGCGAGCGAATAGCCGGGAAACTCCGTACCGTGCGTGATTTCGTCATACGGCGTCGGGCGGATGAGCACGATCTGCGCGTCCGGAGCGGCTTTGCGCAGCGCACTAATCAAAGCCCGATAACCCTGTTCGAAGGCGGCTTCAGCCTTTGCCGGCTCATATCCCCAGCCGCCGTCGTTCATTCCCAGCATCACCGTAATCGTGGCGGGGTGAAACGGCACGACGCCGCGCTCCAGCCGCTCCGTCATGCTTCCGGCATAGCCGCCAGAGACCGTATCTCCCGGAACTCCCGCGTTGACGAAGCGAACGTTGAGCGCCGGATAACGCGTGAGTACAAAGTCCTCCACAAACCGCGTATAAAGCCGCTGCGCGGTAATGCTGTCGCCATAGAACACTACCGTATCGCCATCGCGCAGCGCGAAGGAATGGTCCAGCGCACCCGTCTGGCTCTGCGGCGCGGCGGGTACAGTGGCGAAAAACAGCACACTCCATCCGGCGAGAGACGTCCAGAATTGCCGCTTCGTCGATCCGGTCATTCGCACATCATAGACCCGCGACGGACGGCGAAGGAAAGCTCGCCTTATACGCCGGCCGCCATGAGATTACAATTAAGACTCCGCTAAAATCATTCCATGGGCGATGCCATGCTGTCGGGAACCTACATTCCGGTCCGTTCTGCCTTCGCGGGGATGCGCGCGCGCGGCCACGGATGGAGCGCGCTCCGCCTCGTGCTGCACTGCGCATCGGGGGTGGCCGGCGTGGTTCTGTGCGCGGCGCTTGCCCACTGGTTCGATTGGCTGCTGCCGGTGGCGGCTTTGGTCTCGCTCGCCATTGTCATCGCCGTCGCATTGCTTTCCGGGTTCTGGCAGGCGGTCGTCGTTTCCTTCTCCGCGGTTGCCGCGCAGGTGTACTTCACCGCGCGCCTGCCGGTGTTGCGCGCCGCGGCGCAGCAGGCGAACCTCGCAGTCCTGGTGGCGCTGGTGCTGGTGGCGCTGGTGCTGGTGGCGCTGGTGGTGAGCCGGCTCGCGGAACGTGCCAACGCGAATGCTCGTGAAGCAAAGTCGCTGCACGACGAGATGCACAACTTATACGAGTTCACGCGGCGAACGCTGGAGATGAATCTCCACATCGAGCCGGGACCGCAGCTCGCCGAGCTGGTGCACGAGATCTTCGCATTGGAAGCCGTGGTGATCTTCGATGCGGATCTTCATCAGACCTACCAGGCCGGCTATTGGATCCAGGATGCGCAGGAGTTGGCGCAGAATGTCTACTATTTCGAGACCACCAGCGACGATGCCGCCACCGGCCTGGCGCGCCGCGTGCTTCGCCTGGGCCGCGTTCCCATCGGCAGCATGGCGCTGCGCGGAGCGACCAGCGCGCTGACCAATAACGCCATCGCCTCGCTGATTGCGACCACGTTCGACCGTTACCGCGCATTCGCCAACGAGAGCCAGATCGAGATGGAGCGGCGCACGGAGCAGCTTCGCGCCACGGTGCTCGACAGCCTGGCGCACGCCTACAAAACGCCGCTGACCGCAATCCGCGCCGCGAGCACCGGCCTGGCGGAGATGGGCAGGCTTTCCGCCTCGCAGGCCGAACTGGTTGCGCTCATCGACGAGCAGGCCGGCGTGCTCAACGACCTGACCACGCGCCTGCTCACCACGGCGCAGCTTGACGCGGGCGAGGTCGCGCTCCATGCTCAACAGGTGAGCGCCAGAGCGCTGATCGAAGAGGTAGTCGCCGGGTTGAAGGATCGCCTGGCGAGCATGAAGGTTTCCGTTCAGCTCGACGACGAATCGCTCGAGCTCTGCTGCGACCGCCAGTTGATGGCCACGCTGCTCACGCAGTACATCGACAATGCGTGCAAGTATTCGATCTACGGGACGACCATTACGATCGCCGTGGAACAAAGGCGCGCGGAGACGGTTTTTTCCGTGCAAAGTTACGGGTCGGAGATTCCGCCCGCCGACCGCGAGCGCATCTTCGATCGCTACTATCGCTCTTCCATCTCGTCGCGCGGCGCGGCCGGCACCGGGATCGGTCTGGCTGTCGCCCGGCGTGCCGCGCAAATGCACGGCGGCCATGTTTGGGTGGCGAGCGACGAATCCGAAGGGACGACCTTTTTTGCAGCCATTCCCACTTCGTTGCAGCAAAGGCCTACATCATGAATCAGCACGCCATACGCATTCTGTTGGTGGATGACGAGTCGGCCATTCGCAGAGCGCTGCGGCCGCCGCTGGTGGAGCTCGGATTCCAGGTCACCGAAGCGGTGCGGGGCGAAGAGGCTCTGCAATTGCTGCGTACTTCTTCGTTCGATGTCGTGCTGCTCGATATCAACATGCCCGGCATCGGCGGCATCGAAACGCTGAGCCGTATTCGCGCCGCATCGCCCAAGTTGCCGGTGCTGATGCTCACTGTGCGCGACGCCGAAGACGAGAAAGTGAATGCGCTCGAGCTGGGCGCGGACGACTACATCACCAAGCCTTTCAGCACGCGCGAGCTCATCGCGCGCATTCGCGGGGCCGTCCGCCGCGTGCGCACTCCCGCCCGCGCCGAAGACGCGCCCATCGAGATCGGCGAAATTCGCCTGGCGCCGGCGCAGAGGCGCGTGACCAAGCGCGGCCAGCCCGTGCACCTCACCCGCAAGGAATACGGCATTCTGCACTGCCTGATGACTCACGCCGGCCAGGCGGTATCGAGCGCCGCGCTGCTCACCGCCGTGTGGGGCGCCGAGTGCCGCGAAGAGGTCGAATACCTGCGAACCTTCGTCCGCCAGTTGCGCAAGAAGATCGAAGACGATCCTTCCAATCCCGTCTATCTGCTCACCGACGTCTATGTCGGTTATCGTTTCGTGGATGCTGAAATGTTGCAGGATCGATTGGAAGATAGCGCTCCTCAGCCGCGCGAGTTAGACATCGCCGAGATTTCCGCCGCTTCGAAGGATACAAGCCGACCCGAGTCATCCGAATAACTCGTCGCTCAGCAGCTTCAGCGATCTTCCTCCCGCAATCACCTTGTCTCCGACCTTGGCGTGCACAAAAGGATCGTCAATATTCTCCGTATCCATCACCATGCACCAGCCGTTCGCATTGATCGACGGCGGCAGCGTGAACTCGACGCCGGTTTCCGCCGCGTTGACAATGATCAGAAAGCTGTCGTCGATGATACGCCTGCCCTCCTCGTCGGTGATCTGCAGCGTCTGACCATTCAACAGCAACGCGATCGAGCGCATCCATCCCGCCGACCACACCTCATCGGAGACGCGGTTGCCATCCGGGTTGAACCAGCTGATGTCGTGCACCACGGTGCTGCCGTCCTTGCGGCGAATCTCGCGATCCTGAAAGAATTTGCGCCGGTGCAGGTTGGGATGGGCGAGCCGGAAATGAATCAGCCCGCTGGTGAACTCGAGCAACCGTCGCCGCGGTTCGCTCAGTTTCCAATCGAACCATGAGAGCTTGTTGTCCTGGCAATAAGCGTTATTATTGCCGCGCTGCGAGCGGGCAAACTCGTCTCCGCCGGTCAGCATCGGTACGCCTTGAGACAGCATCAGCGTGGCCAGAAAGTTGCGCATCTGCCGCTCGCGCAGCTTGTTGATTTCCGGGTCGTCCGTAGGTCCTTCCACGCCCATATTCCAGGAATCGTTGCTATCCGATCCATCCTTGTTGTTATCTTTATTGGCTTTGTTATGTTTGTAGTTGTAACTTACCAGGTCGCAAAGGGTAAAGCCGTCGTGAGCGGTAATAAAGTTGATGCTTGCATAGGGCTTGCGGCCGTCGAACTGGTATAAGTCGCTGGACCCGGTCAGCCTATAGGCAAAATCCGAGAGCTGGCCTTCGTCCCCCTTCCAGAACCGTCGCACCGTATCTCGATATTTCCCATTCCATTCCGCCCAAAGCACGGGAAAACGCCCCACCTGGTAGCCGCCTTCACCCACGTCCCACGGTTCGGCGATCAGTTTCACGTCGGCGATGGTGGGGTCCTGGTGGATGGTGTCGAAGAAGGAAGAAAGCCGGCTCACGTCGTGCAGTTCGCGCGCAAGAGTAGCCGCCAAATCGAAGCGGAAGCCGTCGACGTGCATCACCGTCACCCAGTAGCGAAGGGAATCCATAATCATCTTGAGCACTTGCGGGTTCTGCACGTTGAGAGTATTCCCGGTGCCGGTGTAATCCATGTAAAAGCGGGGGTTATCCTGCACGGTACGGTAATAACTCGCATTGTCAATCCCCTTCCAGCTAAGGGCCGGACCCAGATGATTGCCTTCGCAGGTGTGGTTGTAAACCACGTCGAGAATCACTTCGATTCCAGCCGCATGGAGCGCCTTGACCATCTCCTTGAACTCGCGCACCTGGCCGCCCAAATCGCCGGAGGAGCTATAACGCGACATAGGCGAAAAGTATCCTAGCGTGTTATAACCCCAATATTCTCTAAGTCCCTTGTCGATCAGATGACCTTCATCGATGAAATGGTGAATCGGAAGAAGCTCGACGGCGGTAACTCCGAGTTTCTTCAAGTAGTCGATGGATGACTCATGCGCCAGGCTCGCATAAGTTCCGCGCAGTTTCTTTGGTATGTGGGGATTTAATATGCTGAATCCCTTTACGTGAACTTCATAGATGACCGAATCGGCCAGCGGCGTCCCCGGCGGCGCATCGTCTCCCCAATCGAATTGGTTGTCGACAACCACCGACTTGGGTACGGATGCAGCGCTATCCTGAGTGTCCATCTTGAGATCGTCGCCGGACGCAAGATCGTAGGGAAAGATCGGCCCCTTCCAATCGACGTTGCCAGAGATCGCTTTTGCGTAGGGATCGAGGAGAAGCTTGTTGAAGTTGAAGCGCTGGCCCTTTTCCGGGTCCCACGGTCCGTCGACTCTGTAGGCGTAAAGCTGGCCGGGTCTTATATCGCGAATGAATCCATGCCACACAAACGCCGTGCGCTCCTGCAGGGAGACGCAATCGTCCTGTTTGCCATCGGCATCGAAGAGGCAAAGATCGACGCGAGTGGCTCTATCAGAGAAGATGGCGAAATTTGTGCCTTTTTTATGAGCGGTTGCGCCAAGAGGGTAAGGGACTCCTGGCAGAAGCGTTCTCTTCATGCAAGGTTGGATGCGGAGCAGAACGCCGTAGGTGTTCTGTAAACCAAAGCTGAATTGAAGTTTAACGGTCGCCGCTACTAGTTCGAATCGCCTTGACCTTCAGGTTGTAATGCCCGGTGAGCGCGTTCCAGCGAATGATCGCCATCTCGCGCAGCATCTTGATGCCGTCTTTCAAATACTTCATCCGGGTGCGCTCGTCGTGCGCCCAGGTCACCGGCACTTCGACGACGCGATAGCCGCGCTTGAGGGCGATGAAGAGAATCTCGGGATCGAACCCCCAGCCTTCGATGGTCTGGAGCTGAAAGACGGTCTGCGCGGCTTCGCGCGTAAATGCCTTGAAACCGCACTGCGTGTC
Organism: Occallatibacter sp.; assembly: GCA_049676965.1. GTDB lineage: Bacteria > Acidobacteriota > Terriglobia > Terriglobales > Acidobacteriaceae > Telmatobacter. The sequence continues at coordinate 15,853 of JBAUBR010000001.1, forward strand.
GGCAAAGGGCAGTCCCATCACCATGCGCGTGACGAGGTTGTAGCACCGGCCGAAAAACTGCCGGTAGAGCGGCTGGCGATGGATTTGACGGCCGCTTTCGAGCCATCGCGAGCCGATGGCGATGTCCGCCCCTCCGGCGATGGCCGCAAACAGCCGGTCCGCCTCCTCAATGGGCGCGGAAAGATCGGAATCGGTGAAAACGAGGATCTCCCCTTGCGCCTGCAGCATCCCCGCGCGCACGCTGTATCCCTTGCCGCGGTTGCCGGGGTTCTCGACCAGCCGGATCTCGGGCGCCTGCGCCTGGAATTCGCGGACCACCTCGGCAGTGCGGTCGGTCGAGCCGTCGTTGACCACCAGGATCTCGGCGCGCCGGCCTTGCGCGCGCACGTAGTCCACCACCCGGCGCAGCGTGGACACAATGCGCCCGCTCTCGTTGTAGGCGGGAATCACGATGCTGTAGGTCAGGTTCTCTGTCAAGGCAGCAACCAACGCCCCGGCGGGATGCTGCTCGGCCGCCCGGCGTCCAGGGGAAGACTCTTGCCATCATAAATGGCGAAGCCGGGGTTGGCCCGGCAACCGCCGGCGCCGGATGGGTTCCGCCAACTTGCTGATGCGAAAGCACAATTCTCACAACATGCCGGTTCTTTTTCGAGCCTGACCGCATCGAATCCGGTTATGCTGAGTGCGGAGGCCTAGCGGCAATGACAAAGGCAGACCTGGTGGAAAAGGTGACCCGATTGGGCGACCTGACGCGGCGCGACGGCGAGGTCATTGTGGAAACCATTTTCGATTCCGTGATCGGGGCGCTGCAGAGCGGCGACAAGATTGAAATTCGCGGCTTCGGGTCCTTCCGCATCCGTCAGCGCAATCCACGCATTGGAAGGAACCCCAAGACCGGAGAACGGGTTGAGGTGCCGGCCAAGCGCGTGCCTTACTTCAAACCCTCCAAAGAGCTGCGTGACCTGGTCAACCCGCAGGAGGCTTCGAGCACCTCCGCGAACACGCAACCGGCGTCCTGAGCTGAACCGCTGTCAGGATGGCTGCGTCCAATTCCGATCGAAAAATTGCCGCAATTTGGCCGAGACAAGCGTGCGAAAACGACTCCTCGGGCCGGCGGCCGAGCTGAATGCCTTGAAAGCAAACCGCCCACGGCGGAACTAACTCGAAAGTAACGTGGATTCGCGAGTGGGTGGATGATTTTGCCGGCATGTGCCGGAAAATGGTCTCTTGTAGCCCCGTGGTCGAACGACCGGCCTCGGGGTTGTTGTTTCTTTCCAGATATGCGGATTCGGCACGAACTCGAATTGAACGGGCCATTTCTCGTCGATGGCGAGAAAACCATGCTGGGCGTCAAAGAAGGCAGCCCGCGCCTCCTGCTCGAGGGAGTCTCGCTGGCATGGGAGACATCCGGCGAGGGTGTGCCGGTGGTCTGCCTTCATGCGGCGGGGCACGGGGCGCGCGACTTTAAGACGATGCAACTGGAGTCGCCTGCCGGGTGCCGGCTGCTGCTTCTCGATTGGCCCGGCCATGGCCGCTCCGGCCCCGATCCGCGATCATTCACCGTTGAACGGTGCGTTGGCCTGCTCACCGGATTTCTCAACTCGCAGGGCTTGCGCAGCGCCATTCTATTGGGATCGGAGTTCGGCGCGTCGGTAGCCTTGGCCTTTGCCATCCAGCACCCCAAGCGCGTGCGCGGCCTGGTTCTTTGCCAGCCCTCGGGATTGCTCCCATCGATGTCGCCGGAACGGTTTTCCGTCATCACCGAGGCGGTGCGGCGGCCGGCAAGGGCGATCTTGCGCAAGCCCGCCTATACCTCCGCGGAGCTCGAACAGATGCGGGTGGAATCCCTCGAGGCGCAGCACGCCTTGCAGTGTAACCAGGCGGCGCTGAGCGTTCTGGCGCTTGAAGACGCGTTACGCACCGGTCTGGCGCAGGGATTGTGTCCTACCCTGGTGGTGCTGGCGTCGAAGAGCCGCGCCTACCCCCTCAAGCCATTTCATCGCTTCCTGGAGCCGATGCTGAGCGTAACGCCCATCGAAAAGCCGGGCCGGCCCAAGCTGGCGGTCTTTCCCGGCCGCCATTCCCCGCTGTGGGAGAACCCCGCGCGCATGGCGCAGGTACTGAGCGCGTTCGCCTGTGCGACCGTGCCGCTCGATGCGCATCGGCATTCGTGGACGCTGGCGGCTGCCGATTGGCCTGCGCGCGGCATGAACCAGTGGGTATGCACGCATCCCGGCTGCAACGCCGCGCAGGCGCTGCCAGCCGAAGAAAACCCCAATCGACGGACATTCGTGCAGTAGAGTCTGGTTGTGTCGGCGGGCCGTATCGGCAGGCCGTAATACTCAGCAAGCGGGCCGAACGCCGATCACGCTCATCATGCGCCCGGCGCGGCCGCCGGAAGCGCGGTGCGAGAAAAACAGATCCGGCCGGCAGCTCGTGCAGCCCCCCGCGAATCGGATCGAACGCGGCTTCAGTCCCGCGGCTAGCAGTTGCCGGCGGTTGGCCTCGGCCAGGTTCAGATGCAAGCTGGGCGCGTTCGGCGCATGGCCCGGCGCCCGCTGGTTGAGGAACATCGTCGGATAGCGCGCACGCACCGGATCGCGATCCTCGACCTCCAGGAACAGCTCCCGCGCATAGGCAAATTGGGACTCGAACGCCGAGAGCACTTCTTCGCCCACCGCGTAACAGCAAAGACCGATTCCGGGACCGACGGCTGCCACCAGATCCTCGGGCCGCGAGCCAAATTCGAGCCGCATCCGCCCGATCCCGCCCTCCACGATGCGCTTTACCGTTCCCCGCCAGCCGGCATGAAAAGCCGCAACCGCCCTGCGCTTGCGGTCGGCAACCAGCACCGGGATGCAGTCGGCGGTTTGGACCGCTAGCAGCAAGCCCGGCTCGTCGGTCATCAACCCATCCGCCTTTCGCGGCACTTTATCTCCGGCGTCTGCGCGGCCGGCAACGACAACGATATCCGAGTGAATCTGGCGGATGGTCGCCAGCGGAGTCTCCACGCTGCCCGTGATCGCTTCCGCGAGCAGGGCACGATTCCCGATCACCGTGGCGCGTTCATCCTCTGCTGTAAACCCCAGATTCAGTTCACCTTGGCCGTTCTCGCCGCAATAAGCGTTACTCGATCCGCCAATCCGGGTGCTGAATCCGTGACAGAGCCACTCGAGACTTTCCCAACCCGGCACACGGAGCCATTGCACCCCGTTCGCACCTGATTCACATTGAGGCGGAGCCGCCCTCAATTCGGAGAATTCGCTCTTCGGCGCGCGCACAACCCGATCCGGCGGCGAAGGCGCCGCAGCCCGCCGCGTGCGCAGACCGGCGC
>JBAUBR010000002.1:0-9316 GCA_049676965.1 Occallatibacter sp.
GGATTCGGGCGCGAAGAGGGTTTCGTCGAGAGTGCGGGCGAGCTGGGAGAGGAATTCCTGCCAGCTCGCGCGGCGACCGTCGAAGCCGAGCGAGCCGCAGGTTTCAACGGCTTGCTGCCAGCGCTGCGCGGCCTGGAATTCGGTGCTGGCGAGAGCGCGGAATCCGGGCCAGCCTGCGGTCTTAAGCAATTGCGGAACCAGGCCGGCCCATTCGAATGGGCTTTGCGGGCGGTCCGCGCGTTGCGCGAGTAATCGCTGTGCTTGTTGAACGCGCTGAATCCACGATGGAGAAAGCATGCGGACCGATTGTTCGCTACGGCAGAATGCATCGAGGGTCCAGTGGGTGCGTTGCTGGCTTCGACGGCGCAGTTCACGCATGACGTGCTCAAGAGCGGCGAGCTCCTGCGGATTGGCCGCTATGTGGCCGCTGGAGAAGAGCCAGTCGACTTCGGACTCTTCCAGCGAATGGCCCAGCCAGCGCAGCAGCAGGTGCGCCGACTTCGCCATTGGAACTTTGCTCAGCGGAATGCCCAAAGAGAATTCGAAGAGCGGCGATGCGGATGAGCCGATGTGGCGCAGGAAGATGCGCTCAATTTCGCCACGGCGGCTGGCTGCTTCCTGGGTGACGACGAGGAGGCGCGCGCGCGGGTTGACGGCAAGGCGGTGTTTGCACCAGAGAGCGCAGGCGGCCAGCTCGGTTTGCACGTCGGCGGCCCGATAGTAGTCGATTTCCGAGGCCGGCTCTCCGTGCGGGAGCTCGCGCAACGCGCCCCATGCGTCAAATACGCTTCGCTGCGCCGGGAGAATGCGATCGAAGCCGGCGATGAGCAGCGACGGGCGTGGGCTGGACGCAGAGTTTTGAAGCGGAGGAATCAGATCGAGCGGCAGGCGACCGGCGCCGACCAGATTGTTGTTGTTGCAGAGTTCATCGAAAGCCGAAAGCCACTCGCTGAAGGATGCGGCATCCTGATGCCATGCACGGCGGGCGCCGGGGCGAAGGTAGCCGGGCGCGTGGGAGGCGAGCAGGTCGTGGGCCTCCATTGCCAGCGCGGCCACGCGGTGGCGGGGCCCATCGAGCAGCGTGGCCGGTTGCGGCTCGCGGCCGGCAATCTCCGCCCACAACGCCAACTCCTGCGTGGGATTCAGAAGCAGACGATGGTCGAGGGCGCGTTCGGTCCAACTCGTGCGGACAAAGCTTCGCCAGTCGAGGATGCTGGGCGCGGGCCAGGCCTTGAGCCCCTCGGCCTGGCGGGCGCGACGAAACTCGGACTGGAGCGCGCGCGCTGCGCGGTCGCTGGCCGTGACCACGATGCCGCCGGCGCGCAACCAGGGATCGACCTCACTGGCTTGCAATAATCCCCTTCCAGCGTTATACCCCCAGCGGCGCAGTCAGCGCCATTCACCGGTGCGGCGTCTCAAGCGACGGTAGTAAACTGTGGTGTGATTCGCAGTCTACTTGCTTCCTTATTGCTCGCTGTTGTTGTGCTGGCCGGTTGCCGATCCGGTGTGGTGGATCAAACGCAAGCGTCTTCCGCGCCGGATATGAAGGTGTACAAGCTGCGCGGCACGGTGGTTTCGACCGACCCCGCAACGGGCGAGGTTACGCTCGACCATGAGGCCATACCCGGCTACATGGATGCGATGACCATGCCCTACAAGCTCAAAGATCCCAACATTCTGAGCGAGCTGCACCCGGGCGACGTGCTCACCGCGGATTTGCTGGTGCCGCAGGACCCGAACGCGGACGCGATGCTCGATGACATCGATATCGTGGCGCAGGGCAAGCCGGATTACCGGCCGAAGGTCATCTACCATGTGCCTGCGCGCGGCGATTTGGTGCCGGATTTCAAGCTGCTCAACCAGGATGGGCGTGCGATTCATCTCGCGCAGTTTCGCGGCAAGGCGCTGCTGATCACCTTCATCTACACGCGTTGCCCGCTGCCCAATTTCTGCCCGCGCGTGACGCGCAATTTTGCGATCGTGGAGCACCAGTTGTCGGCGGATCCAAAATTGCTGGATAAGACGCAGTTGATTTGCGTTACGTTCGATCCGCAAAACGACACCCCAGCGAGGCTGCGGGCGTATGGCGCGACCTACATCGGCAGCGACGCCAAAGATGCATTTGCGCATTGGGAGTTTGCCGTGCCGGGCGTGCCGGTTCTGAAGGAGATGGCGAAGTACTTCGATGTCGGCTTTAGCGATGAGCCGGATGGGACGATTACGCATACGCTTTCGACTACGCTGATCGGGCCGGATGGGAAGGTGGTTCGCTTTTATCCGGGGAATGACTGGACGGCGGAGCAGGTGTATGCGGATGTAAAGCAGGTGGTGGGGAGTGCGGGCTGACCCGAAAACCCGATGCTCGCGCGTTGGGAAGCATTTGAGGGTTCCCGCCCTTTCGCCACCCGCCGCGGCGGACGGCGAAAGGACGGGGCACGGAGCTTTGTGGTAGGTTCGGGGACGAATCTCGGGCTGGGGATATTTGGAGTCGAGGACCGATGAACGACGGATTGAAGATTCGCGCGGATGGAGAGTTGGATTTTCTGTCGCTGGGGGCGCTGGTTCACCGGCTCGATCCGGGCATCATCCCATTTCGCAAAGCGACGGAGTGCAAGATTCACGTCAGTGGCGGCGAATTCAACGTGGCGGCCAATCTCTCGGACTGCTTCGGCATGAAGTCGGGAATTGCGACGGCGATGGTGGACTACCCTATCGGCGATTTAATTGCCGAGCGCGTGCGCGCGATGGGCGTGAGGCCTTTTTACAAGCATTTCAAGCACAATGGCGCCACCGGGCCGAACATGGCGACGGTCTACAGCGACCGCGGGTACGGGGTGCGCGCGCCTCAAGTGTTTTATAACCGCGCCAACGAGGCGGGCGCGCTGCTCAAGCAGGGCGACTTCGACTGGAAGGCGATTTTTGCCGGCGGCGTGCGCTGGGTGCACAGCGGAGGGATTTTCGCGGCGCTTTCGCCGACCACGGCGGAACTGGCGGCGGAGCTGATGAAGGCCGCTAAGGCGGCGGGTGCGGTGACTTCGTTCGACCTGAACTTCCGCGAAAAACTGTGGAAGATTTCCGGTGTCGATGCAGTGGAGACGATCGGCCGCATTGTCGAGCACGTGGACGTGCTGGTGGGCAATGAGGAAGACCTGCAAAAGGGACTCGGAGTTCAAGGACCCGAGGTGCATTCGAAATCCAAGCTCGATCCGAGCGTCTTCTTCGGCATGATCGACAACGTGGTGAAGAAGCTGCCGTACGTGAAGGCCGTTGCGACCACGCTACGCGAGGTGCACTCCACGAACCGGCATAGCTGGAGCGCGGTGGCGTGGATCGACGGGAAAACTTTTACGGCGCCGACGGCCGAGCTCGATGTTTGGGACCGCGTGGGCGGCGGAGACGGCTTTGCCGCGGGATTGTTCTACGGGCTGATGAACGGCGAGAGCCATGAGGAATCGGTGAAGCTGGGATGGGCGCACGGCGCCTTGCTGACAACATTTCCCGGCGACACCACGATGGCGACGCTGGATCAAGTGCGGGCCTTCGCCAAGGGCGGTTCGGCGCGGATACAAAGATAGGTTGCTGAGCGCGGATTTTCGCATTTTTACGATTGAGCTTCGTGGTATCCCAGGTCTTATCCGCCGCGGCGGACGAGACCGCGGGCACCCTGAGATGGTGGTAGGGCTCGCGATCGCAGACTCTTGGACGCTTCTTTCCGCATCCGCGCCGGTGGGATCCGCATCCATGCAACTGATATCCTGTCCATTCACGAGAAAGGAAATCGCCGCATGGCAAAAGTCACATTGGTGTTCGCGGTCCTTTTGGTGGCGCTTGGCCTGGCGGGATATATGGGCACAGGCAGCCAGCACCCTACGGCGCTTATCCCACTCTGGATCGGACTCCTGCTCGGCATCTTCGGCGTGCTGGCGATCAGTCCGAGCGAAAGCCGGCGCAAGATTTTCATGCACATCAATGTAACCATCGGTCTGCTGGCTCTTCTTGCGACGATCGTCGAAATCATCCGCACTCTCATTTCCAGCAAACCGCCCGACACGGCCGCCATGGTTTCCAAGCTTTCACTCGCGGCATTGCTGCTGGCCTATGTGGCGGTGTGCGTGCGATCGTTCATTGCCGCGCGGCGGGCGAGGCAGGTGTAGCTCATGGCGACCATGCGCGGCGGCGGGATGGGCATGGGGATGCGCGCGGAGCGCACCACGGGGCGGAGCATTCGCGCCGGCGCGACGCAGGCCGAGCCGCCGAAGAAAAAGCCGAGCTTGAAAAAAATGTGGCCGCAGCTGCGGGGATTGGTGGCGCCGCGGCTGGGGCTGTTGCTGTTTGGGCTGGTGCTGATGGGCATCAACCGCGTTGCCGGGCTGGTGATGCCGTTCACCTCGAAGCCGCTGCTGGACAAAGTGCTTTCGCCAATTCATCCGCACCCGGAGCTGCTGCCGGGCATCATCGCGCTGGTGGTTTCGGCGATGGTGGTGCAAGCCATTACTTCGTTCTCGCTGACGCAATTGCTCTCGAAGGCGGGACAGCGGTTGATTGCGGAGATGCGCCGCCAGGTGCAGAGGCACGTGGGCCTGTTGTCAGTGGCTTACTACGACGAGAATCGGACGGGAACGCTGGTGGCGCGCATTATGACCGACGTGGAAGGCGTGCGCAACCTGGTGGGCACCGGGCTGGTGGAGTTTGTGGGCGGATTGCTGACCGCGGTGCTGGCGTTTGGTTATCTGTTGCATCGCAGTGCGGTGGTAACGGTGACTGTGTTCAGCGTGATGGGCGTTTTCATCTTCGTCCTGCAGTATGCGTTCAAGACCATTCGGCCGATTTTTCGCGAGCGGGGCAAGATCAACGCCGAGGTGACGGGGCGGCTGACCGAGTCGCTGGGCGGCGTGCGCGTGATCAAGGGCTATCACGCCGAGGAGCGCGAGGCCACCGTGTTCGCCGCGGGCGTGGAGCGGCTGCTGGCCAACGTGATGAGATCGCTGACCATGACCAGCGTGCTCGGCTCGGCATCGACGACGGTGCTGGGACTGGTCTCCGCGCTGGTGATGTGGCTGGGCGGGCACAGCGTGCTCAACCATACGTGGACGGTGGGCGACTACTTCAGCTACAACATGTTTCTCGCCTTCATGATCGCGCCGGTATTCCAGATTGTGAATATCGGCACGCAGTTGACCGAGGCCTTTGCCGGCCTCGACCGCACCAACGAAATCATGGAGGAGCTCGAAGAGAACAAGTCTCCGGGACGCACGGTGAAGATGCCGCCCATCGAAGGGCGGGTGCGATTCGAAGATGTGGAGTTTGCGTATCAGCCCGAAAAGCCGGTGCTGCACGGGGTGAGTTTCGAGGCCGAGCCGGGGACGGTGACGGCGCTGGTTGGCTCTTCAGGATCGGGGAAATCGACCATCATCAGTTTGCTGTGCGCCTTTCACACACCGTCGAAGGGGCGCGTGGTGGTGGACGATATCGATCTCGCGACGGTGGACCTGAACACCTATCGCTCGCAGTTGGGTGTGGTGCTGCAGGATTCCTTTTTGTTCGACGGAACGATCCGCGAGAACATTCTTTTTTCGCGGCCCGATGCCAGCGAGGACGATTTTCTGTTTGCGTGCCGCACCGCGCGCGTGGACGAGTTTGCCGAGCGCTACCCCGAGGGCTACGACACGATCGTAGGCGAGCGCGGCGTGAAGCTGTCGGGCGGGCAGAGGCAGCGGCTCTCGATCGCGCGGGCGCTTCTCGCGCAGCCGCGCATTCTCATTTTGGACGAAGCGACGAGCTCGCTCGATTCGGAGTCCGAAGCGATGATTCAGGCGGGGCTGAGCCAGTTGATGCAGGGGCGGACGACATTCGTGATCGCGCACCGGCTGTCGACGATTCGGCGCGCCGACTGCATTCTCGTGGTGGAGCAGGGGCGCATCGTGGAGCGGGGCAATCATGCGGAGCTGTTTGCGCTGGGCGGGCGCTACTACGATCTCTACACGCGGCAGCATGGGCTGGAGGCGAATCTGTTTCTCGCGCCGGGCGAGGGCGATGTGGTGCCGGTGTGATCTTCGGATGGTCTGGGTAACTTTTCCTTTATAAGGAATCTCTGAGCAAGCGACTTGAGCTACCACCGGGGCTGAAGCCCGGCTCAATACAAATGCCATAACGTACGGGCTGAAGCCCGTACCCTTCACCGGATCGAGTTTTTCAGAGATTTCCTAATAGAAGAGCCGGTAGGTCACGTCGATGGTCACATGGGCGGGTACCGGCTCGCCGGCCATGGTGGCGGGTTGAAAGCGGAACCTGCGCAGGGCACGCAAGGCGCTCTCGTCGAGGTCCCTGGCGGCGTGGCGAAGGATTTCGAGATCGGCGGGCAAGCCGCTCCGGGTCACGGTAAAGGAAATCTCCACGACCCCCCTCATTCTTTGCTTACGTGCTCTGCGCGGATATTCAGGGCGCACCCCATAAAGCGCGATGGGCGGGTGCAACGCGTCTCCGGGCTCGACGATCATGGGGAGGGCCGGCGTTTTGCTTTTCGTGAATGTGAATTCCACGAAGATTCTGACCGGAACCGGGGCCCGATTGAGCGTGGCCGGCTCGAAGCGCATCTGATTCGTTGCCCTGATCGCCGCCAGATCGAATGGCCTGATGAACGGGATGAGAACGTCGGCGCCGAGGGGAATGCCGTCGGCGCCGAGGATGGCGGTGACCAGCACCGTGCCCTCTTCGTCGATCTCGAGCATGCGCCCGGAGTAGACGGCGCACTCGGAATACATGAGCATGGGAGCGGCGATTTCGCCGCCGATGGTGTAAACGCCGTGCCGGTCGGGCTCACCGGGAGGAGGCAGGCCAGGAGGCGCCATTGGCTGCGCTGCCGGAGCGAATTTACGATGATGCGGCCCCTCCCCAAGGCCCATGGGGACCGCTGCAAGAGGCGCGAAAGCATACATTTTCCACATAGTTGTATGTGGGGGATGGAGCCACTCTATCACACCACGCCAAGCACCTTGAGGATAAACGCGTAATCAAACGCGATCTCCTTCAGGTAGTCATAGCGGCCGCTGGCGCCGCCGTGGCCGGCCTTCATGTTGGTGACCAGAAGCAGCGGATTGTTATCGGTTTTCAGGGTGCGGAGTTTGGCGACATACTTTGCCGGCTCCCAGTACATGACCTGACTGTCGTGGAGCGATGTTTTGACTAACATTGGCGGATAACTCTGTGCTTTCAAGTTATCGTAGGGCGAATAACTCAGCATGTAGTTGAAGTAAGTTTCCTGGTTGGGGTCGCCCCACTCTTCGTATTCGGGAACGGTGAGGGGCAGGGAAGAGTCGAGCATGGTGTTCATCACGTCGACGAAGGGGACGTGGGAGACGACGGCGCGGAAGAGATCGGGGCGCATGTTGGCGACGGCGCCCATGAGCAGGCCGCCGGCTGAGCCGCCTTCGACGGCCACGCGCCCCGGGTCGCCGTATCCGGAGGCGGTGAGATGTTCGATGGCGGCGATGAAGTCGGTGAAGGTATTGCGCTTGACGAGCATTTTGCCGGCGTCGTGCCAGGGCTTGCCGAGGTCGCCGCCGCCGCGGATATGGGCATAGGCCATGACCACGCCGCGATCGAGAAGGCTGAGACGGCTGGAACCGAAGCCGAGCGGAAGCGAATAACCGTAGGAGCCGTAGCCGTACACGTAGAGCGGGTTGTGGCCGGGGTTGCGCTTGTCGAGGCGGTAGACGAGCGAGACCGGGACCTGCGTGCCGTCCGGCGCGGTCGAGTGGATGCGCTCGCTCGCGTATCGGGTGCGGTCGAAACCGCCGGGGATATCCAACTGCTTGAGGAGCGTGGATTGGGCGGTGGCGATGTCGTACTCGAAGACGGAGCTGGGCGTGACCAGCGATTGATAGGCGTAGCGAAAAGTCGTCGTGTCGAAGATGCGATTGACGTGCGGGTGGGCGTCGTAGGCCGGCTCCGGAAAGGCAATTTCGGCGGATTGCGAGGCTTCGGGGCCTTCGCCGGCGAAGCGCCGGATGCGCAGGCGGGGCAGGCCGTCTTCGCGCTCGCAGGCGACGAGGAAGTTGGCGAATAGATCGATGTCCTCAAGCATGATGGCTTCGCGGTGCGGAATGAGCTCGGTCCAGTGCTCGCGGCCGGGTGAGGTGACGGGCGCGGTGACCAGGCGGAAGTTGCGGCCGCGGTCGTTGGTGCGGATGAACCACCGGCCGTGGCGGTGGTCGACTGAGTATTCGTGCTCGTCTTGGCGCGGGGCGATGAGCGAAAAACTGCCGAGCGGCTGGTCGGCGGGCAGCACCCAGGACTCGGTGGTGGTGTGGCTGGCCGATTCGAGGACCAGGTATTTGCCATCGCGGGTGCGGCCTGCGCCGACATTGAAGCGCTCGTCGTCGTCCTGGTAAATGAGGGTGTCTTCCGTGTGAGGCGTTCCGAGGGTGTGGCGCCAAAGTTGATATTGGCGCTTTTGCTCTTCGTCCTCGACGGTGTAGAAGAGGGTTCGACCATCCGCGGCCCAGGCGACGGAGCCTATGCGCTCGACTTCGCCGGGGAGGGTTTCGCCGGTTTCGAGGTCTTTGATGTGCAGCGTGTATTGGCGAAAGCCGGTGGTGTCTGTGGTGTAGGCCAGCCAGCGGCCGTCGTCGGTGATGTCAGTGGCGCCGATCGAGAAGAAGGGGTGGCCCTCGGCCATCTTGTTGCCGTCGAGGACGATTTGCTCCGGGTCGGCCTCGGTGGGCTGGGGGCCGCGGGTGCGGCAGTGGATGGCGTACTGTTTGCCTTCTTCGGTGCGCGTGAAGTACCACCAGGCGCCGTCGCGAAAGGGTACGGTGACGTCGGTCTGCTTGATGTGGCTGAGCATTTCGCTGTAGAGCTGGTCGCGCAGGGGGGCAAGCGGGGCCATTACGGCTTCGGCGTAGGCGTTTTCGGCTTCCAGGTATGCCGCTACTTCGGGATTTTCCTTGTCGCGCAGCCAGGCGTAGTCGTCGACGAGGGTTTTGCCGTGGAGGGCGATCTCCTTGTGCTGCTTGCGGGCGACGGGCGGGGTTGGGATCTGGTCTTCAGTCATTCCAAGACCAGTGTAGTTTGCCGAAGGGACGTTCCTCGGGGGGCTAAACAGGCTGCGGAAAAACTCGGCATTTCGCGTGGAATCGGTGGAAGTTGTCCCTCCGGGGCTGAAGCCCCTCGTTCATGCTGCTGCATTTGCGGCACGACTGAAGTCGTGCCCTGACACAAGGTACAACCCGGTCACATACTTTACCGAGTAGACCGGGGAGATGGTTTACAGGTTGTTCCGCGAGCGGAGGCATTTAGAACAGATGGATGCCTTGGA
>JBAUBR010000003.1:0-23787 GCA_049676965.1 Occallatibacter sp.
CGCAGGGCCAGCTTGAAGCGCCTCGCCCGGCCGCGGTCCCGGCCCGGCCCAACTTCGCCATGAACAACCAGAACCCGGCCGACCAGTTGCGCGACGCCATGCGCGGCGCATCGCACGACCGTGGTTCGGATGCGCAAGTACCCTCAGGCGCGCTGTCGCGCCATCCCGGCGCCGGGTCCGGAGCGCAGATCCTGTCCGATCAGCAGGGGGTCGACTTCAGCGGCTGGCTGCGGCGCTGGTACTTCGAGACGGAGCACACCTGGGATCCGCTGATTCCCGACGAGGTGAACCCGCCCATTCTCAAAACGGGGCAGGTGCAGGTTCGCTTCAAGGTCCTGCCCAACGGCCAGGTGACGGACATGGTGCTGGAAGGCCGCTCCGGCGACTCGGCCCTCGACCGCGCTGCATGGGGAGCGATTACCGGGTCCAATTACCCGGGGCTGCCGCGCGAATTTCACGGACCGTATCTCGAACTGCGCGCGGTATTTATGTACAACATGGAGCCGAAGTAGCGGCGGCTATGGCTCGGTTGCCGGCGGCAGATTGGGCGCGGGCAGTTCCGTGGCGTCCGGCGGGTCGAGCGGGGCGGTCTCCTGGTCAAGGTAAATGCCATCCTGGGCGAGCAGCGCCTCATACACCGGGACGTGGCGCCAGTGGCGTGCCAGGGCGAAGGCGCTCATGTTGGCGATCATCAGCGGCAGCACCAGGCCGTAGCCGCCAGTCATCTCGAAGATGATCAGGATTGAAGTCATGGGCGCCCGCACAATGCCGGCGAACACCGCTCCCATGCCCACTACGGCAAATGCGCCGATGGAATCGGTGGAGTGGTGGAAGACGGTCACATCGAGATAGCCAACCGTTCCGCCCAGCATGCCACCCATGAACAGCGAGGGGGCAAAGATGCCGCCTGACCCGCCGCTCCCATAGGAGCAGACCGTGGCCGCCAGCTTGAGCACGCAATAGGTCGCCATGCACAGCAGCGGCAGCGTGCCGGTGAGGGCCAGCGTAAGCGTTTGATACGGGTCGCCCGCGATGCCATTCAAGTGAAAGAAGATAAAGCCCACAGTAGCCAGGGCGCCGGTGGCCAGTCCGCCAATGCCCGGCTGAATCCATTTGGGCACTCCGGTCCATTTGCGGAATTGGGCGCGCAGGCCGAGCAGCCCGTCGGTAAACGCGACCGAGACGACGGCTGCCATCAGCCCCAGCAGGGCGTACCAGAGCAGGGACGACGCTTTGTCGAAGGTGTAAGGGCGCGGTACATGAAAGATGGGCTTGGAGCCGAGGACCCTGTTCTCGACCACGGCGGCCAGCGCCGCGGCCACGATGACCCCGGAGAGCATCGTCTGGTCGAGATCGCCGATCAGCTCTTCGAGCGTGAAGGTAACGGCGGCGATGGGTGCGTTGAAGGCCGCGGCAATGCCCGCCGCCATGCCCACTGAAGCCATGCGCCGGCAGTTCCTGGGGCTGAGTCGCGCGGCCCGCGCCAGCAGACTGCTCACGCCGGCGCAGATCTGCACGGTCGGCCCTTCCAGTCCGAGGGAGGCGCCGGAGCCGATCTGAAGCGCGCACAGAATGAACTTGCCCGCAGTCTCTTTGAACCGGACCAGCCCGGAGTGGAGCGCGTAGGCTACCTTGACCTGCGGGATACCGCTGCCAGCCGCTCCCGGAACCCAATAGGTGAGACCGATCCCGGCCAGCGCGCCTCCCAGTCCCGGAGTAAGAATGGTCCACCAGATCCAGCTATGCCCTGGCGCCGCATTGGCGCGGTTGATGAACAGGACCTCGAACCATCCAATGGTGAGGTGGAAGGCCACCGCAGCCAGCCCGCAGGCACCGCCTGCAACGATGGTTACGGCCAGGAGCCGCTGCCGCTCGTTTGGCATCCGGCGCGAGAGCCAGGTCACGAACCGGGTGTTTAGACCTCCCAAACCACTCCAATAACTCAACTTTTCAGGGACCTCGCTCTTCAGCGAACTGCGGATACGAATCGCCTTATTTTTTTAAGTATAGAAGCCCTTGTGGCTGCAAATTTCTTAGAACCTGTCGAGAAACTAAGCGTTTTGAAGAGTACGGGCCTCAGCCCGTTCATTAGGAGCTGATTTTGGTCTCCGGCTTTAGCCGCTGAGGGAATGCAAACTCCCGAAAAAATCTTTCCTCAGGGGCTAAAGCCCGATCTTCTGCGAGCTCTGATCTACGGGCTATTGAACGCTGCAAAACAAATGTCCGGTTCGGATCACTCTGGAAATCGCGGGCTTTGAAAGGGCACGGCTTCAGCCGTGCCGCAAATGCACAATAAAATCGAGGGCTTTAGCCCCTGAGGGAATGCAAGTCAGGCCGGACAACTGCACTCGCATGGTTGCAAGGGAACAGGACATTACTTGTGCAGCACTCAATAAAGCCCGTACCCTTCATGCAAAATGAAGTTTTTTGACAGGTTCTTACAGGCCTATTGCTTCGGCTCGGTTTCCCGCATGAATTCAGCCAGATAATCCTTCCACACCGTGGCGACCGTGTGCGTGCCGTGGCCGCGCGTCGCATCCGAGATTGGAATGAGGATGAAGCG
This sequence comes from Occallatibacter sp., assembly GCA_049676965.1. GTDB lineage: Bacteria > Acidobacteriota > Terriglobia > Terriglobales > Acidobacteriaceae > Telmatobacter. Next base: position 2,564 of record JBAUBR010000003.1, read on the forward strand.
CGCGTGCGGCATCTGCTTGACCATCTTCTCGGCGATGCCCAGCTCCGGCGGGTTGATGAAGTCGTCGGCGGAGTTGATCCACAGCACCGGTGCGACAATGCGGTCGAGATGCGGGCTGGGATCGTAGTTGCGGCTGGCGTTGTAATAGAAGATGAAATTGTTCGCATCGGCGCCGGCCATTCTCTGCTCCAGGTATCGATCGGCGTATTGCTCGGCCAGCTCACGGGTGGGCGCCTCTTTCTGCATCTGCAACGGGCTCGAGCTCATGATCAGGTTCATTTCGAAGGCGGTGCGCAGGCCTTCGACCGGCTCGGTCTTGTATTCGCCGCCCATCCACGAGGGGTCGTCTTTGATCGCTTGAATGGCCATATAGCGCATCATCCGATTACGGCCGGCGATCTGTACGGGCAGGCAGGCGAACGGAGCCAGCGCGTCGGCGAAGCCGGGATACGTTTCGCCCCAGACGAACGTCTGCATGCAGCCCATCGAGGTCCCAAGGATGAGCCGCAGGTGATCGATCTTCATCTCGTCGAGCATCATGCGCTGGCTGCGCACCATGTCGTCGTAGTCGTAGGCGGGGAAGTGCGCGTGCAGGCCGTCGGAGGGCTTGGAGCTTTCGCCGTGGCCGATGTCGTCGGGCAGGATGATGAAGTATTTCGCGATATCGAGCACTCCGCCCGGCACAAACAACACGTCGGAAAATAACGGATTCATCAGCGAATGCGCATCGCCCCCGGTGCCGTGCAACAGCAGGACGGCGTTGTCAGTGTGGCCTTGTGCGTTGCGGTGCAGCCTGCCCAGCGTGATGTAGTGCAGCTTGAGTTCAGGCAGCGTTTCGCCGGTGCCGAAGCGGAAGTTCGGCAGAACGATGGTGTGATCGACGGTGGGCCATTTGCTGGCGGCCTGCGATGGACCTGCCGAATTGTTCTGACAAACTGCAATCGCACTGCACAGGAGCAAACTCTCAGCGAAAAGCAATCGGAAGTGGCGCAAGTTCATTCGTCGTTTCCCTCAGGCGGATATTCGGTTCGAAGGGTATCTTGCGCGCTCGCTGCCCGCAAGTCGGACAAAATGTGAAGCAACGGGCGCAATGAATTTGTTAGTGCGAGTTTTGGTTTTCTTCTCCGCGTGATCCGAGGTAGAATATCCGCGTATTCATGCGCAACCGCCCCGCCCATTCCGGCACGCCCCTGCTTAAGCGCTTCCGCCGCGGCCGCCCCGACCGTGGACGGCGCCTTTCCCGCTGAGTAATCTATACCCGTCATTTTTGTTTCCCAGGTTCATCCGCTGCGGCGGAGGACCTGGGCTCCCGCGCGCGAAGTCTCCGCGCCGCGGAGGATTGCTCGTTGGTTTTCACAGCTTCATCCGCACTTCAAGCGGATAGAAAGGGATTCTGCAAATGAACGAGTCAAGAAATAGCTTTGCCAGCCGTGCCGTGCTTACCTCCGGTAACCGCTCGTATACCATTTATCGCCTGCCTGCGCTTGAAGCGCGCGGGTTCAACCTGAGCCGCCTGCCTTTCAGCCTGAAAATTCTGCTCGAGAACCTGTTGCGCCGCGAAGACGGCGTGAACGTGACGGCCGAGGACATCGAGTTCCTGGCCAAGTGGGACGCGAAGGCCGAGCCCAGTCGCGAGATCGCCTACATGCCGGCGCGCGTGCTCATGCAGGATTTCACCGGCGTGCCGGCGATCGTCGATCTCGCCGCCATGCGCGATGCCATCAAGACACTGGGAGGCGATCCGGAGCGCGTCAATCCTCTGGTCCCGGCCGAACTGGTCATCGATCACTCGGTGCAGGTGGATGAGTTCGGGACTCCTCAAGCATATGACGCCAACGCGCTGCTCGAATTCCAGCGCAACCGCGAGCGGTATGCATTCTTGAAGTGGGGTCAGACGGCATTCCGCAACTTTTCCGTCGTACCTCCGGGCATGGGCATTTGCCACCAGGTGAATCTTGAGTATCTGGCGCGCGTGGTGTTCACGACAGAGACGAACGGAGAATGGCTCGCGTATCCGGATACGTTGGTGGGGACCGACTCGCACACTACGATGATCAACGGCCTGGGTGTGCTGGGCTGGGGCGTAGGCGGAATCGAGGCCGAAGCGGCCATGCTGGGTCAGGCCATTTCGATGCTGGTTCCGCAGGTTGTGGGCTACAAGCTCACCGGCAGGCTGCGCGAAGGCGCGACGGCGACCGATCTGGTGCTGACCGTAACGCAGGCGCTGCGCAAGCTGGGCGTGGTCGGCAAGTTCGTCGAGTTTTACGGGCCAGGCATCGCGGCATTGCCATTGGCCGATCGCGCCACCATCAGCAACATGGCGCCCGAGTACGGCGCAACGTGCGGCATCTTTCCCGTGGATGGAGAGACGCTGCTCTATCTCAAGCTTACCGGCCGCAGCGCTGAACAGATTGCGCTGGTCGAGGCGTTTTACAAGGAGCAGGGGCTCTTCCACAGCGCCGCCTCGCCGGAAGCCGAATACACGCAGACACTCGAACTCGACCTCGGCACGGTCGAGCCCAGCGTCGCCGGACCCAAGCGCCCGCAGGATCGCGTGCTGCTAAGAGACGCTGCAGCAAGCTTCGCGCAGCAACTGCCATCGCTGCTTGCGCCGACCGCCAAGCCGCTGGGAACGCGCACGGCCGCCGCGTGGAAACGCGAATCGGTAGCTGATACAGCAATTGCGGAAAAGGCACCGTTGCATGTGACCACTACCATCAAGGAGCGTTTCGGCATCGACCCGGACAAGTACCTGGACCACGGCTCGGTGGTGATCGCCGCCATTACCAGTTGCACCAATACATCGAATCCATCGGTGATGGTCGCTGCCGGAATCCTGGCCAAGAAAGCGGTTGAAAAAGGACTCACCGTTCCGCCGTGGGTGAAGACTTCGCTCGCGCCGGGCTCGCGCGTAGTTACCGATTACTACGTCAAATCCGGTCTGCTTCCCTATCTCGAAAAGCTGCGCTTTAACGTGGTGGGCTATGGCTGCACCACCTGCATCGGCAACTCCGGTCCGCTGCCCGCCGATGTTTCGAAAAGCATCGACGAACATGGATTGGTTGCCGTCAGCGTGCTCAGTGGCAATCGTAACTTCGAAGGCCGCGTGAACGTCGACGTGCGCGCCAATTACCTGATGAGCCCGCCGCTGGTGGTTGCCTACGCGCTCGCGGGCAGAATCGGCCATAACTTCGACAATGATCCGCTGGGCAAGGATCAGGCCGGTAGTCCGGTGTATCTCAGAGATATCTGGCCCACGCAGAAAGAAGTGGCCGAAGCCATCGAGACGGGCTTGAGCAGCGAAAGTTTTCGCAAGGAGTATGCGACCGTAACGCAGGGCGATGCCAATTGGCAAGGGCTCAAGTTTCCTACAGGCGACGTATATCAATGGGAGCCGGACTCGACTTACATCCGCAAGGCTCCTTACTTCGACGCCATCGCGAAAACTCCAGCGCCGGTGACGGACATTGTAGGCGCGCGCGTGCTTGCGGTGCTGGGCGACTCGGTAACTACCGACCACATTTCGCCGGCCGGCTCCATCAAGGCCAACGGTCCAGCAGGGAAGTATCTTGCCGCGCACGGAGTGAAGCAGGCCGATTTCAACAGCTACGGCTCGCGGCGCGGCAATCACGAAGTCATGGTCCGCGGCACGTTCGCCAACGTGCGCCTGCGCAACAAGCTGGCGCCGGGAACCGAGGGCGGCGTGACACGACTGCTTCCCGAAGGCGAGCAGATGTCGATCTTCGACGCCAGCGTGAAGTATGCAGAACGCGGTGTGCCTCTGTTGATTCTTGCTGGCAAGGAGTACGGTTCCGGTTCCTCGCGCGACTGGGCCGCCAAAGGCCCGAACCTGCTGGGTGTGCGCGCGGTCATCGCCGAAAGCTTCGAGCGCATTCACCGCTCGAATCTGGTCGGGATGGGAATTCTTCCGCTGGAGTTCGAAGTCGGCAAGAATGCCGAATCGCTGGGGCTGACCGGCGAAGAGACCTTTGACATCCTTGGTTTGGTTCCCGGCCTCGACTCTGGCTTTGCTAACGGCCGCACAGTGGCGGTCAGGGCCACCGACGCGAATGGCAAGACGAGGTCATTCGAGACTAAGGTGCGTATCGACACGCCGCAGGAGATTCTCTACTTCAAGCACGGGGGGATTCTGCAGTATGTGCTGCGCCAGTTGGCGGGGAAGTAATGTGGAGTCGCCGGCGGTAATCGCGAGGCGAAGAAGCTCTTCGCTTCGCGTCATCCCAAATCGGCACAATTCAAACGATATAATCTGTCCACTGCGATCCATTTGCAAACTATCCACATTACGTCGGGCACTAATCCCCCAAAATATGTATTGATTTTGACCCTCTGGTTGGATAGCCTTTGAACACTTTGCATATCTAACGCGTTCGATCGCGCTTTCAGTCCATCCGGTGCCTTGGATCCCCCAATCTAGGAGCGTCTATGCGAGCAGTGTTCGCGCGCCAGTCTCTGCTGACAATGGCGCTTGCCTGTGCGTCAATTATTCCTTCAACTTATCTCGTAACCGGGTGCTATTCCTATCAGCTAGGCGATTTGAGCACGGCCGCGGCCATCTCCGCGCCGAGCAGCTCCGTCCGGGTGAATCAGCACCTCCAGCTATCTTCCAAAGGACTCACGTTTGGGTCGGGACTGACGTTCTACGTTAACGGCATTCCCGGCGGCAATGCGGAAATCGGCACCATTAATAGTGCCGGCCTGTACACTGCGCCCGCCGTAATACCTACGCCCTATACGGTGAAGATTACCAGCACGTCGAACACCTATCCCAGCGCGCCGCCGGGGTCTGTATCGATTCAGGTCTGGAATCCGATACCCGTTCTGGGCGCGGTAACACCGACGGGCTTCTCCGAAGGAACATCCACGGTCTTGGTGAACGGATCGCAGTTCATTTATGGCGCGCAGATTAAATGGAACGGCGCCCCGGTGGAAACCACTTACGTTTCGGGAACGGAGCTGGTGGCATCGATCAACGCTCCCAATCCCGGGACTTATCCGCTCACTGTAACCAATCCCAATCCCGGATCGGCAAGCGCCAACCCCTTCTCGATGAAGGTTGGCCCCGGGCAGGTTGTGCTGCAACTCTTCCCGGGCGACGGCTACGATGTGCGCGTGGGTAATTCTTTGAGCTTCGGACTAACCGTAAACGGGACCGATCATACCGGGGTCACGTTAGATGTGAACGGGATTCCCGGGGGTAATGCGCAGGTGGGAACGGCGGTCGCAAATAATGGAAACATTATTTATAAGGCGCCGCCGGTCGTTCCCACGCCGAACAATGTTGTTCAGTTGAATATTACGAGCGTCGATAATCCCAAGATATCGATTCAACAGGATGTTTCGGTGATGAATCCCATCCCGATTCTTACCTCGGCCACGCCCATGTCGTTCAATCCCGGCCCGGCCACTATCGTTCTGCGCGGCCAGAAGTTCATCTCCGGGGCGCAGGTGTTGGTGAATGGAGCGGCAGCGCCGACAACATTCAACAGCGGGGGCCAGTTATCGGCAACAGTGGATCTGACGGAGCCGGGCAACCTCGATTTGCAGGTATTGAATCCCAACCCCGGACCGGCAGCTTCGTCGGACCTCATCGCCCTGGTGAATGGCAAGCCGCCGGAGCCCATCGCCGCGCCCGACGATGCGTCGCGCTTTCTCGAGCAGGCGACCTTTGGCGCGACCGACGCCGACATTCATCATCTTTCCATGATTGGCTACCCGGCGTGGTTGAACGAGCAGTTCAGTGTGCCGCAGACCTTGCATGAGCCGGTGGTGGAGCAGGAACTGATTCTCGACAATCCGCCATGCGCTTCCGGAGATGTGAAGTGCAACGCCGCGCTGTTCGTTCAGAACAGCTCCGATGAGGTTCTCGTTCAGGATGAATTCTGGCAGCAGGCCCTGACCGGAAATGATCAGCTAAGGCAGCGCGTGGAGTATGCGTTGATGGAGCAGATGGTTATTTCGAGCAATAACTCGACGGCCATACAGAATATGCCTCGCGGCGAGGCGAAATACTACGACGTTGTTGGCGCAGATGTGTTCGGGAATTTCCGCACGCTCCTCCAAGACGTGACGTTGAATCCCATGATGGGGCAATTCCTCTCCATGCTGGGCAACGACAAGGGTAATGCTACGACCGATCCCGATGAGAATTATGCGCGCGAGGTGATGCAGCTATTTACCATCGGCCTTTGGCAATTGAATGACGATGGCACACAGAAGCTGGATGCCCAGGGACAGCCCATACCGACTTATTCCAATAACGACGTGATGGGGCTGGCCAAGGTCTTCACGGGATTCAGCTGGAATATTCCGGGCAACGACACGGATGATGCGTGGTCGAACTGCTGCATGTGGGTCGGCAAAGGATATGGGGAAGAACTGCAGCCCATGAGGGCTTACCCCGATCATCATTCCACGGAATCGAAGCAGTTTCTCGGCGTCACCATTCCCGCCGGAGGACCGAACGCCGGTGGCGATCTCAACAAGGCTCTCGACACATTATTCAACCACCCGAACCTGCCGCCGTTCTTCTCGAAACAGATGATCCAGCACCTGGTGACGAGCAACCCCAGCCCGGCTTATGTCGAGCGGGTGGCCAAAGTCTTCGAGGACGATGGGCTGGGTGTGCGCGGAGATATGAAGGCGGTAATCAAGGCGATCCTGATGGACCCTGAGGAGCGTGACTCGGTCCCCGACTTCAGCAATCCGCAATACGGAAAGGTACGCGAGGCGCTGATCCGCTATGCCGAGTGGGCGCGCGCCTTCACCGCGCAATCGCGCACCGGCTCTTACTACATCGGCTCCACCGAGGATCCGATCTTTGGCCTCGGCCAGATGTCGCTGCGCTCGCCCACCGTGTTCAATTGGTTCAGCCCCATGTATGTCCCACCCAACACGAGCATCTCGCGAGCCGGCCTGGGGGCGCCGGAGATGCAGATGACCAATGTTTCGACGGTCGTCGGCTACATCAATTACGTGCAGGATGCGATCGGCAGCAATGCCGGCCAGGGCGCCGATATGTTCTCGCCCTACGACACCGAGCTTCGAATGGCGCGATCGCCGGATGATTTGCTGGACCGCCTCAATGTGCTGCTGATGGCGGGCGAGATGAGTTCGACGCTTCGCGACCAGATTCTTTCCGTGATCGAGTCGATCGAAATTCCATCGGGCGATCCAAATGCAATCAATGCCGCGCTTGCGAACCGTGTGCAAACCGCGATCTATCTCACCATGGCTTCACCGGAGTTCAGCGCGCAGTTCTAGGAGAGACTTATGATGAACAAATTCGAGCGGTCCAGGCGCAATTTCCTCAGATCGGCATCGATGGCCTCGATGGCGGGCTTTGCCGTAAGTCCGTTTCTCCTTGAGCTCAACTCTCTTGCCGCCATGGCTCAGGAAACCAATTCAGCCGACTATCTCGCGTTGGTTTGCGTTTATTTGCAGGGCGGCAACGACGGCCACGGCACCGTGATCGCAACGGACCCCGAATCGTTTGCCGCGTTCACACAGGCACGCTCGGGAGCGCCGGGGCTCGCATATCCCAAGAGCATATTGCTGCCCATCACGCTCAAGACTCCGCAGAGCGGGCGCACATTCGCGCTCAATCCCTACCTAGCCGGAGTGCAAAACCTGTTCAACGCCGGGCGCGCCGCGATCGTCGCCAACTCCGGAACGCTGATCGCCCCCACCACCAAAACTCAAATCAACAACAATACTGCTACGCTGCCCGATTCGCTGTTCTCACACTTCGACCAGACGGCGGCGTGGCAGGCCATTGCTTCGAATCTAGGCAGCGGCGAGCACGTTGGCTGGGGCGGTGCGGTTGCGGATGCGATCGAGGCCATGAACATGAATTCGAATTCCATGTTCACCTGTATCTCGACCGCGGGCAATGCGCTGTTCCTGGCCGGCCAAACATCCTTTCAGTTGAATTGCACACCGGCGGGTCCCATTCCTATCTATGGGCTGCAGCAGCCGGCATTTGGCCAGTCGTCGTCGGCCGCCGCGCTGCGGTCGATTCTTACTGCCGAAGAAGCAAATCTCTTTGCCAAGGAATATGGAGTCGTGATTCAGCGCTCCATGCAGGCGCAGGCTCTGCTCGCCAAAGCCATGCCGCCGGCGGGCGAAGGCGGCGTTCCCAATCCGCCGCAGTATCTCGATCCGATCAAGAAGATGCTCACCGATAACCCGCTCGCGCAGTCGCTGCAGACCGTTGCGCGCATCATCGCCGGGCGAAGCTTGCTGGGAGTTACCCGGCAGATCTTCTACGTGCAACTTGGCAGCTTCGATACCCACAATGACCAGGCTCCGCTGCATGCGCAGCTTCTAACTCAGCTTGGCGAGGCCTTCCAGTATTTCGATGGCCTGATGCAAACCATGGGCCTCGGCAACCAGGTAACTTCCTTCACCATCTCCGACTTTGGACGCACCCTCACTTCCAACAGCAACGGCACCGACCATGGCTGGGGAAGCCATCATTTTGTGGTGGGCGGAGCAGTGCAGGGGCAGAATATGTACGGGCAGTACCCGGTTATCGGCTCCAATCAAGCCAACGATGTGGGCGCCGGGCGACTTATTCCCACTACGGCGGTGGAGCAATACGCGGGCACTCTGGCGCAGTGGTTCGGACTCTCTGACAGCCAGGTCCGGGCGGTGTTTCCGAACTTCGGCAATTTTGGCTCGAACCCCTATATGGGATTTATGAGTTAGAGTCGAAGACTTACGGCACGATCACGACGGAGCCATTTTCGGTCTCGTGCTTCACGGCCGCGAGAGCTTTGTTGGCGTCTCGCAACGCGAAAGCATTGATGGACGGCCGGATACTCAGCTCGCCGGCCAAGGCGATGAAGTCGCGTGCATCCTCTCTCGTCATGTTGGCAACGCTGCGTATCTGTCGCTCGCCCCACAGCAGCTTGTCATAGTCAAAAGACGGAACCTGGTCCAGGTGGATGGCATTGATGGCAACCACGCCACCCTTGCGCAAGGTCGATAGAGCGTGGACGACGACTTTGCCGCTGGGAGCGAACGTAATAGCGCGGTCGAACTCCGTGGGAGGAATCGCGTCCTCGTTTCCGACCCAGGTGGCGTCGCGCGCCTCGGCGTCCTGGCGATGCCGCTCGCCGCGCGTGACGACGTAGACCTCGCACTCCCAGGACTGGAGAACGCGAATGGCCAGCGACGCCGAGCTTCCAAATCAGATCCAACGATTTATTAAAGCCTATTGAAAGCCGGAGAAAATAATGGCTTCTGATTGAATCATTTAGCGTCAGGCATGTGTTCCTTGTTAATCCTTGTGGCTTCCCGGTGCGTTGAGTGGCACAAAATTGCCTACAGCCGGAATGCCCGATGCGCGCTCGTTCGAGGAATCCGAACTGCCTTACCGGCATCTTCCCCGCATTGCCTGCCTTAGGCTGACGTACCTTATCGATCGGAAGTCAGTGAGTGCACTAGGTCAGCGACCGCATGAATTTGTGCTTTTGGGGTCTGTGGACTCCCACCCTTTCGCCAGAAAAAAGGCGAAAGGATGGGGCACGGAGTAGGTACAAGATCATGCGGTCAGATACCTAGTTCTCCTCAGCTGCCTTAACTGGACACGACTGAGCAGTTCCAGGCGGATCGCCTATTCGTCGGCCACCCGGAAGTTTCAAGTTTGACAACACTTCGCCGCCGGTGTTGATCGATTGATTATTTCCGGTTGGCCGGTCGATCGCTTCGTGAGAAGCGCCAGGCGTCCGCGTTCATCGTTCGCGACTCGACGTGATGGTTTCGCGCCGCCGAGACTTTTCTGCGACAGCGCTTGTGTTATCCGAAGTTTGTTCTTGACGGCCGATGTTCTTTTTGACACACTGGTACCGGCTTCGGACACCTAGGATTCTCCGAATACAGTCTCCCCCAACGAGGCTAGGCTTCTAACTTTACGCTTAAACAGCCTGATAAAAAAGCCCGACCATCTCTGGCTCTGGGCTCATATCGAGAGGGGAGACACTATGTTCTTACTGAAATCCAGTGGGCCCGATCGCCGTAGATCGGGTCTCGCACTCACCATCTTAAGCCTCGCGGCGTTGAGTTTGGTCTTGACCGGCAGGGCTTCCGCACAAACCCTTACGACTTTGACCAGCTTCGACGGTATCGATGGCGCGAATCCGTACGCCGGCCTCGTCGCCGACGCCAACGGAAACCTATTGGGAACAACGTACCTGGGCGGTACAGCCAATGACGGCGTGGTGTTCGAGATCGGCAAGGCCAGCGGCGGTTATGCCAGTGCACCAACCACTCTGGTCAATTTTAACGGGACGAATGGCTCCGAGCCGGCGGGCACTCCCATCACCCTCATGGCCGACGCCAACGGAAACCTCTTCGGCACGACCTCAAATTACGGAGAGCCCGCCGGCACGGTGTTCGAGATCGTCAAGACCAGCAGCGGCTATGCCAGCACACCAACCACCCTGATCAGCTTCAACGAGACGGACGGCGCGAATCCGTTCGCGGGCCTTATCGTCGACGCCAACGGAGATCTCTTCGGCACAACGTACCAGGGTGGTACAGACAATATCGGCACGGTGTTCGAGATCGTCAAGACCAGCAGTGGCTATGCCAGCACACCAACCACTCTGGTCAACTTTAACGGGACGAACGGCGCGAATCCATACGCCGGCCTCGTCGCCGACGCCAACGGAAACCTCTTCGGCACCACTTACTGGGGCGGTACATTCCAATCCGGCACAGTCTTTGAAATCCCCAAGACCGCCAGCGGCTATGCCAGCACACCAACCATCCTGGTTAACTTCAACGGGACGAACGGCTTGAATCCGCAGGGCGCCCTCATCGCCGACGCCAACGGAAACCTCTTCGGCACCACTTACCTAGGGGGGGCATCTGGCTACGGCACGGTGTTCGAGATCGTCAAGACCAGCAGCGGTTATGCCAGCACACCCACCACTCTGATCACCTTTAACGGGACGAATGGCTCCGAGCCGACGGGCACCCTCATCGCCGACGCCAACGGAAACCTCTTCGGCACAACGTTCGAGGGCGGCCCAGCCGCTGACGGCACGGTGTTCGAGATCGTCAAGACCAGCAGCGGCTACGCCAGCACACCAACCACCCTGGCCAACTTCAACGGTGCGAACGGCGCGAATCCGGTAGCAGGGCTCATCGCCGACACCAACGGAAACCTCTTCGGCACCACGTACCGGGGCGGAGCATCCAATTTCGGCACGGTCTTCGAGCTTTCCGGTAGCGGTTTTGTTGCCACCACTCCCTTCGCCTCATTCCAGGCGGGTTTGGCGATCACGACCAAGCAGCCGTATAGTTACGCGCTGGTCGCAGGATTCACGACGTCTGCGGCGAATACAGCGATCAATCCAGCGACCGAGCCAGTCACGGTCGGGATCGCGAACTACACCCTGACAATATCGGCCGGGGCCTTCCAGCCGATTTGGGGCGCGTATGTTTATCAAGGGACAATCAACGGAGTAGCGACCTATGCACTCCTCACACCGCTTGGCGGGAACCGGTATGCGTTTGCAGTGGCCGGCTCGCCCGAGAACCTGAGCACGACGACGAACCCGGTGACGGTGAGCCTGACAATCGGGGCCAATGGAAGCACTTCCCAGATCAACGCGGCGCAGGTGCCGTGATAGGTCCCGGCAGAAGATTGGGAGGCGCTCCCTTGGGGCGCCTTTTTTTTTGCGCGGAGAGAACGTTTCTGCACCGGAACCGCGGAAGTGTTGTTGTGACGGGCGCCAGCCCTTTTAAACCAGTTGAGGTGCTAGTCTTCGGCGTAAAGCCCCGTCGATTTTGCTGGGTTTTGGCGTACGAGCTGAAGCCCGTACCCTTCAAAACATCGACTTAATCGGAGGATCCTTAGGTCGAGAGTGGAAGAAAAGCTTCCCTGAATTACGAATTTGAGTTGATGCGCGGCGAACTCACGGTCACAAAGGCTGGAGACGACAAACTGCGTGTCGTTCGGACAGGCTCCGCCCCCGGTAAAAGGCGCGTCGCTTTAAGCGCCGTCGAAGTCGAAACGGAGGAGGGCAGTGGGACCTTCAACTTCGCGGGAATCGCCTTTGAAGCTCTTCGATTCGACCTTCAGTTTGACTGAGGAGCCTTCGCCGTCGCCGTCGGTTGATCGCTTACCTGTTGCGAATCCACCTGAGGCAAAAGATAATCCTCCGCCTTGGAGCCTGGCCTGCCATTCATCGTTGCCTGCGTTTTGGTTAAGTGTGTCGATGGCGACCGCTTGCGTGTGTGCGTCACCGGAGTCGCAACGACGGCCGCCGGCTGGGGTTCCAGGGATTGTTTCACCGGGGCAGGCCTTCCCGAGCTCAACAGCCAGACGCCGAGGACGACCGAGGTCAGAAACGAACCGCCTATGGCGGCAACATTCATCCATCTCTTCCGGTTTTGATCCCGATCTCCCAGATCGGCCAGGTCGGATTGAAACATCGGCGTGTGAGTCGGATCGTCCATTCCAATGGTTGCTGTCACGTGAATGGGCTTGACAGGCCAGCGCCGATGCAGGCCGCCATGCGACGGAACCGGCTTGGAAGAGACCTCATCTGTTGCGCGGGTGTCCGCTGGCTTGCGCGAAGGCTTGGTCTCGTGAGCGTCCAATAAACTTCCAATCGTTCGCAACTGGTTGTAGAAGGCCTCCTCGTCCGTGCTGGCCGCAGGCGGAAGTGAGGGAGTGTTCCGCCGCGCATCCACCTCGGCGCGGCTGGTCCGAATCGGCGCACAAGAATCTTCAGCAGTCGCGCAGGCAGCCGCCGGCGCTTGAGAAACGGGTACCGACTTGCTCTTCAGCGCAGCGTTAATGGCTTTCATCCTCTCTCCGAGAGCGTCACGATCCGAGTAAGCCGCCGGCGACAGCGGTGACGGCTCCGTGAGGAACTCATCCACCCTGGGCGCCGCGGTAATTAGCGGCTCGTGAATTTGCTGCTGCGGGAACTGCGCAAACGGATTAGAATCCGCGGCGAAACCATTCGCGTCTTCGGAGTCGTCGTGGTCCGGAGGCAGAGCCGCTGAAGAACTCTCGCCATCCCATTCACTGAAATCCTCAGGAAGAGTTTCGGGTAGTATCCGTGCTATTTCTGCTGGAGATGCCATTGGCCATCCTCTCCTTTCTCGTAGATAGCGCCTTTGTAAGTACGTGTTTCACGATGGGTGTTCTGGGGCGGAGTGCTGCTGGTTGCCGCCTTTCGTTCTGCACCCGGGAAAATATCGCTCCACTCGACGGCGCCCAGTGCGAACAGGGGCCGTTCGGGTTCCGATTGCTCAAAAGCCATGCTCGCCGGTTCTTCCATGGCAGCAATGTGCGCCGGCTCTTCCGCGGCAGCGATGTGCGCCGGCTCTTCCATGGCAGCGAAGTTTGCCGGTTCTTCTGCCTCGGCGATCTGCGCCGTTTCTTCCATATCGGCAACATTCAACGGGTCCTCTATGAAAAGCACCACGGTCGCTTGCGCCGGCGTGTATCTCATAGGGTCAGCCGGAGTAAAAGCCGCCGAGAGCGTGTACCTTCCCGGCGCCAGCACGTGGCCGGCAGCAGGTGTGTACATGAACGTTCCCGGCACCGATGCAGTCGCATTCAGTTGCGCATCGCCGAGCGGAGTGCCGTAGGAAATGGTGGACGGGGAAGGCCAGGCGATCTCGGCTGGCGATGTCTCAATCACCGTGAGTGTTGTGCTTGCCTCCGCAATGGTGTAGTTCAAACCATCCGCCGGCGTGAAAGTCACCGTGAGACCATGGCTCCCTGGCTCGAGGACATTGCCCGCCGCAGGCGCATAGGCAAAGGCTCCCGGTATCGATGCTGTGGCGTTGAGCTGGGCCGCGCTGAGCGCCTCACCGCAACGAATCGGATCGGGCGGCGGCCACGAAACGGACGGCGTCGCTTTGGCGACAGCGAGCCTCGCGGCGGCCTGTGCAGTCTCGTAATTCGAGGCATCTTCCGGCGTGAAAAGGACCGAGGGCGTATGCTCTCCAGCCGCAAGCAGTGCGCCTGCACAGGGGTTGAAAGCAAATGTTCCCGGAACCGAGGCCGTGGCGCCGAGCTGCGCGTCACCGAGCAGCTCACCATAAACGATCGGGTCCGGTTCCGCCCACGCAATGACCGGCGTCGCTTTGGCGACGGTAATCGTGACGCTGGCTTGTGCTGTGGAGAAGTGCGTGCCGTCCTCTGGAATAAACGTTACGGTGACCGTATGCGTTCCGGCCGCGAGCACCTCGCCCGCTGCGGGTTGGTAGACGAATTCTCCGGGCGCGGACGACGTAGCATTGAGCTGCGCGCTACCGAGCGCCGCACCATAGACGATCGGATCGGGCTCGGGCCATTGGAGGGCAGGCGTCTGCGTGGCAACGGTAACCGTCACGGAGGCTTCCGCAGTGGTGTAGTTCGCGCCGTCCGCTGGAGTAAACGTCACTGAAAGCGAATGCATCCCTGCTTCGAGCACCTCGCCGGCCGCGGGTTGGTAGACGAATTCCCCAGGAACCGATGCTGTGGCGTTGAGGTGATTGACGTCGAGCGCATTCCCGGGGGCAATGTCGGGAGGAGTTGGCCACGTGACGGCCGGCGTTGCCTTGGAAACGGTGATGGAAACCGCGGCCTGCAGGGGTGCGCCACCGGCGGGGTGCGCCGGATTGAAGGTTACCCACAGCGTATGCGTTCCCGCCGGCAGCACGTAGCCTGGGCCGGGAGTGTAGACGAGCGTGCCTGCAACCGATGCCGTGGCATTGAGCTGGACGGCGCTGAGCGCGGTGCCGTATAAAATCGGCTCGAGCGCCGGCCATGTGATGGTTGCAGCCGCGCCGCCATAGGCCGGAGTCCGAGCGATATAGTTCGGCGTTTCAATGGCCGAATAGGAATCATCCTTTAACGCGGTTCCGGGTGCCGCTGTTTCGAGCCCACCGCCGCCGGGACCTTCATCGATCAAGCCGCGCCCGAGGGGTAGGGCCCCAGGGGGTAAGGGATGTCCGGTAACCGAACTGGCCATCTCCAGGATCAGCCGTGAAACGGGCGAGTCCGCCAGCGAGGGACCAGTAGCGGTGCTCCGCATCTGGCGCGTCGCGTCATGATCGTCGGGGATCTTCCAGCGCACCGGCCTTCCCAGAGCCTTGTTGATCACCTCTTCGTTGACTCCAGCCTGCAGGTGAGGCGCAAACCGGTTGAGGACGATTTCGAGTTTTGCACTGCCTTCGCTGAAGAATTGAGAGATCAGGCGGTTTGAGTTGCGCAGTTCGGAGATGCCGGCCTGGGTCACAAGGTAGATCGTAAAGGCCTCTTTGAAGAGGTCTGTATTCATTAAATCGATCCTCGATCCGGCATCGACGATTACGTGATCGAATTGCTGCCGCGCGACCGCCACGAGCCGGTCGATCGCCGCTTTGGAGGCCTCAACCTCGGGAATTTTGCTGGGAGCCGCGAGCACGAATACGCCTGACCGGTGCCTGGCCAGGAAAGTTTGCAGAAGACGCGCATCCAGCCGCTCGGCATTCCGCAGAGCATGGTCGGTCGAGTATTCGGCGGCAATTCCCAGGTTGAGCGCGGCGTCTCCCAACGGCACCGCGAGATCGATTAACAGGGTGCGGTGGTCGGGTTCCTGGGCCAGAGCGACCGCCAGACCGCAGGCAATGGTGGTGACGCCGGCGCCGCCCTTGGCGCCCAAAAACACCAGCAAATCTCCCTGCGCCTTCTGCGGGGAGCGGGTCCTCGAATTCAGACCGACCCTGGCCCGATCCAGCGCCTTGCCCAGAGTGCCCTGATCGAAGGGCAGCAGGAGATACTCGCGAGCGCCTGCCCGCATGCAGCGGGCCATCAGCTCCTTGTCGGCGATCTCCGTATAGACCATCACCGTCGATGCCGATTCCGCGCAGATGGTCGCCACCAGTTTGAGGGCGAATTCCTGGTCGCTGTCCAGGTCAACAACGATGACGTCGAAATATCGCTCCAGCAGCCGCGGTACGTCGTCAAGCGCCGTTGGATAGGAAGAAAACTCACGGACTGTGACTCCACGGCAATCGGCAAGAACGCTGGAAACATCCCAGCGCCGCCGCTCGTTCGGGCAGATCAATGCGACCGACAGGAGTTTGGCCCCAGCGGAGTCGGTGGTATTGGATTCGAGACTAGATGATGAAGAACCTGAATTCAGGGTGTTGCCTCCGCTCTGCGGTTCCTGCCTTGCGGGCGCCCAATCCCGGCTAAATGGGTCTTCTCGAAGTGGTACGCGGTTCATTCCTCCATCCTTCAACCGGCAAAGACGTGGACCCTACGCGGATCCGGGAGATTTGCGGATCCGGGAAGCGCTGGAAATGCCTGCCAACTGCTCTCCCGGATCCGGTACGATCTACCGGGTCGGATTCGACGGAACACCAATGCCAGAGAATGCGATGGTAACCGATTTTGCAATCTATTGATGTGATATTAGAACTTTGATAACCCGTCTAGATTGTTACGAAAGTTTGGCATGCGCCTTGTTCTGGGGCACCAGGCAGTGTCCGTCGAATCCCCAATGCGGGCCGTCTGGCAGGTCCGGGTATCGGCCCTGACACCTGAGGCGTCAGAAACAGCAGGGTTTTAGCGTCTGAGGCTTGTGCCAAGCTGAGCCGGTTTCCTCGCTGCAAGGCCGATTCCGCTTGTTCCTTCGGTAATAAGCGCTGTCGAATTGCTGGCTGTCATGATCGCCGGACACCAGCCGGCTTCGCGAGACCCGACCTCATCGCGCGGTATTTTCACGGGGTGAGGCTGCGCTGACGACTCCGAGGTTAGATTCTCTCCAGCGTCAGATGGGTCGCGTATTCCGAGGCCTTGCGATCCGTTACGGAAAATCCGAGCGCACGCAGATCCAGACCATCAAACAGCCGTTCTCCTTGACCGAGGAGGACCGGCACCGCAGCGAGGTGCAGGGAGTCGATCAATCCAGCCATCAGATACTGCCGCACCGTGGACACGCCGCCTCCGATCTTAACGTCTCGATCGCCTGCGGCCTTCTTAGCGAGCGCCAGTGCCTCCTCGATTCCTCCGGCAAAAAAGTAGAATGTGGTTCCGCCTTCCATGACCAGAGGCTCACGTTCGTAGTGAGTGAGAACGAAGGTCGGCGCATGGTATGGCGGATTGTCGCCCCACCAGCCCTTCCATGAGTTGTCCGGCCACTCGCCACGCACTGGACCGAACATGTTGCGGCCGAGGATGAACGCGCCAAAGTTGTCCATCGCCCGGTGGGCGAATTGATCGTCCACGTCGCCGATTGTTCCCCCATCTCGCCCATGCATGGAGCAGAAGGACTGGGTGTGAAAGAACCACTGAAAGATTTCGGCTCCCCGCTTGCCTAATGGGTCGTTCAGGCTCTGCTCGATTCCAGCGCTGAAACCGTCCAACGAAACTCCAAATCCCGCGACACGGACCTTTGACATCTGTGCCCTTTCCTCCTCGATTCTTGTGTTGAGTTTCTTGCCTCGGCCCGAAGCCGCATTTAGCCTGCGGTGTGTTTTCGCCGGCGCTGCTCGCTCTCCTTCACCATTTCGTTCAAATCGGCAGCCGGCCGTATCTCCCATGGTCCATACTTGACGCCCGGATGCTGCGAGATGAGCTGAATGGCATGATTCAGGTCCCGCGCCTCAAGCACGAGAATGCCGCCGAGCTGTTCTTTCGTTTCCGCATAGGGACCGTCGGTGGTTGCGACTTTTCCGTTCTTCCAATACAGGGTCAATGCGGTTTCCGGAGGCTGAAGAGCTTCTCCTGCGGCAAAGTGCCCGTTGGCGCGCAGATGATCGTCGTAATCGAAGCACGCATCGAGCATCGCGTGCTGCTCTTCCTCGGTCATTCCCCGGAATCTTCCGGGTTCGACGTATCCCAAACAGATATATTTCATGGCACGTCTCCTCTCGTGGCCACTAGCGTTGCGAACTCGCATGCTGGGCGGTTCGCCTTATAGTTGTCGAGCGCCGGCAAAATCGACAGCAGGGCCGATTTCTTATTTCAATTCACGCAACGAAACACCAAACCCGCGACACGAACCTTTGACATCTGTGTTTCTCCTCCCCGATTCTTGTGCTGACTTTTTGCTCCGGACCAACGCTGCATTTATCGCGCGATGTGCTTTCGCCGCCGCTGCTCGCTCTCCTTCATCATTTCGTTCAAATCCGCAGCCGGCCGTATCTCAACCGGTCCAAGTCCATACTTAAAGCCTGGAAGCTGTGAGATAAGCTGAATGGCGTGATCGAGGTCTCGCGCCTCAAGGATTTGAATGCCGCCGACCTGTTCCTTGGTTTCCGCATAGGGACCGTCGGTCGTCACGACCTTGCCGTTTTTCCAGTACAGGGTCAACGCGGTCTCCGGAGGCTGAAGAGCTACTTCGGCAAGAAGATGTCCGTTGGCGCGCAGATGGTCATTGTGCTCAAAGCATTCGTCGAGCACTGCGTATCGCTCGTCCTCGGTCATCCCTTCGAATTTTCCTGGCTCGATGTATCCCAAACAGATGTATTTCATCACCCGTCTTCTCTTGTTGGCGGCCAGCAGCGGAATCTTGCGCGCCGGCTCGTTCAACCTATAGTCGCCGGGCACAGGGAAAATCGACAGCAGAGCAATTTTTTATTGCAACTCCCTCAGCCGCCCGGCGAGGAACCGGCGCTCTGGCTCGCACCGAACCAGTGTCGGAACCAGGGCCAGCGCCTTCTCATAGGAATCACGCGCCTCCGTAAGCGTTCCAAGCCTGCGGCACAACTCCGCCCGGGCGGAGTGAGCGAGATGGTAGTCGGCGAGTTCCCTGCGTTCGAGTAAACCATCGATGAGATGAAGGCCTTTCTCCGGCCCCTCGTACATGGCGACTGCAACGGCGCGGTTGAGTTCCACGACCGGAGAGGCCTGGATACGAAGCAGCCGGTCGTAGAGCGCCGCGATCTGCCGCCAGTCGGTGGACGCCGCGGTGGAAGCCTCGGCATGAACCGCCGCAATGGCGGCCTGCAGTGTGTACGAGCCAAAGCGGCGCGATGCAAGAGCACTCTCGGTGAGTGAGATGCCTTCGGCGATCTGCCCTCTGTTCCACAACGAGCGGTCCTGCTGGTCCAACAAGATCAGCTCTCCTTCCGGAGAGCTTCGGGCGGCGCGGCGCGACTCCTGCAGTAACATGAGTCCGAGCAGGCCTTTCGCCTCGGGTTCGGGAAGAAGGTCGAGGAGCAGCCTGCCCAGACGGATCGCCTCGCGGCTCAGTTCGGATCCTGTTGCTTCTGCCGAGTACCCCTCGTTGAAGACCAGATAGACGACCTGAAGTACGGCGCCCAATCTTGCCTGTAATTCCTCCGCTGCGGGGACCTGATAAGGAATAGACTTATCGCGGATGACGGCCTTTGCGCGCACGATGCGCTGCGCGAGCGTCGCCGGCGGTACAAGAAATGCCCGGGCGATCTCTTCTGTCGTGAGGCCGCAGACTTCACGCAGGGTGAGCGCAACCTGTCCTTCCGGCGGCAGAGCGGGATGGCAGCAGGTTAAGATGAGACGGAGGCGATCGTCTTCAATCTCTTCGTCCCGAGACTGATCGTTGATGCGCGTCTCAAAGTAGAGCGTGAGATCTCTTTGTGCCGCATCGAATCGCGCTCGCCTGCGCATCCCGTTAATTGCCTTGAAGCGTGCGGTTGAAATGAGCCAGGGGCGCGGTTTGTCCGGCATCCCGGTCTGCGGCCATGTGTCCAATGCGGCGGCGAAGGCCTCGTGCATTGCCTCTTCGGCGAGATCGAGATCGCCGAGCAGTCGCACCAGCGTAGCCAGAATCCGGCCCGATTCAGACCGGTAAATCGTCTCAACGGTTCTGCTCAGTGGTTCGGGCACGTCCGGTAGCATCTACGCCAAGCTACCAAACGGACTGACCTCACACAACCGCACGGCCGGTTTCGATGAGCGCCGCATCGCCTTTGCGCTCTCCGAACCCAGGACACACGATACAAGCCTTGCGGGGTATAATTTCCTACGAAGCGGGAGTAGCTCAATGGTAGAGTAGCGGCTTCCCAAGCCGTTGGTTGCGGGTTCGATCCCCGTCTCCCGCTCCAGATCACAACGACATCCCAGATGTTCTAAAGATGGAAAATCTCACTCAAATGTGGCAGTCCAACCACTTCCGACCCGTGCCCGCAAACAATCGAAGCGCCACGGGGTTTCAACTAAGGTTTCGACTGACAGTGTAAATAACCTCATTCTGTTGGGGTGAATCGACTGACGCCGGCAAGTTTTGCACCGAGCGGAGGCCGAATGGCCGATCGCCGGAATGCGCGGGATCGGCGCGCATTCATCTTCGACCAAAACGGAAGCAACGCAATGGAGGGTGCGGCGATATCGGCTATTGCATTTTCGGAATTGGTGTAGACCCGAGCCGTAACTGCCGAGTGGATTTTATCTCAAGAAAACTCCACCTCCGCGGCCCTTAAGAGTCCGCAGTATTTCCGACAATGCCGTGACAGCGCCCGCCGCTTAAATGCAATTCGAAGCGGGAAGCATCTGAGATACGGAATGCCGCGCGGCCGCAGTTACCGCGGTTTCTGAATGCCTTGTTCTGTCCTTGACAGCATCGCCAAAGTTGCCGACAAGCGATTCGCCGGCCAGCAATTCTGTGCGGCAACTCTGCTGGCGGATCAACGTCACGCATAATGGTCCATTGTTCTTACTTTCAATGCGGCGTGAATCAACCTTAGAAAGCTCTGAATAACTCGAAGTTTTGAAGGGTACGGGCTTCAGCCCGTACGTAAACCCAGCAAAACGGACGGGGCTTTAGCCCGTGAGGGAATGCTGGCTTCAATTCGTAGGCATATTCAGAGGTTCCCTTAACTCTCTTTGCCGATTTGACTAAATTCCTCAAGATGCCTTTGGTTTGCCGGTTTCAGCAATGACGCTGACTAGCGCGACTGAAGTCGTGCCCTTTCAAATCGTCGACTTATTTAGAGAGTTCTTAGATTCAGTCACCGGAATATCGAACTCTTCGACTTCGCCGTGGAAGGATTGAAGGAGAGCGTCAACGCGGCGGCAAAGCGGGAGGAAACTTCGCAGTTGCGCCGCAAGATCTTGGGGGGGATCCGCCGGATAACATTCCCGTACGGCCTGCCCTAACAGCCTGTGGTGTAACCGGCCGTTTTCAGCCCGGTCGGCAGTTAACTGCCTGAACGAGAAATCCATTGGTCAGAACGAAAACTCGGCCCGTACAGCTTTGAATCGGGCTTGCTGGCCGGTA
>JBAUBR010000004.1:0-11702 GCA_049676965.1 Occallatibacter sp.
GGCCAACGCGACCGGGGTGCCGGTGAACGCGGCCGTGAGCCTCCAGGCCTCGTCGCCGGTGGACCTGACCACGGTGAGCCAGGGGACCTTCGAGCTCTACGACACGGTGCTCGCCCAGGCGGTGGCGGGGAGCTACTCGCTGAGCCCCGACGGGGAGACGGTGTACCTGCTGCCGGCGGCGGAGCTGGCCACGGGGCGGACCTATACGGTGTACTTCGCCTCCTACGGGATGACGGACGTGGCCGGCAACGCGATCACCGCCTGCTGCGGGTACCTGAACAACTTCAGCTTCACCACCGGCTTCGCGGCCTCGACGACGGCGCCGGTGGTGACCGGTGTGAGCCCGTCCAACGGCCTGGGCTCGGTGCCCCTGAACGCGGAGATCGTGGTGGGGTTCAGCGAGCCGGTGGACGCCGAGAGCCTGAGCGGGGTGACGCTCGAAGCCGGCTCCACGCCGGTGGCGGTGACCGCCACGCTGAGCGCCGGCAACCAGCTGATGACGGTGACCCCCGTCCAGGGCCTGGCCCCGGGCGCCGCCTACACCCTGGGCATAACCGGGGTCACGGACCTGGCCGGCAACGCCATGACCGCCCCCTTCACCTCCACCTTCAACACCGGCTCGGTGCCGAACTTCGTTCAACCGGTCGTAACTTCAATTACTCCCAACAACAGTGCGACTGGAGTGGCAACGAACTCGACGATCCAAATTCAATTCAACAAGATCATGAACCCGCTGACGATCACGGGATCGACCATCACAGTCGCAAACGGCTCAACTCAGGTTCCAGGGACCGTAACCGTCAACGCCGCCGGCATGATTGCAACGTTCACGCCGAACGCGCCACTTGCCACGACGACCGTCTATTCGGTTGCAATCACCAGCGGTATCACGGACCTTGAGGGCGAAGCTCTGACGGCGTTCACGTCGACGTTTACGACGGGAAGCCAGTAGGCAGTCATCGGAGTCGTTCGCGCCGCGGCCTACGATTCTCGGGCGGGATTCTTTTTGTCAAGCAGGGATTTGACGGCGTTGAGGAGCGCGCGCGGACCAGCTATGGCGTCGCAGCCGACATCATAATAGTAGGGATCGAATTGGAAGGAGTCCCGGCCGATCCGCAGAATGCGGATACTCGGGTTATAGCAGCGGAGCATCTCCGCTAACCGGGTTGCGCGGCCTCCGTCGACCGACTGGCAGACGATGGCAATTTCGAACGATTGGACCTTTGCGACGGCAAGGTGCCCATTGCTGGAAAGCGATTCGAGTTCGTAGCCATCGCTTTCGAGGACAAGCTCGCGCGACATCCGAAGACCGTCATCGTCGCTGATTGAAAGGATGCGAACGCGGTTGGTCGCACTCACCTCCCGGTTCCGGCGGCTTTCCGGAGGCGGCGCGGGCTCTGCGCATGGCCCGATGAGGCTGGAGAAACACGGTGAATCGATGGGTTCGATGGGGGAAACGGAACTACCTCGGCGGTATGGCATGACGTGATGTTCCTTTCCGGCGACCGCTCGATTCGCCCAGGTTCGAAGGCCGGTTGAATCAGGCCGAGCAAGTCGGGCAGCAGAAACGGCTTGCGGAGGAACTTCCAGCCGCGGATCAGAATAGAGCCAAGCGCGTGATCGCCGGTATCGGGTCCAGTGAGAACGATGACCGGCTTAGCGGGTCGATTGTCGCTGACCTGCGATGCCAATTCGAGTCCGGGAGCGCCAAGCAGATGAAGATCGACCAGAGGCAGATCCGCTCCGTGGCCGCAGTCAAGCACATGGCAAGCGCGCTCGACATCGGCGCAGCTCACTACCAGGAAGCCCACCTTTACCGCGCATCGGGGAAAAGAAGGTGTCGTCCTCTTTTACCGCTCCCACTACGATAACCGGGGTGATTGGAGATTTGTAACTGGGGAAATCCCTAGGTGGGCGACCGCATGATTTTGTGCTTTCGGGGTCTGTGGACTCCCACCCTTTCGCCAGAAAAAAGGCGAAGGGATGGGGCACGGAGTAGGTACAGGATCATACGGTCAGATCCCTGGGTGGGCCGGTAGGCGTGGCAATGAGTTCGACCAGTTTCCTGTTTCAGGCGTTAACAATGCCGCGGGAGATGGCGTAGCGGGTGAGTTCGGCGGTGGTGCGCACGCCCAGCTCGTCCATCAGGCTGTTGCGGTGGAACTCGACTGTTTTGGTGGAAATGCCCAGCGCCGCGGAGATTTCCTTGGTGGATTTCCCTTCCGCCACCATCTGCAGCACCTCGCGCTGCCGCGGCGTTAAGCTGGCGCCGAACATTTCGGCTGGATTTCGCCGGGGATTGAGGCTGGCGGATTTTGCCGCTTCGGGTCCCGCCAGCGGGGTCACGTAATAGCGGTCGTTTAGAGCCAGGTGGATGGCGTCGACGAGTTCGGTGGCCGCCGACTGCTTGGCCACGTAAGCCATGGCGCCGGCGGCGAAGGCGGCATGCAGATAGGCAGGGTCAAGCTGCTGGGTGATGAAGACCAGCTTTGCCGAAGGCAGCGTCCTGCCCAGGCGGCGCGCGGCTTCAATGCCGTTCATTTCGGGCATGGCGACGTCGAGGACTATGAGGTCGGGTTTGAGGCGTTCGGCCTCGGCCACCAGGGTTCGCCCATCGGAGGCGGTGCCCACGATGTCGAATTCGCCGGCCAGGAGGCGCTTCAGGCCGTCCAGCATCAGCCCGTGGTCGTCGGCGATGAGAAGCCGTTTGGGGGTCGACATCGTGTCTCCGGCGAGGAATTTAGATGCGGAAATCGAGCGGAGCAAGGTTCGATGGGGAATTAATTTGTCTCGGGTCAGCAGGTTGCGAGAAAGCCGAAAACGCGGTCAGGATTCGGCCGCCCCTCCGGGGCTTGACCTTCATTGATCGCTGGTTCCCCAGGATTCCGTCCGCCGCGGCGGACTCCATCCTGGGCTATTTTCCGTGCTCCCTCCGGGAGCCTTCAACGGCACGTTATGAAGAGCGATCCAGGGGAATGTCCACGGTGACTGTTGTGCCCTGGCCGAGCTCCGACTGCACGATGAACCTGCCGCCGGCCAGACGCGCGCGCTCTTCCATTGAGATCATTCCCAGTCCCCGCGGCGGGTTCTCTTCATCCTGATCGAACCCCTGGCCAAAATCCATCACGCGCAATTGCAGGCGGTCCCCGACCCCGGCAAGCACCACCTTCACATGGGTCTTGCCGGCGTGCTTGGCAACGTTGCGCAGCGCTTCCTGGGCGATGCGGTAGATGGCTGTGGCAGCCTCGTGTGACCAGCTCTCGGGCAGGTTTTGCGTCAGGTAGCCCGCCGGCATTCCTTCGCGCTGGCCGAACTCCTCCACCAGCGCCTTCAGCGCCGCGGAAAGGCCGAGATCGTTGAGGATTGCGGGATGCAACCGGTGCGAGATCTGGCGTACGTCGGTATTGAGCGACTCCGCCTGCGCGCGGGCAGTTTGAATGCGGTTCCGGTCCTCGTCCGAGCATTCGTCGGCGGCCACCTGGTGAAGCAGCATCTCCAGCAGGCTGAGGCGCTGGCTGATGTCGTCGTGCAGCTCCCGGGCGACGTGCTGGCGCTCCTCCTCCTGCGCAGTGAACAGGTGCGCGGTGAGCCCGCGCGCCTCTGCCTGGGTGCGGGTCAGGTTGCGTGCCGCCACTGCGATCTCGCCTTCAAGAGCCGTCTTTTGCGCGGATATCAACTGCTCCGCTTCGCGGCGCATCGTGATGTCTTCGACCATCAGCAGGAGCACGCGGTTGCCGTCGGTGGAAAGCGCCAGCGCCTTGATGAGCAGCGTCTTCTGCTGCGAGGTAGTCGACACGTGCTCGAACTCGATCGCCGCTCCGACCGGCGCCTGCAACAGGTAGTTCAGCCGGTCGCGGAAGCCGTCGACGCCCCAAATGAGGCTCACCAGATCGGGCAGCGACCGGCCATCCAGCTCCTTTAACGGCATCTGCGTCAAGTCCCGAAAGGCCGTATTCACGGTGCGAATGGTGAGGTCCTGGTTGAGGACGACGATCGGGACCGGTACGCTCTCCACCACCGATCGGGCAAAATCGCGCGCATCCACCAGATACTGCTGGCTGCGGCGAAGCTGGTCGATGTCCATCAACACCACCACCAGCCCCTCGATCTTGTTGTCCAAAGTGCGGTAGGGCCTCACGCGCAGCAGGTGCCAGCGGCCCTCGCGGTCCTGCACCTCGAGCTCGCGCGTGCCCAGGGTCTCCAGCACCTCGGTAAGGACAGGTTCGATATTCTCGATGCTGAGCTGCAGCCGGATTTCGCTGATGGAGCGGCCGATATCCGACGCGCGCACGTTGAGCAGCCGCTGCATGGGCGGCGTGAACTGGCGAATTTGCAGCGAGCTGGTGAGCATGAGCAGCGGGATATTGACGCTGTTGAGCAGGTTGGTCAGGTCGTTACCTGTCTGCGTGAGCACGCTGTTGCGTTGCTGCAGCTCGTCGTTGACCGTCTGCAGCTCTTCGTTGGCGCTCTGCAGCTCCTCCTTGGTCGTTTCCAGTTCTTCGTTGGTGCTCTGCAGCTCCTCGTTAGCGGACTGGATCTCCTCATTGGCCGAAACCAGCTCCTGGTTGCGGGCGTCGCGCTCTTCCACCAGCGACTGCAGATGGAAGCGCGTCGAGGCGAGGTCCTGGCGCAACTGCGCCAGCAGACGTTCTTTTTCGCCGACCGTCAGCTGCAGGGGCGGGGGCAGCTCCGGCGCTTTGCCGTCCGCTGCCGGTTTCATGATCTGAAGAAGGATGAGAAAACATCGCGGACGCGCCGCCGCGCTGGTGATGGGCAAGACGTCAATCTGCAGGTGCTGCAGGCGATTCTCGTCATCCAGCAGCGTGGCCATCGCCGAACCCGGCAGGTTCTCGCGGATGGCGCGCTCGGTTGCCGTTCTCACCTCATTGGCAATGCCTCCGCGCAGCACGCGCAGCAGGTTCCAGTTCACGGCGCCGGGAGTGATTTCGAGGAATTGAGAAGTCTGCCCGCGCGCCTGGAGCACATTCATGTGGTCGTCGACAATAAGCCCCGGCGGTCCGAAGCGCGCCAGCACGATGCGGTCGGCGGCGCGCTGCAACTCCAGCTCCGGCCAAAGGTGGCCCTCCATTTCGGCGAATGTGGCGCGCGTGACGCTGCCTTGCCGCGCGATTGAATAGCTTCGCGGAGGCTCGTAACTGATGGGCAGGCTGGCGCCGGTCTTCATGTAGATCTTGTGCTTGCGATCGACGGTCGAAAAGACCTCGCTGTAATCGCGCAGACCCTCCGACATGCCCAGCAGGATGTATCCGCCAGGCTCGAGCGCATAGTGGAAGGTGAGCATCACCTGGCGCTGCAAGGCCTGGTTGAAGTAGATCATCACGTTGCGGCAACTCAGGATATCGATATGCGAAAAGGGCGGATCGCCGCACAGGTTCTGCCGCGCGAAGATGCAGGCATCGCGCACGCGCTTCGATACCTGGTAGCCGTGGTCCGCCTTGAGAAAGTACCGGCGCAGGCGCTCGGGAGAGATTTCGCTGGCCAGCGTTTCCGGATAAATCGCAATGCGCGCCGTCTCGATGGATTGGTCGCCGGCATCGGTGCCGAAGATCTGCAGGGGAGTATCGAGGTTGTGCTGCGACAGATACTCGAGCATCAGGATGGCGAGCGAATACGCCTCTTCACCGGTTGAACAGCCGGCGCACCAGATGCGGAGGGGCTTCTCCGCGGGGCGGTCCTGAAACAGCGCCGGCAACACGTTGGTTCGCAGCGACTCCCAAAAACCCGGATCGCGAAAGAAGCGCGTTACGTTGATGAGAACGTCCTCGTGTAGAGTGCGCAGCTCGTCGCCGCGTATCTGCAGAAAGCGGAAATAATCGGCAAGCCGCTCTATGCGCAGCAGGATCATGCGCCGGGCGATGCGCCGCCGGATGGTCTCAGGCTTGTACTGACGCAGGTCTAGGCCGGAGAGGCTGCGGATCAGCAGAAGGATTTTTTGGAACGACTGTTCGTCGTCCGGCGCGGCGGCGCCTTCTTCGAGCAAGCGTACTTCGGGACGCGTAAATTGGTGCGCCAGGCGGCCGAGCTCGATAGCGATTTCGGCGGGCGGGATGACCAGGTCGACATGGTCTACGGCGATGGAGCTGCGGGGCATGCCGCTGTGCATGGCCGAGTCCGGGCTCTGCACCAGGGCGATGCCGCCCTCGCCCTTGATGGCCTTCAATCCCAGCGCACCGTCCGAATCCGCTCCCGAGAGCACCACTCCGATGGCGTGGCTTTTCTGGTCGGTCGCGAGCGAATGGAAAAACTTGTCGATGGTGCGTGGAACGCGGTCGGTGACCGGGCGCAGCTCGACGCGAAAAACGCCTTCGCTGAGCGTAAGCGCCTGGTTGGGCAGCAGAACGTAAAGATGATTCGGCAGCGGGCGCTGGCCATCCTCGACCGAAAGGACGGGCATCTGCGTGTAGCGCTCTACGATTTCGGAGAGAAAACTGCGCTGGTCGGGCGCCAGATGCGTCACCAGAACGAAGGCCATTCCGGTGTGAGCGTCGAGATTTTCCAGGATCTCCTTGAACGCCTGCAGGCCGCCGGCCGAGGCGCCGAATCCGACCACCGGATAAGAAAGCGCCGGCGCCTGATGCTCTTCGCCGGCAGTTTCCAGGGTAAGGTCGAGGGCGGTGGTCTGCGCGGCGCCCTCTGTTTGCCGAGTATCTTTGTCCGCTCCATTGGTGCGATGAACATATTCTCCGGCGCCGTCACCATCGGCAAGCTCCAGCGATCTCACCTCGGCCTCGATCGTCACCACGTCGTCGGTTTTCCGCGGTTCTCCACTCGATGGCGGCGACCTTTTCCCCGGATTCCTTCTCTTTATTTCGTCGTTTGCCATGCGAACCTGCTTAGTAGCCTACAAGCATATACTCTGTTCGGGCAGCCTGTAGATCGGCGCCGATCGCCGTTGAAGCGGCTGTTTGAGGCACCTCGCGAAGCCGTCATAGCATCCCGCGATCGGCCCTGGTATGAAGGCCGCATCCAGGTCCGTCGCCTTTCATCCTCCGTCAACCACTGCGCCCTCAGCGGCTTGCAATTTCACAACGCCGATGTTGCCCATCGCTGCCTGCGCGGGTGTATGATTCCTGCGCCGCGGCCCTTGGCGGTTTTCCGATTTCTATCTGCGGCAGCTTGCATGCGGGCGAATTTGCCGAACCTTTCGGCCCCTCGCATCGTCGAGTTTTTGCACCGTTGAATCGAAATCCGCTCATCGGCTGCCACCGCACGGCATTTCCTCTCGAAGGAGAAATCAATATGGCGACAATCGCGCAAGTACATTCGGGCAAGCTCAGCGACCAAGTGAGTTTTCGTCCGCGCTATGGCAACTACATTGGCGGCAAGTGGGTTGAGCCCGCGAGCGGCCAGTTCTTTGAGAACGTAACCCCGGTCACGGGCAAGACCTTTTGCGAGATTCCGCGCTCGAACGCGAAGGACATCGACCTGGCGCTCGACGCTGCCCACGCCGCGCGCGAAAGCTGGGGCCACACCAGCCCCACGCACCGCGCGGTCATCCTCAACAAGATCGCCGACCGCATGGAAGCCAACCTCGACATTCTGGCGCTGGCCGAAACATGGGACAACGGCAAGCCGATTCGCGAATCCACCGCGGCCGACCTGCCGCTGGCCATCGACCACTGGCGCTATTTTGCAGGCTGCATCCGCGCCCAGGAGGGAAGCGTCTCGGAGATCGACCACGACACGGTGGCGTATCACTTCCATGAGCCGCTGGGCGTAGTGGGGCAGATCATTCCCTGGAACTTCCCCATCCTGATGGCGACCTGGAAAATCGCGCCGGCGCTGGCCGCGGGCAATTGTGTTGTGCTCAAGCCCGCCGAGCAGACCCCCGCCAGCATTCTGGTGTGGGCCGAGCTGTGCGGCGACCTGCTGCCTCCCGGCGTGCTCAACATTGTGAACGGATTCGGCCTCGAAGCCGGCAAGCCGCTGGCCTCGAGCTCGCGCGTGGCCAAGATTGCATTCACGGGCGAAACCACAACCGGCCGGCTGATCATGCAGTACGCCAGCCAGAACCTGATTCCGGTAACTCTCGAGCTCGGCGGCAAGTCGCCGAACATCTTTTTCGCCGACGTTCTGCAGGAAGACGATGACTTTTTCGACAAGGCCATCGAGGGCTTTGTGATGTTCGCGCTCAACCAGGGCGAGGTTTGCACGTGCCCCAGCCGCGCGCTCATCCAGGAGAGCGTCTACGACAAGTTCATGGAGCGCGCACTGAAGCGCGTGGCGGCCATCAAGCAGGGCAACCCGTTGGAGCCCAGTACCATGATCGGCGCGCAGGCTTCGAGCGAGCAGCTTGAGAAGATCCTCAGCTATTTCGACATCGGCAGGCAGGAAGGCGCGGAGGTTCTGGCCGGCGGCGCTCGCGCGCACCTGGGCGGGGAGCTCGAGGGCGGCTACTACGTGCAGCCCACCGTCTTCAAAGGCCACAACCGCATGCGCATCTTCCAGGAGGAGATCTTCGGGCCGGTCGTCTCGGTGACCACCTTCAAGAACGAGGACGACGCGCTGGCCATCGCCAACGACACGCTCTACGGACTGGGCGCAGGCGTCTGGAGCCGCGACGCCAACCGCTGCTATCGCTTCGGGCGCGGCATCCAGGCGGGGCGCGTGTGGGTCAACTGCTACCACGCCTATCCGGCGCACGCGGCCTTCGGCGGCTACAAGCAATCGGGCATCGGGCGCGAAACCCACGCCATGATGCTCGACCACTATCAACAGACCAAGAACATCCTGGTAAGTTACAGCCCGAAGAAGCTCGGCTTCTTCTAGTCCTGCGACAGTATGATTTCGTACTTTTGGGATTCGTGGTCTCCCACCCTTTCGCCAGAAAAAAGGCGAAAGGATGGGGCACCTCGATGAAAGTCATGCCGGTTTCAATGAAGAATAGCCTCTGAGTAAGGTCATTCAAATGGCCGAGTTACCCCAACAAGTCCTCGCCACCGATCTCGCCATCCACCTCATCCGCGTGCTGCGCGAAAAACACGGGCTCCTGATGTTCCACCAGTCGGGTGGCTGCTGTGACGGCAGCTCCCCGATGTGTTTTCCGCGGGGCGAGTTCATGGTCGGCGACTCGGACGTGCAGTTAGGCGAGATCGATGGCGAGCCTTTCTACATGAGCAAGAGCCAGTTCGAATATTGGAAGCACACGCAACTGATTATCGACGTGGTGCCCGGCAGGGGCGGCATGTTCTCGCTCGAAGGCCCCGAGGGCCTCCGCTTCCTCATCCGCTCGCGCATCTTCGACGACACCGAGATTCACGACCTGCGCGCCGCGGGAAGAATCTGACTCGTACCGATCGCAATCTAAACTGATATCGAGCGGCGATTTTTGTCGGCTGGGGGAGAACCACGTTTGAAAGAAGCAGTGATTGTTTCGGCGGTACGGACGCCGGTGGGGAAGTTTCAAGGGGCGTTGGCGCCATTTTCCGCTCCGCAACTGGGCGCGCTGGCGGTGCGCGAGGCCATTCGCCGCGCCGGCATTGAGGCCAGTCAGGTCGACGAATGCATCATGGGATGTGTGCTGGCCGCCGGACTGGGGCAGGCGCCCGCGCGGCAGGCCGCCATTCACGGCGGAATCCCGGCGACGTCTTCCGCGCTCACCGTCAATCAGGTCTGCGGCTCCGGATTGCGCGCAGTTGCCCTTGCCGCGCAGGCCATCCAAACCGGCAATGCCGACATCCTTGTCGCCGGCGGCATGGAGTCGATGACCAATGCGCCTTATCTGCTACCGCAGGCGCGCACTGGGTATCGAATGGGCGACGGCACGCTGATCGACTCCATGGTCCACGACGGTTTGTGGGAGGCTTACAAGGATTTTCACATGGGCGTGGGCGCGGAGATGATCGCCGCGAAGTACGGCATTCCACGCGAGGAGCAGGACACGTTTGCCGCCGAGTCGCATCGCCGCGCCGCCGCCGCCACTCGCGACGGACTCTTTCGCGACGAGATTCTACCCGTGGAGATTCCCCCAGCCAAGAAGGGAGCGGCGCCGCGCGTTTTCAATGCCGATGAAGCGATTCGCCCGGAGACAACCGTCGAGATTCTCGCCAGGCTCAAGCCCGCATTTCAGGAGGGCGGCACGGTGACCGCGGGCAATTCACCTGGCGTGAATGACGGAGCCGCGGCTGTGGTCGTGATGAGCGCGGAGCACGCTCGAGAATTGGGAATCAAGCCGCTGGCCGCGATTCGCGCGCAGGCTGTGAGCGGCCGCGAGCCGGAGTGGTTTGGACTGGCGCCGATCGAGGCGGTGCGCCGGTGTGCGGAACGCGCGGGGTGGTCGCTCGATGAAGTCGATCTGTATGAATTGAACGAGGCATTCAGCGTGCAGGCCTTGGCCGTGATCCGCGATCTAGGGCTCGATCCGGCGAAGGTGAATGTGCATGGCGGCGCCGTGGCCATCGGTCACCCCATCGGCGCCAGCGGCGCGCGCGTGCTCACTACGCTGCTTTACGCGATGCAGCAGCGTGGCGCTCAAAAAGGCATTGCCGCGCTGTGCCTGGGCGGCGGAAACGCCGTGGCGCTGGCGGTGGAGCGGGCCTGACGTAGGAATTACGAATTGCAGGTCCGCTTCGACAAGCTCAGGGCAGGCTTTCGATTCGTCGTCCAGCAGGACGACCCGCTTCACGAAGACGCATTGCGGTTCGGACGCCCCTCCGGGGCTTAACCATTGTTTATTGCTCGCTTCCCAGGATTCCGTCCGCCGCGGCGGACGGAATCCTTGGCTATTCTCCGTGCTCCCTCCGGGAGCATGTCCGCGCGGTGACCATTTTCAGATCCTTCCGCGGGAGTTCGTCCATGGCCACTCAGGATGACAACTTGAAGTCCAGGGGTACTCAGGATGACAACTTAATTGATTGCGCGAGCCATCCGGGGCGCTCCGCTAAGAAAGCTGCTTCACTTCCGCGCCCCAGTCGTGCGGATCGACGTCGGCGATTGTCTGCGAGAAAGTCCACCGATGGCCGGCGAGATCTTCGACGCTGTATTGCCGTTCGCCAAACTCGGCGCTTCGCGGCTCGCCCAGGATGCGCGCACCATAAGCGCGGGCGCGCTTGCAGTGGGCGTCGGCGTCCTCAATGCGAACCAGGATGGACTGAGGCGGCCGGCCGGGGCGCGAGGCCTCGCCAGGTCCCAGGGTTCTGAGCATTACGCTGCCTTCGCCCGCGTTGAGCTGAGCCAGGTGGATGCTGCCGTCGGGCTCGGGCGGCGTACGCAAGCGCTCGCTGAAGCCGAAGGCGCCGCACAACCACTCGATGGCGCGGGGAACATCTTCGTAGTAAAGGAACGGGATTACGGGTCCGGGCGGAACGGAGCGGTTCTCGATCATTGAAGGATCACCCCTTTTCGCTTCATTATCCCGAATGGCCGCGTAGCTTTGCCAGCATAGCAATGTGCGCAAAGCAGCAGCCCGTAAGCGGGGTGGTGGGTCAGGTTGAAGAAACACCGCCTCAGGGGCTAAAGCCCGCTCTTCATTTCAGGGGCATTGATGTACGGGCTGAAGCCCGTACCCTTCAAACTAACCCGCTACCGTCTAACCCACTACCGTAAGCGGCTGGCGATGTTGACGCTCATTAGAAATGTCCCCTTGGACGCTCGATAGAAATGCCCCCTTTTAGATTGCCTCTGGGTTTGAATGAGGGGGCAGATTGGGGCGAACAGGATTGAGCAGCAAGGAGCTGAGTCGG
>JBAUBR010000005.1:0-21289 GCA_049676965.1 Occallatibacter sp.
AAATCCTCTTGCCGCTCGCGACCCTTGCGCGTTCCCATCGCCATGAACTCATCCTACGAATGACTCCTGTGGATACCTCACAATTCTTTCGCGCAGGTATCGAGACTTTCACCACAGGCTGCTAAGGCTGCACGCGCGGCGTGCCCGGATTCTTTCCCCGCAGCGCCAGAGCCAGAAGAATGTTCACATAGCTCCGGTGCAGGCATACGTGGCAGCGAATCGGCCGCTGTAGCAGCAGCAACCGGCTCAGATCGGACGCACGCATGCGAGAAAGCCGTACGCTCGATGATCCGCATCGAGGACAAATCATCGATTCTCCAAGGCATGCAAAGGCGCCGGCAACTTTAGGCGCCCCAGGGGATTGACAAGCTTGGGTTGGGTGACCGAATTTCGTGGTTGGACCGCGCTCTGCAACGTAGTTTAGCAGAAGTTAAGTTTTTGCCCGATGACTTTAGTCATGTGAAAAAGCGCGCACTCGCGGCGAAAGGTACGGCTACTGGCGCGACGGCTCGAATCGGCGCGTCTTCAATTGGTGCGCAGCTTCCATGCAGTCGAAAGCCCCTGGAGGGAAATCTCCAAAACAGTCGTGAGCAGGGAGTCGATCGGAAGAGGGAGAATGCAATCGGTTCGAATGTTCCGGCAGCTTCATTCTAGCTGCGACCGAGACTGCACCTCATTTCAAGTTCATGAATTAAAAGCTCTCATCGCGTGCGCGACCCCGCACGACTGCCTCGCGCTTCGGGAACGACCTTGATCTCGAACAGCTTGGGCCACAGTTTGCCGGTGACGAAGAGCCGGTCGTGCTGCGCGTCATAGGCGATGCCGTTCAGCACCGCACCGGGGTCGGTGCGCTCATCGGGCGCGAGCAGCCCGCTCAGATCGATCCATCCCAGCACCGCGCCAGTCCGGGGAGAGATGCGCGCGATGCGATCGGAATACCAGATGTTGGCGTAGATTTCATCGTGAATGTACTCGAGCTCGTTGAGCTTCGTGACCGGGACGCCGTTCGATTTGACGGTAATGCGGCGCACCTCGCGGAAGGTCGCCGGATCGAGAAAGCGCAGCGTGGCCGTGCCGTCGCTGAGGATCAAATCCTTGTCATCCTGGGTAAGCCCCCATCCCTCGCCGGAATATTGAAAGGTGCGCAGCACGCGAAAGCTGAAGCGGTCGTAGACAAACGCGTTGTGGCTCTGCCAGGTGAGCTGAATCAGGGTACTGCCCCAGTTGGTGAGGCCTTCGCCGAAGTACTGCTCCGGCATGTCGGCATACTGCAGGATCTTTCCGGAGTCGAGGTCTTCCATGCGCAGCGAGGACTGGCCTTTCAAGCCGGTGCTCTCGTAGAGATGGCCGTCGAGATAGATCAGTCCCTGCGTGAACGCCCGCTGATCGTGCGGATAGGCGTGGACCACGCGATACGTATCGTCTCCGCGGGCCAGTGCCGCAATGGCCCACATCGCAACGACAACGAAGATTCGAAGAGGAAGAGGGAGTCGCATCGGCCTCGAACCTAATCATAGAACCGGCAATGCACGTTCAGCTCGTTCCCAGGTACACAAAGCGCGCCAGGAACAGCGCCGCCAGCACGTAAAGCAGCCAGTCCTGTTTGCGCAGCTTGCCGGTCGCCAGGTGCAGCACCGCCCAGGCGATAATCCCGAAGCCGAGCCCGTTGGCGATCGAGTAAGTGAGCGGAATCAGGATCAGCGTGAGGAAGGCCGGCACCGCCGCGAGGGGATCGCTCCAGCGAACTTCGGAGATGGTCGAAAGCATCATCGAACCCACCAGGATCAGCGCGGGCGCCGTCGCCGCCTGGGGCACAACGCTCACAAACGGCGCCGCGACAATGGCCGCCAGAAACAAGAGGCCGGTCACAATGGCGGTCACGCCGCTGCGCCCGCCGGCAGCCACGCCGGCGGTAGATTCAACATAGCTGGTCACCGTCGACGTTCCGGTGAGCGAGCCGAAGACGGTTGCGGTAGCGTCGGCAAACAGGATGCGGTCTAGTCGCGGGATGGAATGATCGGCGGCGATGAGGCCGGCGCGCTTGGTCACGGCGACCAGCGTGCCCAGGTTGTCGAAAAGATCGACGAAGAAGAAAACAAAAATGATCTCGAGCAGGCCCTTACCCATGGCGCCGGCGATGTTGAGCTTGAAGGTCGTCTGGGCCAGGCTGCCGAAGCCTCCCGCTGCCGGCGCCCAGTGGACCAGCCTGAACGCCCAGGCAATGGCGGTAACTGTGAGCACGCCAATGAGAATGGACCCGCGTACCCGCTTCACTTCGAGCGCCACCATCACGATCAGCCCCAGGAGCGCCAGCGCGGTCGTGGGATTGCGGATGTTGCCCAGGCCGACCAGCGTAGCCGGGTCGCTGACCACCAGACCCGCGTTGCGAAAGCCGATGAAAGCGATGAAGAGGCCGATGCCGCTGGCTACGGCTGCGTAAAGCTCGTGCGGAATGGAGCGCAGAATCATTTGCCGGATGCCGGCAGCGGTAATGGCCAGGAAGATGACGCCGGAAAGAAACACCGCGCCCAGCGCCACCTGCCACGGGATGTGCATCTTGAGGCAAACGGTGTACGTGAAGTACGCGTTCAACCCCATACCCGGCGCAAGCGCGATGGGGTATCGCGCCACAATTCCCATGAGGATGGAGCCGAACGCAGCGGAGAGGCAGGTGGCCGCGGTGACTGCCGAAAGCGGCATGCCCGCCGCGGCCAGAATCGATGGGTTGACCAGGACGATATACGCCATGGTCAGGAAGGTGGTCACCCCGGCCAGGATCTCGGTGCGCCAGTTGGTGCCCAGATGACTGAATTCAAAATAGCTTTCGAGCTGTTTGAGCATAGGCGGGTGTGTTTAGAAAACCACAGTACCGCGTCAACTCAAAGCGATTTGTGTTTTTAGACTGAGAAGAGGAGCACCGAGGCTGCGGGGCTATGGCGCTCCCGCAGTGCCTGCTGCGGCCGGCGCCGACGCCGACTCGACCTTGCATTGGCCGTAGTCCCGGCCCAACTTTTCTACCACGAAGTCCCGGTTGCCGGCGCTATCCTTCTTTTCCTTAGAGCCGTGCACCTGGATGACGTCTCCTACTTTGACGTTTGCCGTCACTCCGGTGAGGGTATAGGTTTTCTTGTCTTTGTCATTGAGTACCTCAAGGCCATTGGGACCGCTGGTGACGCAGCCTTTTATGGTGTGGTGGGACTGATGAACGTCGACCAGCACGACCGTGCCGACGGCAATGACCGCCGCAATACCGACGGCGGCGCCGATGACCTCGCCGCTGCTGGGGCCGATTTGCTCATTGCAAGCGACGGGAGCGTTCGATCCGCAAAGAAGGAGTGTACTTAGGGCACCCAGGGTGATGATTCCGTTTCGACGATTCATGGTCTTTCCTCTCGTCGATCAAGCGATGCGATCTCGCTTCATCGCTACTTCGGGTCCGGTTGTATTCAGAATGTTTCGCAAGGGTTACACGGAACTTCGGGAGGGTCAAGAAAAATTAGCGGTTTGGCGTGGATTTCCGCCAATTCGCACACCGGGCCATGGCTTCCAACGACATCTCAAATCAACCCGGTGCAATCGCCCCCGGACTCTTCACACCTATCGTTGAACTCCTTGAGGCCGCCGTGAAGGCAGTAGAGGTTGAGTCCGCCTGTGCTAAACCACCAGGTCCTCGAGAAAGGTTTCCCGCAACGCGGGCATCTGAATCCGCTGAGTCGAATTGCATATACCACCCAAAGCGCGAAGTACGGAATGAGCAGGGCGCGATAGTCTTCGGAGGGAAGTAGCTGATTGAAGAATGACAAAACCATCGCAAAGGGAATGGCGCCGACGAAGAGGATTAAAAAGATGAATCTAATCTCACGGTATTTCTCCCAAGCTGCGCTGTTAAGACGCCATGAAGTCAGCCCAGAATCTTCGCCGCTTCTTTGGCGAAATAAGTCACAATGAAATCGGCTCCCGCGCGGCGGATGCCTACCAGCGATTCGCGGATCGCGCGCGATGGGTCGAGCCAGCCTTTCTCGAACGCGGCCCGCAACATCGAATACTCGCCCGAAACCTGGTAGGCGCCCATGGGCAGGTCAAAGCGCTCCCGCGCGGCGCGGATGACGTCGAGGTAAGGCATGGCCGGTTTCATCAGGATCATGTCGGCGCCTTCTTCGATGTCGAGTTCGATCTCGCGCATGGCTTCGCGCAGGTTGGCGCCATCCATCTGATAGGTTTTGCGGTCGCCGAACTGGGGTGCGGAGTCGGCCGCCTCGCGGAAGGGCCCGTAAAACGCCGAGGCAAACTTGGAAGCATAGCTGAGGATGGGAACTTCGGTGCGGCCCTCCTCATCAAGGGCGGCGCGGATGGCGGCTACGCGGCCGTCCATCATGTCGCTGGGGGCGACAATGTCGGCGCCGGCGCGGGCCAGGCTCGCAGCCGTGCGGGCGAGGAGATCGAGAGACGGATCGTTTGCAACTTCAAAGCCGTCGGGCGTTGCGACGACTGTGCCGCAGTGGCCGTGGCTGGTGTACTCGCACAGGCAAACGTCGGCGATGAGGACGAGCTTTTTTGAGGCATCGCTCGCCTTGAGCGCGCGCAGGCCCTGCTGTACTATGCCGTCGTCAGTCCATGCGCCAGTGGCCTGCTCGTCTTTTTCTTCCGGCAAGCCGAAGAGCAGCAGGCCGCCCAGGCCGAGCCGCGCGGCCTCTTCAGCTTCGCGCACAGCCTCATCGGCGGAGAGATTGAAGACGCCGGGCATGGAGCCGACTTCGCGGCGGACGCCTTCGCCGGGGCAGAGAAACAAGGGATAAATCAGGTCGCCCGGTTCAATAGTGGTTTCGCGCACCAGCGCCCGCAGCGGCTCGGTGCGTCGCAGTCGCCGCATGCGGGTGGTGGGAAAAGCCATTCTCTCGATTGTACTGCCGGGCGTGTTCTGCGGCTCCGGCACTCGGCCTCAGACCGATCCGGCCTGTTACTCGTACCTTAGCGCTTCGATCGGGTCGAGTGTGGACGCTTTCCACGCGGGGTAGATGCCGAACAGTAGTCCAATTGCGCAGGAAACGGTGAGTCCAATCAGAACCCACATGGTGGAGAGCGTGGCGGGAAGGCCGATGGGGAGTAGATAGATGATCCATGTAAGCAAGGCTCCGACGAGGATGCCCATGACTCCGCCTACGGCGCAGAGCGTAACCGCCTCAGTGGTGAATTGAGTCAGGATCGTTCGCTTGGTGGCGCCGATGGCCTTGCGCACACCAATCTCGCGGGTGCGCTCGGTCACGCTGACGAGCATGATGTTCATTACGCCCACGCCGCCCACCAATAGGCCGACACTCGAGACGGCGATCATGAAGAGCACGAGGCCGCCGGTGAGCTGGCCCCAGAGCTTGGAGAGCGAGTCGGGCCCGAAGATCTCGAAGTCATCGTCCTTTTGCACCGGCACCCGGCGGCGGATGCGCAGCAGCTCGCGAATCTCCTCCTGCACCAGCGCCTTGTTTTTGGGGTCGTCGTACTTCACGCTCACCCACATGTCCTTGTCTTCCGGGTGAAGGTTGTGGAAGGTGCCCAGGGGAAAGAAAACCGAGTTGTCGTCGGGATTCTTGCCGCCGCCGAAGGGCTGCTTGCGTTTGTCGAGCACGCCAATCACGGTGTAAAGGCCCGACTCGATCGCAACATCTTTGCCCACCGCGGGCTGGTCGCCAAAGAGCTCTTCCCAGGTATCGTGGCCCAGAACTACAACGTGCGCGCCGCGGTGGTCTTCTTCGTCGGTAAACAGCCGCCCCTCAAGCAGAGTCATCTCGGCCACCTCGCCTACCTCTGAGGTGTCGCCCTGCAAGACCGTTCCCGCGACTTTCTTGCCGTTGTACTTCACCGATACGTCGCCCACGCGGAATTGCGACTTCACATGCTGGAATCCGCCGTCGGCAGCCACCACGTGCGGCAGATTTCGCATGGCCATCACGTCGTCGATGGTCAGCTTTTTGCGCGCCAGCATCTCCGCCGTGGGACGCACGCCGATCACCGGCATGTGAAAGACCCAGATCACGTTCGATCCGAGCGAGCTTACCCAGGCCGAAACGCGGTTATTCACGCCGTCGATGACCGAGGAGATGGTGATCACGGCGGTGACACCGATGACGATGCCCAGGATGGTCAATCCCGAGCGCAGCTTATTGGCTCTCAGCGTGTCGAGGGCCATCTTGATGGATTCGCCGGCTTGTCCGTGGGCCATAAATGCTCCTGAGGGATCAGGGGGCAGGGGTCAGGGGTCAGACCGCTTCAGCTAATCCTTCAACGATTCGAGAATTCCGTAAATCATCTTTCCAACTTCGTGCGACAATCCTTCCGCGTCATCGACCAACTTCGGATCGCCAATACCCAGCGCCCGAGCAATCTCGAGCTGGGTCTGCACTTCAAAATTCGAGCCTCGTGACATACCAAGGAACTGCTTGTACTCACCCGAGCTTAACCTACCATGGCCTTCTGCTATGTTGCTCGAGATGGAAACCGCAGCCCTTCTCATCTGACTGCTAAGACCATAAGTCTCTTCGCGAGGAAATCCTTGCGTCAACCGATAGACCGCAACTGCCAGTTGAATCGATCGCTGTCAGACGATCAAGTCTCGAAATGATTGCACCATTGGCGCTTTACTCATTTGCTTCGCCTGATCCCTGACCACTGATCCCTGACCCCTTTCGTATTACATCTCCGACCTCAACGCCACTACCGGGTCCAGCTTGGCGGCTTTGCTGGCGGGGTAAACACCGAAGAAGATGCCCACTGCGCCGGCCAGGAACAGTCCCAAAAGCACAGCCCAGACAGGGACGCTGGTGGGGAAGCCTACGATAGCGGTGATCAGCTTGCCGACGCCTACGCCGCACAGCACGCCGATGGCTCCGCCGGTCACCGCCATGGTGGCGCTTTCAATCAGGAATTGCAGCAGCACGTCGCGCTGCCTGGCGCCGAGCGCTTTGCGGACGCCGATCTCGCGGGTTCGCTCGGTGACGCTGACCAGCATGATATTCATGATGACCACGCCGCCCACGACCAGGGCAACCGACGCCAGGCCCAGCACCACCGTAGCGAACAGGCTCGAGATCTGCTTCCAGATGTCGAGGAAGGTGTCGTTGGTTTCGAGCTCGAAGTCGTCGGGCGAACCGGGTGCGTCGTGGCGCCGCGTGCGCATGATCACGCGAACCTCGTCCTGCGCGCGCTCCATGGTTGCGGCGTTGCCCGCGGCGCGGGCATAAATGTCAACCGAGTCGTTGTAGCCGTAGGTTTGCTGGTAGGTGGTGATGGGCACCGCAACCCAGTTGTCCTGCGACTGGCCCAGCGTTTTGCCCTGGCGGTCGCCTACGCCGATGATGGTGTAGGGAATCCCGTCGACGCGAATCTCCCTGCCGATCGGGTCGCCCTCGCCGATCAGGTTATCGACGATGTCGTAGCCTACGATGGCGTTGTGCGTGGCGTGGTCTTCGTCGGCCGGCGTAAAACCGCGGCCGATGGCGATGTCGACGTTGTTCAGCGAAAGCATGGTCCAGGTGTATCCGCGCACCTGGGTGTTATTGCTGGAGTGGCCGTTGTAGACCACGTTGGTGGACTTGAAGAGGAACCCGCCCACCTCGGTGCACTCGATGCAACCGTCCCTCACCGCGTCGTAGTCTTCCATGCGCACGATCTTGCGCTTCTGGAACTTGAAGTACTCGTCGGCCGAGAAGATGACGCTCGACATGCGCGAGACGGTGAAGACGTCCGCGCCGTAGCCGGAGAGCTTGGTGGCCACGTATCGGTTGGCGCCCTGCACCAGCGTGATGACCATGATGACCGAGGCCACGCCCATGACCACCCCGATGAGCGTGAGAACGGTGCGCAGCTTGTTGGCCCACAGCGACTGCAGCGCGAGTTTGAATGCCTCGGCAAAGGGCATGGAATTGATGGCCTCGATCCTTCGGTCCTTACGTCCGCTGGTTTGACAACCGCTTGTTGGCAGGGTCCTTTTCCGCGGCGAGGGGAAGCCGGTTCCTGAAGGTTAGTCAACAGTGTACGCAATTGCAGCCGGTATTCGTTGGACGGAGCCGGGACGGTTTGAGCCGCGAAGTGCTGCGAAATCGACCTGCACCCGGCGGCGGACTATTCCGATCGCCCCGGATCCGCTCGTCCGGATCCGCTCGTTCAGAACTCGTTCAGGATGAGATACGCAGGGAGGGTGGGGGGAGTTCCGGAACGGGGAGGCGCGGCGTTTATCCGGCGGGCCGGGCGTGCGGATGGGCTTATTTCGGAGCCGCGCAAATGTAACTCGCGGCGCTGTTCCGGTCGCCCGATCCCGAGTAGGTGGCCGCTTGCGGATAGGGACAAAGAGGCCGCGAGAAGAGTTCGGCGGGCTTTCCGTTCTCGTCTTCGACCTTGCGCGCAACCACCTTCGCCGGCGCCGAACCGGTTTCGACCCAGCTTTCCAGCGCGCTGTAGATGCTGTGGGCCGGATCGTTGAACGCCGGGTCTTCCACCGGGCCGCCCTGGCCAAAGTTGTCCGGCCCCGGACCTCCGGCGCAGTGCTGCATGCCGGGAACCATGAAAAGGCGGACAAAACCATCGGCCTTGCGCTTGCCCGCTGCGGCCACTACTCGATCGAAGTAGTCGACGGTGTCGGGCGCCGGAATCGCCGGATCGTTCCAGCCGTGGAAGAGGATCAGCTTGCCGCCATGCGCTCTGAACGCACTCAGGTCCGGGTTCACCGCGTCGAGCACGCTGCCGGTTGTGGATTCGGCGGCCTTGAGAGCGTCTTCGAGGTTGAGCGTCTCCACGTCGAGGTCGGTTTTGCCGTAAACCATATTGGCGAGATAGCCGGTGGCAAACGCCCAGATTGCGCTGTGCGAAGGAGCGGGACCGGTAATCCACCCCGCCCAGCCGTTCTGTCCCAGCTCCGCGCCCGGCAGCCAGCCGTGGTTGACTGTTTTGCCATCTTTGATCGGCGGCCCGGCATAGAGCGCCTTCAATGCGGTCACCTGCGGCGCGGTGAGACATTTGTCGTTCTCTGCGGCAGCGCATTGAAGAGTTGAAGGATCGAAATGGCACTGGCGTGGGTCATCCAGGAAGCCGGTGGTACTGCCCGGACTGCATTGCGCCAGTACCGCCTTGC
Organism: Occallatibacter sp.; assembly: GCA_049676965.1. Lineage (GTDB taxonomy): Bacteria > Acidobacteriota > Terriglobia > Terriglobales > Acidobacteriaceae > Telmatobacter. The sequence goes on from JBAUBR010000005.1 coordinate 9,119, forward strand.
CGATGACGGGCAGCTTGGCGGCGGGAATATAGCTGGCGGGATCCTTTTGCAGGACTTGCACGGTGTAGAGAAAATCCGTGAGCAGGTCGGTCCAGTTGTAGGCAGGCGCGCCGGCCAGGATTCCGTCGTAGTCCGTGGGGAAGCGCTGCGCCTCCATCAGCGCCTCGCGTCCGCCGTCGGAGCAGGAGGCAAAGTATCTGTGACTTGCTGCGCGGCCGTAATACGCCTGCGCGATCGCCTCGCCGGTGAGAGTCATCTCGTGGACGGCGCGGTAGCCAAAGTCGGCGATCTTTTCCGGATGGCCGAGCGCCCACGTGGCATCGATCCCAGAGCCGGTGTGGCCGGTGTCGGTTCCAGCGGTGGCGTAACCGGAAAGAAGATCGCGAGCCATGCGGCGATAGTCGATCTGGCCGGCAAATCCACCGTTGCCCACGCCAAGGAACTTTCCGTTCCACCCATCGACCGGCAGCCGCACATCGATCTTGATCTTCGAATCGGCGCTCGGGTGGGACTCGGCCTGGACATGACAAAACGCCGGCAGTTTTCCAAACAAAAGGTCTTTTTCGTCGCCCTGAGGCGCGGCCATCTGGCCGGCTTCTGTCACATCTGCCTCGATCACATCGGTATGCGGAAGCTTGAGGCTCGCCAGATCACGGCACTTCTGCGTTGCGCTGGCGGGCGGCTGACCCCACGCTGCAGCAAAACTGAAGATGCAAAGACAGGCAATTGCACAGGTTTTTTTCATTCGGCCTCCGGATACAGCTAGCCATCCTAACAGGATCGTGGTGAAAAGCTGCTAAGGGTATTGATCGGGAAGAGGCCCGGGAGCAGGTTCAAATTGAACGCGAACGTGAGTTGGGTGAAAGAATCCTTCATCTAACCGCAATCGTGGGTTGGATTCAGCCTCGCCGCCGCATTTGTGCCGTCCCTATTCTGTCTTTTCCTGGCCCAGAGCCGGTTCGAGCCAGACGGACGTGTGGAGATCGCTGTATTCGAAGTCGGGCAGCGGAGCTTCTTTTGACTCCCGGGAGTCGAAGACCAGCACAGAAAGCCTGGGCCGGATACGCGCGGCCTCATCCGGTGACAGCAGGCCCATGTCGGTGAATTCTTCGACCGTGTCGCGCAGCTTCGATTCCTCCTCGTTGACAATATTTCTCAGATCGGTGAGAAAATTAGCCGGGCCTTCCCATTCGAGCGAAATCTGCTGCTGCGTGGCCCACTGCAATGCTGTGCGGTTGCCGCCGAGCATTTCGAGCAAGAGGTGTTGCCGCGTTTCATCGTCGAGCGAGCGAACTTGGAAGAACGCCTCTCCGCCCTCCAAGGTGCGATCGTAAGTAATTCGGTCGCCGCCGGCTTCGATGAGCAACGGATGACCGATCTGCTGGCTGTTTTCTTCGAGGGCGTAGCGATAGATGAATGGCCATCCGGGACGGTGAGGAATGCCGCCGCCTAAGCCGTAGCAGATTCCGCCGCCACTGCCGAACCCGGTTCCGGGATCGACCACCGTGACTTGCACATGATCTTCCGTTTCCGCCAGAACGCTGGCGGCAAAGCCTGGCGGCGGCGATTTGGCCAGCATCATGGCGGCGAGCCGGGCCAGCCTGGGCTGCTTGCCCTCATTGCGTTCCCGGTACCAGTTTTGGAGCAGCGGTGTCGCTTCGCCGATGGGCAGGCGGGAGGCTAGGATTGCCGACTGTGCCGGAAACGAGTCGCCAACGGCGAGCAGGCTTTCAGGAGGGACTGAGATGTTGCGCAGGATGAGCGCGTCGAGCACTGCGGCCATGGCGTCCTGCCGCTCGTGCGCGGCAGCATCGCCCGCATTAACCGGCGTTTGCCAGTCATCGACAAGCTCCAGCATCGGCGCGAGCGCGGAGTTGACCTTATCCTGGCCGGCGAAGTATGCGCCCCACGCGATCAGCCGCGGGTCGCCGCTTTCGAGCCACTGCCGGATCTCGTCCGGCGTTGCCTTCGTCTCGGTCGTGATGGCGCTCTCCTGCGCAAAAACGATCCATGAAGAGGCGCAGACCGCAGCGGCGGCGAAGATGTGAAGACGCGGGAAGGTCATGCCCAACTCGAGATCGCGCGGAATGCGCTACGCGGTTTTAGACGCTCGAATCGACGGAGCGATTGCCAGAAAACCGAACAATTTGCGGGGACGGACGGTTTCTTTGTCACGAGTATCCGGGCCCGGTCACTTCACTGCAGTTTCGTCCGGCGCTTTACCAACGCCGAGGGCGTAGGATACAAAAGCACACAAGTTGTATCGATTAGCGAATTTACCTTTGGGTGTTCCCCCCACCCTCCGGAGGATGAATGATCCGTACTTTCTTCCGGCTGGCGCTTGTTGTCGGCGCGCTCGCCGCTGTGTTGCCTGCCCCTGCGTCTGCGCAAACCAGCTCGTCTCAACCGCCGCTGCTGCTGCAAAACCCTTCGCTCAGCCAGGACAAGATCGCCTTCCGTTTCGCCGACGATATCTGGACGGTGAGCCGGCAAGGTGGCGATGCCGAGCGGCTGACCGCGGTGGGCGCCGTGGTCGTCGGCCCGTTTTACTCGCCGGACGGCAGCCAGATCGCGTACACCGCGCATTTGCACGGCAGCTATGACGTGTATGTGATGGCGTCGTCAGGCGGGATTCCGCGGCGTATCACCTGGCACCCGGACGGCAGCCGCGTGGTGGGCTGGTCGCCGGACGGGAAAGACGTGCTGATCGCCAGCGGCGAGGCCAGCTTCCGCCATTATCTGCGGCTCTTTCGCGTGCCTGCCGACGGCTCCGGCACGCCCGAGCCGCTGCCGCTGCCCGCAGGCTTCCAGGGCTCGTTCTCGCCGGATGGGCAATCCATCGCTTACGAGCCGATCACGAAATGGGAGCCGGCATGGAAGCAGTACCACGGCGGCCAGACCACGCCGATCTGGATTGTCAACCTGAAGACGATGGACCTTGTCAAGGTGCCGCGCGACAACTCCAACGACTCGGATCCGGTCTGGGTAGGCGACCAAGTCTATTTCCTCTCCGACCGCAACGGGCCGGTTTCACTGTTTCGTTATGACGTGGGATCGAAGCAGGTGAGCCAGCTTGAGCCAAACAAGAGCTACGACCTCAAATCGGTTCAGGCCGGGCCGGGCGGGCTGGTTTACGAGCAGTTCGGCTCCATTCACCTTGTCGACACCGCAACCAGTGCCGATCACGCCGTCTCGATTCAGATTCACGGCGATCTCACTGGGCTGGTGCCGCACCTGGCTACGATTCCGCCGGATGAGATCCAAAATGCGGACCTTTCGCCGACCGGCGCCCGCGCGGTGTTTGATGCGCACGGAGAGATCTTTACCGTTCCCGCGGAAAAGGGCGACACGCGCAACCTGACCAACACGCCGGGCACTGCCGAGCGCGACCCTTCCTGGTCGCCGGACGGCAAGACCATCGCGTACTTCTCCGACGCTTCCGGCGAGTACCAACTCTTTCTGCACGACCAGTCCGGATTCAAGCCGCCGACGGTGATCGACCTCGGCCCCGATCCGAGCTTTTTCTATAGCCCTACGTGGTCGCCCGACTCCAAACACATTGCGTACGCCGACAAGCACATGCGCCTATGGGTGGTGGATGTGCCCACGGGCAAGCCGGTGCTGATCGATAAAGCCGTCTATGGCAGCTTCGGCGCCAATTTCGGTGAGGTGTGGTCGCCGGACTCGAAATGGATCGCCTACCAGCGCGACCTCGACAACCAGGTGCACGCCATCTTTCTCTACTCGATGGATACGCACAAGTTCACGCAAGTGACCGACGGCATGAGCGATGCCTACAATCCGGCCTTCGACGCCAACGGCAAGTTCCTCTATTTCCTGGCCTCGACCAACGACGGACCGTCGCACGCGGGCATCGATCTTTCTTCGTTGGACCGCGCGCAAACCAGTGCAGCCTACGTAGTGGTGCTGGCCAAGGATGGCGCTTCGCCGGTTCCACCAGAAAGCGACGACGAGAAGGCCAAGGACGAAACGAAAGACGAAAAGAAGGATGAGCCCAAGAAGTCCGGCGACGACCAAAAGAAAGATGCGAAGGACGACTCCAAATCAGCCGACAAGGACGCGGACAAATCCGACAAGGACAAAGAGGACAAGGACAAGAAAAAGCCGATTGTGGTGACGATCGATCTTGAAGGCATCGGCAACCGCATTCTTTCCCTGCCCATTCCGGCAAGAAACTATGGCAGCATCGCCGCCGGCAAGACGGGCGTGATCTACCTTGACGAGGGTTCGCCCTTTGGCCGCCCGTCGGGGAACGACGGCGGCGCCGGCATCCGCGCTGTCTGGCGATTCACCCTGGAAAAGCGCAAGACTGAGTCGGTGCTCAGCGACGTCGATGAGTTCATCGTCTCCCAGGATGGCAGCAAAGTTCTCTACGCCCATAAGGATACGTGGACGATCAGCTCAGTCGACGACCTGAAGCCCGGCGAGGGAAGTCCCGGCAAGCCGCTGAACCTGGGCGGCCTGGTCACCTCCGTCGATCCGCGCGCGGAGTGGCGGCAGATGTACCACGAAACATGGCGCATCGAGCGCGATTTCCTCTACGACCCCAACACGCACGGCCTAAGCATCCCCAAGATCGAAGCGAAGTACAAACCGTATCTTGACGGTCTGGCCTCGCGCGATGAGTTCACCTATCTCTCCGTGGAGATGCTGGGCGAGATCAACATCGGCCACATGTTCGTAGGCGGACCCCACCACCCGGATACCGAACCGAAGACCGGCCTGCTGGGCGCCGATTACACGGTTGAAAACGGGCGCTATCGCATCGCCAAAATCCTGGGCGGCCAGAACTGGACTCCGGGCCTGGCATCGCCGCTCACGTTGCCCGGCGTTTATGTGAAGCAGGGCGAATATCTGCTGGCGGTAAACGGCCGCGAGCTGCACGCAGCCGACAATCTGTATTCCGTCTTTGAAGGCACCGCCGGCAAGCAGACGGTGCTGCATGTAGGCGCGAGCCCCGATGGCAAAGATGCGCGCGACGTGACGGTCGTTCCCATCCCCGACGAAGACGGTCTGCGCAATCTCGACTGGGTCGAGTCGAACCGGCGCAAGGTGGATGAGCTCTCCGGCGGCAAAGTGGCCTATGTGTATATGCCCAACACAGGCGGCGCCGGCTACAACAACTTCAACCGCTATTTCTATTCGCAGCTCGACAAGCAGGCCCTGGTGCTCGACGAGCGCTACAACGAGGGCGGGCTGATCGCCGACTACGTCGTCGACGTGCTGAAGCGCTTCCCGCTGTCAGGCGCAATAGAGCGGGATGGCAAGCCCGTTCACGATCCCGAGGGCGCCATCTTCGGGCCCAAGGTGATGCTCATCAACCAGAACTCCGGCTCCGGCGGCGATGCCATGCCGTGGTACTTCAAAAAAGCCGGAATCGGAAAGCTGGTGGGCACGCGCACCTGGGGCGGGCTGGTGGGGATTGGCGGCTACCCGCCGCTGCTCGACAACGGTTACGTGATGGCGCCGCGTTATGCCATCTACGGGCTGCATGGCGACTGGGAGGTGGAGAATCACGGCATCGCTCCGGATGTGCCGGTGGAAGACCTGCCTAAGGATTACGCCGAGGGGCACGACCGCCAGCTCGAGACCGGCGTGCAGTTGGTGCTGGACGAGCTGAAAGCCAATCCCATTCCGGCGATTCCCATTCCGCCGTACCCGAACTACCACAAGGACGACGGCCTGGGGAGGAATTAGAGCCTGCTTCATAAACCCGCTCGCCGCGGCGAGTGTCAGGGCACGACTTCAGTCGTGCCGAAAAGGACCGAAAAGACAAGGGGTTTTAACCCCTGGGGATATCAACTGCGATACGTCTGCCATTCGTGAAACACGCTGTAGCGAAAGAGTGAGGCCTGATTGGCGTGGCTGACGCGATGGGTTGCGTCTTTGACCAGCCGCGCGGCTGGCATCGGTGGCGCGGGAGTGCTATGGTGAGTCCGAAATGCCCTTCCGCACCACATCGGAGACCGGCGCATCGATCCAGGGGCCGACCGCCACGCTGATCTACGACGACTGGTATCCGGCGCTGCGGACCGACAAGCTGCGGCCGGGCAAGCTGGCCAAGGCCACGTTGCTCGACCTCCCGCTGGTGCTGGGCCGCCTTGAGCGTGGGCGCTTGTTTGCGCTGCGCGATAGCTGCCCGCATCGCGGTATTCCGCTGAGCGTGGGATGGTTCGATGGAAAGCGCGTGACTTGCCGCTATCACGGATGGGAATTCGAGCCGTGCAGCGGGCAGTGCGAGCTGATCCCCTCGCTGACCAGCGCGGACAAGCTCGACGCCACGCGCATCTATGCGACGGCATTTCCCTGCGAGGAGCGCGACGGGCATGCGTGGGTTTATGTGCCCAGCCCCGGATCAGGCCGACGGAGCGACACCAGTGAACTCAGATCAGTTCCGGAGTTGGTCAAATTTGGTCCGCGCTACCGCAGGGCTCATCTCTCCGCCGACCTGCCCTGCAACGTGGACCACGGAATCATCGGACTGATGGACCCGGCGCACGGGCCGTTCGTGCACCAGGCTTGGTGGTGGCGCTCGCGCGCCAGCATCCGCGAGAAGACCAAGCGCTTCGAGCCGATTCCCGAAGGCTTTCGCATGAGCGCGCACGCGCCCAGTGGCAACTCCGCGCCCTACCGGCTGCTCGGCGTCTACGGCCAGCCGGTGGAGACGACCATCGACTTCATTCTGCCCAACCGGCGCACGGAGATCATCCGCTGCGGCGACAAATGGTTTTCCAGCCTCACGACCGTGACGCCGGTGACCGGCTCAACCTGCAGGATCGACGTGATCGCCGCGTGGAATGTTTTGTACTTCCTGCCCTTTTTCACGCCGATCGCGAAGTTTTTTGGCGCGAAGTTTGTGCGCCAGGATCAGGAGACCATGATTCAGCAGGCCGAGGGGCTGAGGCACAATCCCAGCCTCATGTTGATCGATGATGCCGACAAGCCGGCCAAGTGGTACTTTGCGCTGAAGCAGGCGCGGCTGGATGGCGAGGCAAAACACCCCATGAGTGGCCCGGTGGAACTGCACTGGCGGAGTTAATTTTTCGCAAGTCGATCACAGACCTGCAATGAGGGGACAGATGTCTCGACACAAACGCGTAGCGGTAATCACGGGCGGGGCGCAGGGAATTGGCCGCCGCACCGCGGTACTGCTTTCGGAGCGGGGATTTCGGATTGCGGTCATAGATCTCCGTCAGCCGGCAGCGACGGTAAGCGCGATCCAGGCGCGCGGCGGCGAGGCGATGGGGTTCGCCGGCGATGTTACCGATGAAGCCGTGGTCGAACGGTTCGCGCAGCGTGTGTTCGACCTCTACGGGCGAGCGGATTTGCTGGTGAACAACGCCGGAATCAGCCTCATCGCGCCGGCTGAGCAGACCACTGCCAGCGAATATCGCCGCGTGCTGGAGGTGAACCTCGTTGCGCCGTTTTTTCTGGCCAAGGCATTCGGCAAAAGAATGCTCGAAGCGCGCAGCGGATCGATCGTCAATGTCGCGTCGGTAGCGGGGCTCATCGCGGTTGCCGATCGCGCGGCGTACAACGCCTCGAAACACGGGCTGATCGGCCTGACGCGCACGCTGGCGGCGGAGTGGGGCGGGCGCGGGGTACGAGTGAACGCGGTTTGCCCCGGCTGGGTAAAGACGGAGATGGACGCGGCCGACCAGGCAGGCGGAAGCTACTCCGACGCCGACATCACGAGCCGCGTGCCCATGGGCCGCTTTGCCACTCCCGACGATGTGGCGCGCGCCGTTGCCTTTCTGGCCGACGAAGCGGAGAGCGGATTTGTGAATGGGCACGCGCTCTCAGTGGATGGAGGCTGGGCCGCCGATGGGAGCTGGGAGTCGGTGCGGCTGCGCAAGCGGTGAAGTCGCGAGGCGAACACAGCACTGGATCGACACCTGGCAAAACTTATCTTTACGCCTGCGGGGAATTCATTGGATCGGTACCTCGCGTCGTTCCAGCCCTTCTCCGGCAAGAACCAGAACAATGCCCACGATCCAAAGCACATGGCCGATGAGCGGGATGAGTGGTACGAGATAGAAGTACACCCATGTGCCCACGATGAAGAGCGCGATTACTACGGCGACGATGCGGCGGAACAGGCGCAGCTTGCGAGAAAACAGGGAAGCAACATAAAGGAACAGGAGCGGGTTGATCCAACCGCTGAGAATGGCGAGGAAGTCTCTCGACAGCCACATCTGACGATTGAGAGTGTTGATGATGGTGATCCAGGCGCAGAACCAGCCCTTGTAGGTGTCGGGTGCGCCGGCGCCGGGTGTGGCGACCTGGTGGACCGCGGGCAGGAAAAACGCGGCGACATAGATCAGGTATCCCAGGATGCGAAGCAAGCCAATCGTCCCTGGTGCGGCTCCATTGCGAGCGTTCATAGAATCCGCGCCTCCCTGTTGAGACTTCGTTCCCATCGATGCCGCTGGAAGGTTCCATGATACCCGACAGTTGCATCATCCGGTCATTCCGCAAGGGTGATAGGCTGTGCGCATGATGGAGTCTCTGGCGACGAAGCGGCTATTGCTTCGCAAATGGCGAGAAGACGACCGGGAACTATTTCAGGCGATCAATGCCGACCCGCGGGTGATGGAGTTCTTCCCGAGCGTTCTGCCGCCTGAGGATTCCGACATAGTCTTCGAGCGCATCCAGAGGCATTTTGAGCGGCATGCCTTTGGGCTGTGGGCCGCGGAGCTGCGCGAGAGCCGGACATTTCTCGGATTCATCGGGCTCGCGGTGCCGAACTTCGAAGCGCACTTCATGCCCGCGGTCGAGATTGGCTGGAGGCTGCGCTTTGACTATTGGAATCGCGGCCTGGCGACGGAGGGAGCCCGTGAAGCCATGCGCTACGGTTTTGAAGAGCTGAGCCTCGCGAGCCTGGTTTCGATGACCGTGCCGGCCAACCTGCGCTCGCGCCGCGTGATGGAGAAGCTGGGCATGGCACACGACGAGCGCGACGATTTCGATCATCCGCTGCTCCCGGAGAGGCATCCGCTGCGGCGGCATGTGCTGTACCGGATTGGGAGTGAGGCGTGGCGCGACTTGGCGGCATGATCGACCGGCGATTGATCCGGATCCCGTTTCTGCCGCTTGCGACATCTGGAAGGTGGAACTATGGTATAGACGAGCAAGCCGCCAGGTAATGAGGATAGAGCAGCTTTGCCTTTCTTCCAGGTGCCGAGCTCGTGACTCTTAGCTGCCACTTCTCAGGTTTTTGAAATGCGGGGGTATCCAGCTCCAGTTCGTATTGGTGCGCGAGCTGCGTGATCAATTGACTTGGCCGGACCGGCAACGCAGCGTCGAGGTCACTGCTCCGCGTTATGGATCCACGAACGTCGCCTGCGCCGCCAGTTACATTTGCGACATCAAGGAGAGACCGCAGGCCTTCCTCTTGTGCGGGTATGGGAGAAGGGCCCGCCACCACGAATGCCAGTACCGGCACGGCTGCATCCAGCAGCTCGGTCCGGATTTGACCTTCACGCAGCCTGCTCATGTTGTCGCCGCCGTCCGAGATCACGGCGATAAGATCGCCCGTTCGAGGCGGAGCGAGCATCCGCAGAGCGGTGTCAATGTTGTCCCAGAGCGGTGTTCTGCCTCTGGGTACGCTCTTACCAGACGGCGACCAGGCCAGTATTTCGGGCGCCCTGCGGAGGGCGTCTTCGGGCTCCATGAATTCAGTTTGCTGAGAGTGTTGGCCGGCAAATTGAAGAAAGGCCACCTGACTTCCCTTTGGAATCGAAGAGAGGGCTTCACGTAAAACCAAGGGCACCAGGACACGGGGATCATATCGCTGCGGCAACTTGGAGAGCGAGGTGACTGACGTGCCTGACATGCTTCCACTACGGTCCAGCACAAACACAAATCGCCGGCTTTCAGGTGGAGGAGCGATGGCGCGGATCGATATCTCATTGCCCTTCAATTCCGCATGAAAATCGCCGGCGACTAACCCGTCGATGGGCTGATTTGTGTCTTCATCGAGTACGGTAATAAGCGTGGTCGAGCGACACGGTTGCTGAGCGATCAGGGTGCCGCCTTCAATTAACAGTGCGGCTAGAACTGCACATAACGAAGGTGCTTTCACGGGACCCCCAGGCATATTCCTTCGGAAACCCTTCACCCCACGGCAACCCGGATTACACACCGTCTCGCTCAGTGTTTAGTGGGCAAGCAACTTTAGCACCGGAATTGACCCCCAAAATAGATGACGTTGAGCACAAGCGGCCGAGTTACTTTTGTTTATCGGCAAACCTGAAGCTGCACCACAACCGAGAAAACCTCCGCGATCTCAGCGCGGTACGGTTTGGGTTCGGGGTGGTCTTCCTCACCGGCTTAGATCGGCCGCCTCCGTGAATCCCAATGCAGCTTGTTAACCAAATCCGCTCCTCGTCCGTTGTGCCGGTAGAAAACGCCGAGCAGGAAGATCGATCGAGGAGACTATCCAATGCCCAAGACTGGCCGCAACCAAAAATTCCTTCTTCATTTCACCTTGGCGGCGCTGCTGTTTGCCTCGATTGGCGCAACGCAATCAATCTGCGCGCAGGCGCGCCCGGCGGCTCCGGCCGCCCCGGCTCCGGCCACCACCCCGGTACAGACAGATCAGGACTTGCAGGCCACGCAGGAGCAGCTCATCAAGCTGCTGCGGCTGAGCCCGACGCTGACCACGGTGGTGGAGCACGATCCGACGCTGCTCTCGAATCAGGAATATGTAAACCGCAACAATCCGCAGCTGGGGCAGTTTCTCATGAGTCATCCCGAGGTTGCGCGCAATCCCGAGTTTTACCTGTTTACCCACCTGAATACCGAGGGCGGGCGCGACGAGGCGCTGGAGCGCGCGGTGTGGCCGGAGCAGAACCAGCCCTGGCGTCAGCCTTCGGCCGGCGAGCGGATGCTGGACAACCTGATTCCATTTCTGGTGTTTCTGGGAATCCTTGCGGCGTTGCTCTGGCTCACCCGCCAGCTCCTCGAAAACCGGCGCTGGAGCCGCATCTTCAAGCTGCAGACCGACGTGCACAGCCGGCTGATCGAAAAATTCGGCAACAGCCAGGAGATTTTGACGTACATGGGTACTGAGGCCGGCAAGCGATTCCTCGAGGCGGCGCCGATCCCGGTGGGTTTCGAATCGGAGCAGCGCGTGCCCAACGCCGTGGCCCGCGTGCTCACGCCGTTGCAGATCGGCGTGGTGATGGTGCTGCTCGGCATCGGCCTGCTGGCTATCAAGAACTATCTTGGCGCGGACATGGTGTCGCCCATGCTGTTGATGGGTATCGTGGTGCTGATGCCCGGAATTGGGTTTATCATCTCCGCAGGAATCACGTGGTTTCTCGCCGGACGCCTGGGGCTGATGCCCGATCATCCCGGCGCGGCGAACCGGCCGAACACGCAATACGATTTGAAAGAGCGGCAGTGAGTGGGCGGTTGCTCACGTGCTCGCTCTGAAAGCAGCCCTTGCCTATGCGTTGGGAAATCGTGATGGAAAACGTCGCCACCGGCGAAGCGCAGCGCGCGGCCGAGCTGCCCATGGATAACGACGCCTTCGCCGGCTTCTACGAGCGTTCGGCGCGCCCCTTGTGGGCGTACCTGGTGCGCGTTTCGGGCAACGCGACGCTGGCCGACGACCTGATGCAGGAGAGCTACGTGCGCTTTTTGTGCGCGGCGCGCGTGTGGGACGGCGAAGTGGCCGGGCGGCGCTATCTGTTTCGCATCGCCACTAATCTGCTCAAGGACCATTGGCGGCGCGCGAAGTCTCCCTCGATCGAAGAGATTCCCGAAGAGCTGTTTGCGGTGAGCCGGAACTCCGGCCAGTTCGAGTCGCAAGAATTGCTCGGGCCGGCGCTCGCAGCCATGCGGCCACGCGACCGGCAACTGCTGTGGCTGGCCTATGCCGAGGGCTATTCGCATCGCGAGATTGCCGAGGTGACGGGCCTGGCTTCGGCGAGCATCCGGCTGCTCTTGTTTCGCGCGCGGCGCAAGATTGCGCGCCTGCTGCGCGAACGGATCGCCGGCGATGGGAGGGTGCAATGACGTTGAGAGCCTGCCCTCGCGAGAAAGAAGTGTCCGCGCTGGTCGAGCGCGGGCAATGGCCCGGCGCCTGCGCTGACGAGTTGCGGGCGCACGTGGATGGTTGCCGCGCCTGCGGCGACCTTGTGC
>JBAUBR010000006.1:0-3685 GCA_049676965.1 Occallatibacter sp.
GCGGGCCGCAAGAACGACCCGCAGAGCACAGAAATCAACCATAACGCAGCACAAAACCAGCCGGAATGGAACCGAAAGCGGAGTAAGACCGGCAAACAACTTAGTTTTTCAGCAGCCTGCTAGAGCAGGGCGTAGACGTCGATGAGTTTCAGGAGATATGCGAGATGCTAACAGAGCAATACGACCTCGTCGTCCTGATGTTCATCGGCTTCGAAAAAGCCGATGGCACGATGAAAATGCACATATATGCTCAACCTCTCGCTCCGCAACGCCTGTCCGAAGGCGCATTGTGGAGGCGGCATTGGATAGAAGTGCTGTCACTTCTCCACAATGGCTGGCTTCCGGCTGGCTGCGTCTTGGCAAACAAGAGCGCCTTGCAGATACAGACCGGTATGTTTTCCCCTTTTCAGGACGATGAGGATGTTCGGGCTCTCGTCATCGAAGCGGGCAACAAATTCCTCAACAGTGTCGGTGCTGGGCAGGGTCTCTCCCCATTCGAATGGGTCTCGAAAAAGGCACGCGTTCTGAAGCCGTGGGAGGGGCATGCTTAAGGAAGGCTGAGGAAGAGAACTTTTGCGCGTCTCCGGGAATACGGTCGGAGCCATCCAGAACATTCCCATACTCAGACGGCTGCGGGGGTCATAAGGCCTCAGGTACGCGACTCTTGGGGCTTGCAGGTGGGTGCTCGCAAATGCAGGCCGCTGTAATTTCGGCGGCGGCCTGCGCCCGCAAAAACTCTCGCAATATATTCGCTCTCGACTGCGAAATCGATATTTACCTTTAGCGCGTCCTCTTGTGCTTCTTGGGCACGTGTGGTTCCAAATTTCGCCACCACATTATTCAATTCACTTCAGCCGGATGGCGATGGTGGCCCCGTGATCAGGGGAAATGAGAATGAAAAAAATCGATCAGGAGACCGTCAAGCTGATCCGCGAGCACGCTCTCTCAAATCCCAACGACACCTATAACCAAATCGCTGCCAGCTTCGGTGTTAGTGAAATTACGGTAAAGCGCTATTGCTCGGACCTGGGCCGCTCCAAGAAGCAGTACAAACGACCAACTTCGAACGGCGAGTTCGATCCGAACAGGTTGTGGGCACAAGTAGACCGCAATCGCGGGGAATGCTGGTACTGGACAGGGTGTACAAATTCGTCAGGCTACGGCTTCATTTACGCGCAAGGCCGGAATTTGGCTGTGCACCACTTGGCCTATCAACTCGAAAAGGGCCCTGTCCCCGAGGGGATGGAACTCGACCATACTTGCCGCAATCGGACCTGCTGCAATCCGGACCACCTGGAGCCCGTGACCCACGTCGAGAACATGCTGCGTGCGGGATTGATACCGCCGCGTCGCCCATCTGCAATTGATACTCGTCCCACCAACTTGGATACCGTCAGGGCCATTGATACCGAAGAAATTGGCGCTTGCGCCAGTGTGAAGGACAGCGTCGTTCCTCTTCTCAAAGCTCAAGGTATCAAGGGCGAGGACTCTGATACTTCCCATCCACTGATACCCGTCTCAATCGCGGCTTCAGGACCGAGCAGTGACCACAACACGGGACAACGGATGCAGCCACTCATCACGCTGCGTCCCCAACGACCTGACCCTTACGCTCCGCTTTGCACCATGGCAGAACCAGCCGTTCTCGAACTGGTTCAACGCCCTGAACGCCACGAACCTCCTCGGGGGACCAAAGAGGATCTCGGTATTGACGATTGGGCAGTGACTGAGTTTGGCGATTTCTGGTGGCGTCAGTCGGATGAGGATCTGCGGAATCGTTCGGTGTTCGGGCAGACCGAAGCCCTGCGGGAGGCAGGGGAGTTCCTGCATTGGTATCGTGTCAATCCGCTCGATCCGGAGAAGACCGCAACCTTTATGTCGGCCCGGACGGGACCCGAAGCCTGCGTCAAAGTGGAAAGGAATCTCGGCAAGAAGGGATGGGCCCATTCATGGGAGTATCTTCGCCCTGACCCTCATCGCGGTCCGTTCTTTCAGTACACCGTCCAGGTGCTCTACAAGGGACACGTCGTGCCTCTCGGCCCTGTCGCCCGGACCGCTAACGATGCGATTTCCATGGTGGAGGCAGTCTGGGGGCCCGGGTACGTCGTGTCGTGTGAGCTGTTGCGCAGGCCCCCGGACGGTCATCTTTGGTATTGGATAAACCATTGGCGCGAGGCCTTGGCCTCCAACCTGGTAAACGTTCGGAAGAAGTACGGTGATGGCCCACCAACCGGCGCCAGTAATTCCGGAGCGAGGCTGACATAGCGAGCGAAGGTCGGTTGTGTCGCGAGCACAGCGGCAGACACAGCCTGCAGGACCGGTGCTGATACGACACCGGGGTGGGTTCTTTGTTCTGCGGGCGTGCAACGGGATCCCACTTTCCGAACTGGCCCAGAGCTTCGTCGAACCGTCCCGCATTGACTTCCTTAAGAGGGCCGAGTGCAGCAGGTTGATCACTTCTAAGCGCGAGGCCGCCATCCGAGAAGGTTCGTCGGTCTAGGGTTGCTTTCATAATCTCCACTTTCACTCGCCTTATGTGGTGCCGTGCCAGTCTGCTGGATGGCACCTCATCGCGGAGGGATGGATGTTGGCGATTCAAAATGATGAAGAAAGGGTGGTGCATGTCGAGCCCGCATGCAGGGAGCTTGAAGCGGTGGTCGATCAAGAGATCGCCCAACTCTGGTCGGCTCAGAGGGATTACGCCGCCACTGCCGGGAGAACTCGGGATGAGCTCAAGTCTATCCGGGCCACTCTCGCCGAGCGGCTACACGCGATGAAGTCCTTGCTCGTCCAAACCGGGCGGGGAGGTCAATGGGCTTCGTACCTGCGGGAGCACCGGATTCCGAGAGCCACAGCAGATCGATTCGTGCTCGTTGACGTATCGATCTTGGCACCCACGAAAGAAAAACGCCTCACTGAGGCGATTTCGGCATCCACCGAAGAGATGGTCCATCTCTTGTTTGAGCGAGTACTGCCACGGCTCCGGAGCATCTTGAAAACGCAGGAGGCGGTCTTTCTGTTTGTCTGCGAGTTGATCTGTGGATTGCCCGGCATCCCGTTCATCGCAAAATCCCCAAATCGCAGTTCCAACCATCCACAAGTCGAAGCTGAACCTTTCGCAGCTCACCGGCCGCGAGTCAGTCCTGGACCCGCTTGAGACCCAAGGTTCTTCGGGGCTTACGGTCGCGCGTTTCCCCAGCTCTGCTACCCTTGCAAGCGCTGGCTGGGCCCATGTTGACAGTATTGGTCTGTACTTCCGCAACTGGGCAGCGCAATCAACTGCGATCCGGCCTTTTGCAACGCGGATACTGGCGTGGCGTTGTCGCCGTGAAATACAATTCGCACGCCTTGGGGCATTGCTCGCGCTCGAGTCCGAACACTGCGGCCCGGGCGAAGAATTCAGAAAAACCTTCACAATGATCGACAGCTGATCGACGACGCTAGACAAACCTTTGACCGCCGTCTCACTTCATTCGGCTGAAACAGATCGAATGTCACCTTAAGAGCGCTAATGCCGGAACCGGATCCGGGCGCCGGTGAGGCACCACAATGCAAGCCACTCGATGCCTCTGCTGTGCGTACTCGATAGGGAAGAGCGGGTCGCGAAAGTACGCAAAGCTCGGAATGGACTGCGCCTGAATCGAGTTCCCCTGCGCAGATTGCGTCAAACACCCCCCCAAAAAAG
>JBAUBR010000007.1:0-15519 GCA_049676965.1 Occallatibacter sp.
ACAAATGTCCGGTTCGGATCACTCTGGAGATCGCGGGCTTTGAAAGGGCACGGCTTCAGCCGTGCCGCAAATGCACAATAAAATCGAGGGCTTTAGCCCCTGAGGGAATGCAAGTCAGGCGGGACAACTGCACTCGCGTGGTTGCAAGGGAGCAGGACATTACTTGTGCAGCATTCAATGAAGCCCTCCGTTTTACGGCTCTTTCCGGCACGGCTGAAGCCGTGCCCTTTCAAAACCCCATTTATGCAACCACTTCTAGAACGATCTGCTTAGGCATGAGGCCGACCGCTCACGCGGTCGGCCTCTGCCTTTTCCCTCCGCGAGCGGACCGCCTACAATGGAGGCTGACACTACCTGTCGCGAGGAACGCCTGCCATGCCTCTTTCCGGAGAAGCTATCCGCCTGATGAACTACATTGACGACGTTGCCGTGACCCTGCGCCGGGTGCTGGCCACCGTGCCTACGCTTTCGGCCGAGGAGCGGGCGCGCGTAAGCGAACACCTGCAGAAATCGAGCCCCAAGGCCGAGGACGTGAAGGAAGCACTGGCCGCGGACAAGTAGGGCGACGGTGGTTTCCCGCTCTTTTCGCGATGAGCGCGGAGGGTGTTGGACACGGCGCGGTTGACGCAGACGCAATTGAGGGGTGTGGTTTCCCACCCTTTCCGCAAAGAACGCGGAAAGGATGGGGCACGGCATTCCATGGCATTGGATCGCGCTCATTGGTTTTTCTTAGCTTCTTGCTCAAAACAATTGCCATTATCGGAGCGGGGCCGCTGGGGCGCTGGCTGGCGCAAGCCGCGGCGCGCGCGGGGTTCGGCGTGTATCTCGAAGATGTGATGCCGGCGAATCTGCGGAACGCCCGAGAGGAAATGGCCGGACTTGCGGCTGCGGTTTTCCATCCTTTCGTCCGCCACGGCGGACGAAAGGATGGGGCACCCATCTTTGTATCTGTTCCTGGCGAGACCGGCGGGGAGATCGCGTTTGTTTCGACGATTGAAGATGCGGTGCGCGAGGCGGACCTGGCGATCGATTGCGTGCCGGACGAGCTGGAGTCGAAGCTGGAGATTTTTTGCTTGCTGGACAGGATGGCTCCGCCGCGGACGGTGTTGATGACGCCGACGCCGCGGCTCTCGATTGCGGACCTGGCGGCGTGTACTTATCGCGCCGACAAATGCGTGGCGATTGCGGCGGAGGCGGCGAGCCTGGTGGAGAGTGCGGGAAGAAAATTGGAGATTCGCACTACGGCGAAGACTGCCCCAGAGACAGTCGAGTTGGTGCGGAGTTTCTGGGAGCGGCTGGGGATTGCGGCGCGGTTCGAGCGCGACCCTGCGGAGTGATTACGATGGATGGTTCGCTCAGGGGCCCAAGCATTGTCGATTTCGGTGGGTCTCAGGTACGGGCCGAAGCCCGTACCTTATGAGACATTGACTTATTTTAGATGGTTCCCGATATGCCGTCCCAATAATTCATTGCAAACCTCCCGAGCCGATTCGGCTGGTCGAGCCTTTCAAATGCAGGGTCCCCTTCGACTTCGCTCAGGGCAGGCTTTCGACTCGGTCGCCGCGGCGACCTCGCTCAGGATGACACCATTTGTGAAGCGAACCTTTGGGACACAGCACTAATTGAGTTCTCTCACCCAGATATTCCTGAAGCTGAGGGGCTCGCTCTTGTCGCCGTGGGCCTGCAGCTTGATGGGCGCGCGGTCGTAGGCTTTGTAGAAGGGCTTGCCGACATACAGCGTTTGTCCCTGCAACTGGAAGTGATTCTGCACCAGGACGCCGTTGAAGAAGACGGTGACGTAGGCGGGTGTTTTGAGCGAGCCGTCTTCGTTGAATGTGGGCGCGGTCCACACCACGTCGTAGCTCTGCCACTCGCCGGGAGGGCGGTTGGGGTTTACCAGCGGGGCGCTCTGCTTGTAGATGCTGGCGGCCTGGCCGTTGACGTAGGTCGTGTTGTTGTAGCTGTCGAGCACCTGCAGTTCGTAGCCATCGTCGCCGGGGCCGGTGGAGGCGAGAAAGACGCCGCTGTTGCCGCGCGCCTGGCCGCTGCCGGTGATGTTCTTGGGGACGCGCCACTCGATGTGAAGCTGGTAGTCCTTGAACTTGCGCGTGGTTTCGATATTGCCCACGCCGGGTGCCTTGCTCACGGTGAGGATGTTGTCGTGGACGATCCATTTGGCCGGCGTGTGGTCCTGCGCGGAGACCCACTCGTCTTCGTTCTTGCCGTCGAAGAGGACGATTGCGTCGGAGGGAGGGGCCGAATCGGTGACGCCGGGGGTGACGATTTTGGGAACGGGCTGCCAGACTTCGGTGTCTTCCGGTTTGGGCTTGGCCTGCTCTTGCGCGGAGAGGGGCGCGGCGATGGGAGCGGCGAAGGCGACAATGGTTGCCATGGTGAGAAGGCGCGGGAATCGATTGTTCATAGCGGTATTGAGGATACACTGCGCGAGGCGGGGGAGTCAGTCGGCTCGATTTTTTTTGCGGGAGATGTATGCGATGACTGTGGTCTCCCACCCTTTCCGCGAAGAACGCGGAAAGGATGGGCACGGTGCAGAGGTTCCGCTTTATTCCTCGCGCAGCAGGATCAAGGGATTCACGGACAGCGCGCGTTGCGCGGGAATCCACGTGGCCACCAGGCCCAGCAGCGCCATGGCAAGCACGACTCCGGTGAGCACCAAGGGATCGCGCGGCGTGGCCTCGTAGACGACGAACGCGAGGACACGTGTGGCCAGGAGCCCGAGGATCAATCCCGCGGCGGAGCCGATGGCCAGCAATTTCACGGCGTGACTCAGGGCTGCCTTCAAGACTTGGGTTCGGCGCGCGCCGAGGGCTATGCGGATGCCCAGCTCCTTGAGCCGCTTGCTCACCGAGTATGCGGCCATCCCGAAGATGCCGGTGATCGACAGCATGGCGCCCATCAGGCCCAGCGCTCCGAGCGACACCGTGGCCACGCGCGAGGCAAACAGGGCGCCGTTCATCTCCTCGTTCCATGTCTGGATGAAGGGGGGCAGTCCGGGATCGAGTTTCCTGAGCGAGCCGCGGATGGCCTCGGCCAGATGCTGCGGGTCGCGGTTGGAGCGGACTACCATGACCGTGTCGCCGGCCGGCGATTGCAGGATGGGAAGAAACATGGCCGGTTGCTGATCTTCGGCGATGTTGGCGGTATATTTTCCGTCTTCGACAATGCCCACCACTTCGATGCGTGTTCCATCGGGCAGCTTGAAATGTTTGCCCACCGCGCCGGTTGCGGCGCCGAGGATTCTGCCGGCAAACTCCCGATTCACCAGTGCCACGCGCGGCGCGTCTTTGCCGTCATCCCAGGTGAAAGCCCTTCCCGCGACGAGCGCCGTTCCGGCGGCGTGAAGATACTCGGGAGAAATCCTGTAGGTGACCGCTTCGGCGACAGCGTTCGGCGGCCGGAGGTCGGTGGTTGTTTCTTTGAAGACCGGCGTGACGGACCACCCCATATGCAAAGGAGGAGTGTCTACCAATCCCGCTCGGGTTACGCCGGGAATCGCGGCCATCGCATCCAGCATGCGTCTTTGCATGGCGGGGATTCTGTCGTTCGAGTAAGCCGCCAAGACCAGGTTGGTATCGACCAGCATGGCATTCCGCGGGTCGAAACCGAGCTTGGTGTGCAGGGAGTGAGCCAGCCCGCGCACGGCAACCATAGACGAAGTGACGAGCACGGCGCAGATGGCGATTTGTGCGACCAGCAAAACGTCGCGAACGGAGATCCTGCGCCCGAGCCTTGCGGTCGATCCTGACTTGACCACCTCGTAGGGATTGGTGCGCAGGACCTGCCTCACCGGGACGGCGCCAAAGAGAAATCCGGCGGCAAGGCTCAACAGCAATGCGACCCAATAGACATGCGCATCGGGGTTCACCGGCACATTCATGGGGAATTCGAGAAACGGCTGCCAGGTGCTCAGCCGGTGCAACAGCGCGACGCTGACCCATAATCCGGCGGCGCCGCCCGCGAGGGAAATCAGGACGGCCTCGGTGAAGAGTTGGCGCAAAATGCGACGGCGGCTGGAACCAAGCGCGAGCCGGAGGGCAACTTCGCGGCCGCGGTCGGCGGCGCGCGCGGCAAACAGGCTGCCCAGGTTGGCGCAGGCGGCCAGCAGGATCAATCCGGCGAGGAGCATCAATCCGCCGAGGAATGCGCGCATGGCCGGAGCAAAAAAGTCGCCGTGCAGGCCCGGACGCACCAGGCTGAAGCTTTTCTGGTCATCGACCTTGGGATAAGCCTGGTGCAGGTAAGAACCGATGGATGTCAGATCGGCGGTCGCCTGCTCCGGAGTGACTCCCGCTTTCAGGTGTCCCAGGACCTCAAAGAGCCAGCGATTGCCGCGATCGTTGAGGGCGTTCGATCCGTTGATCTCCTGGCGGTCCATTATGGGCACAAAGTAATCGGGAGAGAAAAACAGCAGCGTGCCGTGGAAATCGGGCGGCGCCACGCCGACGATGGTGTAAGGACGCTTGCTCAGCCGGACCTGGCGGCCCACCACGCTGCGATCGTCCTGAAAATGAGTGTGCCAATAAGCGTAGGTGAGCACGACATCGGGAGCGCGGTTGGGGTCATGCTCATCGGCTCCGTGAAAGAAACTGCCGAGCCAGGGCTGAATGCGCAATATGTCAAAGTAGTTCCAGCTCGTTTCATAGCCCCAGATCGAAACCGGATCTTTCCCTGTATCGAACACCGCCTGCGTGATGTTGTAGGCTGCCAGGCCGTCGAAGCTGCGGTTGCGGTCGCGCAGATCGAGGTAGTCCGGATAGGACTGCGTTATGTACGTGTCCTTCCCGCGCTGGATCGCGTAGAGGCTTTGGGCATCGGGCACATTCAGCGGCCGGAGGAAGAACGCGTTCAACACGGCGAAGACCAGGGCGTTGGCGCCGATGGCCAATGCCAGGGTGAGAACGGCGGCGAAGGCGAATCCGGGAGATTTGCGCAGCACGCGGAGGCTGAAACGGAAATCGTGCGCAAAAGTCTCGATTGGGTTGCCGCCCAGGGCCCGGTGAATTTCTTCTTTGTACTTTTCGCGGCCGCCGAACTCGATGCGCGCGCGGCGCTCGGCTTCGGCGCGGTTCAGGCCCGAACGTACGAGGTCGTCGGCGCGGTGCTCGATGTGGGAGCGAAGCTCCGCCTCCATATCGTCGGCCACCTCGGCGCGGCGAAAGAGCGCGGCGGCGAGCGCGCGAATGTTGGCGAGGAGATTCATACTTCCTCCGGACGTGCGGCGAGCGAGGCGGCCATTGCAGTGGCCAGGCGGTTCCAGCTTTCTGTCTCTTCGCGAAACCGCTTTCGGCCCGAGGCGGTGAGCTCGTAGAACTTGGCGCGGCGGTTGTTCTCCGACGTTCCCCAGTTTGCTTTCAGCAGCCCCTGGCGCACCAGGCGGAACAGTGCCGGATAGAGCGCCCCCTGCTCGATGAGCAGCGCGCTGGCGGAGATTTGGCCGATGCGCAAAAGAACGCCGTAGCCATGGAGCGGGCCGAGAGAGACGGCCTTGAGGATCAGAAGATCGAGTGTTCCGGGAAGGAGTTGCGCCTGGCCGCTCATGGGTTCTCCTAAGGTGATTAGGAGATTAGCGCGCTCTCTCCTAAGCTGTCAAGGAAAAAGATTTGAGCGGACTTTGCCTCCATTTCCTCATTTGGCATGCCGCGCAATTCCCGCGATTTTGGAACTTCGCGCTGACTTGGCCACTAGTTCTCCGACCGCGTGAATTTGTTCTTGGTGCGTAGTGGTATCCCAGGTCTCATCCGCCGCGACGGACGAGACCTGGGGCACCCAGACTGGTACAAAAACAGACGGTCAGAGACCTAGTGTTCGCCCGCACTTTGGACCATTTTGTTTCCTCAGCACTCGATTGCGCATCCCTTATATGGGACAGGGAGGGCAACTTGGCCGAAGCCATCGAACCGCTCGAAAAAACGCCGTCGCGCCGGCCGCGGGTGGTGATTGTGGGCGGGGGATTCGGCGGGCTGCATGCCGCCCAGGCTCTGGGCAACCTGCCGATGGACGTGACGCTTGTGGACCGGCGCAATTACCACCTTTTTCAACCGCTGCTCTACCAGGTGGCCACGGCGGTGCTGTCGCCGGCCGATATCGCGCAGCCTATCCGCATGATTCTGCGCAAGCAGGCGAACACCGAGGTGCTGATGGACGAGGTGGTGGGCATCGATGCGCAATCGCGCGTGGTGAAGCTGGGCAGCGGCAACCAACTCAATTACGACTACCTGGCGCTGGCTGCCGGTGCTACGCACTCCTACTTCGGGCACGACGAATGGGCCCCTCTGGCGCCGGGGCTCAAAATGATCGAAGACGCGACGGAGATCCGGCGGCGCGTGCTGCTGGCGTTCGAGCTGGCCGAGCGGCAGGAGCTGGAGCAGGGCTGGTATCCGCCGCTGAACTTCGTCGTCATTGGCGGCGGACCTACAGGTGTGGAACTGGCCGGAGCCATCAGCGACATTGCGCAGCTTTATATGAAACGCGACTTCCGCCACATCGACCCGTCCAAGAGCCGGGTGCTGCTGCTGGAGGGGTCGCCGCGCGTGCTGGCCTCATATCCCGAGCACCTTTCCGCCAAGGCGGAGCGGATATTGACGCGGCTGGGAGTCGAGGTGCACACGAATACCCAGGTGACCGGCGTGGGACCCGGATGGGTGGAGGCGGGCGGCAAGCGCATTGACGCCGTGGTGACGCTGTGGGCGGCGGGCGTGCAGGCTTCGCCGCTGGGCAAGATGCTGGGCGCGCCGCTGGACAAGCGCGGCTGCGTGTTTGTGGACGGGCGGCTGAATCCGCCGGGGCTGCCCAATGTTTTTGTGCTCGGCGACCTGGCGCATTTCGTGCAGGATGGTCATCAGATTCCGGGAGTGGCGCAGCCGGCGATGCAGATGGGGGACTATTTAGGCAAGGCGCTGGCCGCCGATCTCAAAGGCCGGCCGCGGCCTACTTTTCACTACTTCGACAAGGGTGATATGGCGACCATCGGGCGCATGGCCGCCGTCGCCCACATTCAATGGCCCTTCAAGGCCGACTGGAGCGGGTTTCCCGCGTGGATCACCTGGATCACGGTGCATATCTTCTTCCTCATCGGTTTCCGCAACCGGATCTCCGTTTTCGCGGCGTGGATCTGGACTTACTTCACCTTCACGCGCGGCGCGCGGCTCATCACCGGCGACCAGCACCTGCCGGGATGGCAGAGCCAGCCGCCCAAACCTGTCGAAGTAGCGGCCGAGCGGGATCACGTCGCCTCCAACAGTTGAATGGTGAATCGAACTCGCGATTTGTGTCAGCGAGGTGATGGCATGAACGCCAGGCACGAGCGTGAGGTGATTCGTCCCGCTCCTCCGGGGCGACAGACGAGAGCCGGGATCGGTTCCCCGGGTTCCGCTTCGCTCCACGCCGGGGCTAAATTCGGTTCCTCGCTACGGGAGGAGTGCGAGGACCGTCGGATAAACTGGTAAGCGATGCTCGACATGGGATTTGTCCGGGGAAACCTGGCACTGGTGGGAGAAAAACTGCGCGCGCGGGGGGCCGATCCGGCGGCGCTGCTGGGCGATTTTCTCGGGCTCGATCAGCGGCGGCGCGAGGCGATTACGCAAGCTGAGCAGTTGAAGGCGCGACGGAATGAACTCTCGAATCAATACGCGATGGGACAGAGGGCTCAGAAGCCCTCCGCCAAACAGTTGTCGGAAATGCCGGAGCGGCAGAAGATTGCTGCCATAAGCGAGAAGGGGCAGGATTTCGCCAAATCACCAGAAGGACTTCGTCTGATTGAGGAGACGCGTCAGCTCAAAGAAAAGCTGGAAGAGCTGGACAAGGCCGCAGGAGCGCTCGATGAGCAGATGCGGTTCGCGCTGGCGAGCATTCCCAACCTCACGCGCGACGAAGTGCCCATCGGCAGTTCCGAAGCCGACAACGTCGTGGTGAAGACGTGGGGCGAGAAACCTAAATTCGACTTCGAACCCAAGCCGCACTGGGAGCTGGGCGAGGCGCTGGGCATTCTCGATCTGGAGCGCGCGGCCAAGTTGAGCGGGGCGCGGTTTGCGGTGTACATGGGCGCGGGCGCGCGGTTGGAGAGGGCGCTGATCGGCTTCATGCTTGATCGACACACGCAAAAGCACGGCTACACCGAGGTGCTGCCGCCGTTCATGGTGAACAGCAGATCGCTGTTCGGCACGGGACAGTTGCCCAAGTTTGCCGACGATCTTTTTCGTTGCTCCGACGCTGACGCTGAAGCGGCGAGCCGCGGCGAATTCAAGGACGCGGATCACTGGCTGATTCCCACCGCCGAGGTTCCCGTGACGAATCTTTATCGCGACGAGATTCTCGACGATGCGCGGTTGCCGATTTCGCTTACGGCTTACACACCATGCTTTCGCGCCGAGGCGGGCGCGGCGGGCAAGGACACGCGCGGCATCATTCGTCAGCATCAGTTTCAAAAAGTGGAGCTGGTGAAGTTCACGAGGCCGGAAGAGAGCGAAGCGCAGCACGAGCAGCTGACGCGCGATGCCGAAGAGATTCTGGAGGAGCTTGGTTTGCCTTATCACCGCGTGCTGTTGTGCACGAGCGACACCGGTTTCTCCTCCGCAAAGACATTCGATCTCGAAGTGTGGCTGCCGGGGCAGCAGCTTTATCGCGAGATTTCATCGTGCTCGAACTTCGAGGCATTTCAGGCGCGGCGGGCCAACATCCGCTTTCGGCCGGTAGCTGGCAGCGGCAAAAGCAAGGCCGAGTTTGTTCACACCCTCAATGGCAGCGGGCTGGCCGTGGGGCGGACGTGGCTGGCGATTCTCGAAAATTATCAGCAGGCCGACGGATCGGTGCTGATTCCCGAGGCGCTCAAGCCGTACATGGGCGGCCTGGAAAGGATTGCGCGATGAACGACGGCATGAAAGCCACGCTGCGGAGTTACTTCTACTGGACGCATGCGCGCGGCAGCGTGCAATACGACGTGATGGTGACGCTGATTCTGGCGTTCATCTTCATCACGCCGCATCTGTGGAACTATGGCGACAAGCCGTCTAACGTGGCCGGTCCGGGGCAGCCTATCCAGGTGGTGGGTAACGACGGTCATGGACTGATTATCACCGTACAAGCCTCGGACGTGAACGTGCTTGCCGCGGCACCGGACGCGGTGGTGAAAAAGGCGCTGCGCAAGGCCATCGAGCCGGTGACCGGAGACGCCGTTTCCGTCGACCGCTGGGAGCTATCCCGCGATTCGAACGGGAATCCGGTGGCGTGGACGGTGTGGGCGCGGCGTTAACTCGCTTTTACTGAAAACTTTGTGCGCGCGGGCGCATCTAATCGAGCAAGGAAAGCTATGCGCCCCGAAAGAATGCTCTTATTTGTCGCGCTGATTGCGTTAGCGACTAGGCCGGGACGGTTGGTCGCGCCGGTGCAGCCCGTGTTCGCAGCCGACAATCTGCAGACCACCCTGGAAAAGCTTAACCAGGCGGCGAAGAACTTCAGGTCGACAACCGCAGACTTTGAATTCGATGTCAACCAGACCGAGCCGGTGCCCGATACCGAAATAATGAAGGGCGTCGCCTATTATGAGCGCAACGGAAACAACTTCCAGATGGCGGCGCACATCGAGACGGACAACGGCGCCAAGATCGAGAAGATTTACACCTTTTCCAGCGGTGTCTTCAAGCTTTATGAGAAGGGGCCGGGGATCGACCAGGTAACAACATTTCACCAGGGAAGCAAGTTCGCGGAGTACGTGATGCTGGGCTTCGGCGCCAGTGGCACGGAACTTGCCGATAAGTGGGATATCACCGATCTTGGTCCGGAGACTATCAACGGCGTGCAGACAGAAAAACTGGAATTAGTGGCCAAAGATCCCACTGTGCGCAAGAATTTCCCCAAAATTACAGTCTGGATGGACTTGAGCCGGGCCGTCAGCCTGAAGCAGATCTTCGAAGAGACGCAAGGACTGACTCGCGTCAGCACTTATACGAGTATCAAGACCAATCAGTCGATTTCGAAGGATGCTTTCACCTTCAAGACCGATAAGAACACCCAGTTTATCAACCGATAGAGCGCGATTCCGCCCAGGGCGAAGAGCATGGGGAAGCACTCGAGGGTGTAGCGTGCCTCGGGAGCTTCGATGGTGGTGAGCAGCGCGCTGCGCAGCAGGAGATAGAGCAGCATCCACTGCCAGTAGCGGGGGCGCAGGCACAGGCCGGCAATGCCGAGTGCAAGGTAGAACGCATTCAGCGCGGCGTAGAACCAGCTGAAGCGCGTTTCGGCGTAGTGGTGCCGATAGACCCACCAGTCGAGGTCGATGGGCAGGTTTTCGACGCGCGGGCGCAGCCACATGTCGGCCAGGCGGCCGAGCGGCAGCCACAAATAGTAGCGCAGGGGCTGGTCGGCGATGCGCTGGGCTGCAAGCTGGCCGAAGCGCGCATCGAGTTCCGGTGAGAGATCTTCGCCATTCGCTTCGTAGGCTTTGATCAATGCAGCGGTTTCGGCATATTGCGCAGGCGAGTCGAAGGCGCGGCTGGGGAGTTGGTTGATATCGAGCTTGTCGCCGGGGACGTTCCAGTAGATATCGTACGTTGAGACAAAGTCGAGGGACCAGCTCTTTACCCAGCGCTGCCATCCGGGATCGATGTCTTCGCCGGGATCGACTGCATAGCGCGGGGCGAGGGGCTGGATGACGTGGAAAACGCGCCAGTTGCGGTACGTCCAGAGCGCGAATGGAGTGAGGGCAAGCAGGACGCAGACCGCGGCCATGTGCGTGAGCTTTGGGGCTGGATGGGTTGAAGACAGAGGTCTTTCAGGAGGATCTCCCTCAGGGGCTAAAGCCCCTTTATCTTTTTGGGGCATCATGTACGGGCTAAGGCCCGTACCCTTCAGTTCGGCCCTCTTGATGTACGGGCTAAAGCCCGTACCCTTCAGTTCGGCCCTCTTGATGTACGGGCTAAAGCCCGTACCCTTCATAAGCATCGCCGGCGCCAGGGCTATTGCTACGAGCGCGCCGTCTGGGCGGAGCAGGGCAGCGTAACTTACGGCGCCGGTAAAAAGCAATGCATTCGCCCAGCCGGGTTTCTCGCGAAATCTCTCCAATGACCACAACGCCAGCGAGATCAAAAACAGCGTCGGCGTTTCAGTGAGCGGAGCGCCGGCGTAAACCGCCGTGAAGGGGCACAGCGCGGCCAGCCATAGCGTGCCCGCCGCGGCGGGCGCGGCGCCGGGTGAAGCAATGCGGCGAACGAAATCGGCCAGGAGCAGGCAGCCGGCCAGTTCCAGCGCGATTTGCAGCCATCCGATGGCGGTCAGGTTTCCCATTCCGAAGATGAGGAAGCAGAGCGCTATGAACAGCGGATAGCCGGGAAGGCGAATGAGCGTGGGATGCAATGCGCCGTTAGCGCCAGTGGTAGCAAATTGCCCATGCAGCAGCAGGTTTTTGGCCAGGTCGGCATAGATTTGCGGGTCGCCCGCGTTTTGCGGAAACTTTTTCGCCATCCATGCGCGCAACGCGAGGCCGGCGGCCACAGCGAGCAGCAGAGACACCGCGCCGGGCAAACCGACTAACCTCTTTCGCTGCCGCATTTGGGCCGCCTTCGATTGACTCCCGTGATCGGGTTCCATACGATTCGTAATGTATAGCTTTCGGCGAGACCAGCGATACGGCACCGCGGAGAACTCCCGCGGCCGCGCCGTTTGCCGCCGGTGACGCCGATTTGAGCGCGATCGATTCGGGACGTGTCTTCCCCGGCTTCGCTATCGAGCCCGGTTTCGCTACGGAGCCCGGTTCGCTGACGAGCCCGGTTTCGCTATCGAGGTTTGACCCGGATTTCGCGCCCAGACGACAAGACTAACTATGCCGGACCGCCAGATATTCTTTGACCCGCAACGCAAGCGCTGGAAACGGCTGCGCCGCATCATCGATGCCGCCGCCGTTCTCGTCACGCTGGTCATGGCGGCCTTCATCTTCAATCTGCTGCGGCATCAGCCGTTGCCCGAGTTGCTGCTGCCGAGCATGAAGCACAACTATAAAGCGCTGCCCGACCGCACCGTGCTGCTGCGCAACTCCAAAGTTCCGCGTTCTTCGCGGCGCAAGACCACGCGCAAACCTTCCGACATTCCGTTCAACACCGGCGAAGGATTGCGCGCCGCGTTCTACGTTCAGGACGATGCCGCCAGCTACGCCTCGTTCAAGGAGCACGTTCACCAGATCGATCTGCTGTTCCCGCAGTGGCTGCACGTGAATGCCCCGCGGCCCACGCTCATGGCCATGAGCAGCGACAACATCCGCGAGTATCCGGTGATCGACTCGAACGGCGTGGTGCACGACCCGGACGATATGGGCCGCGTGAAGCGCGTAATCCAGGCGGCGAAGGAAGATACGGAGATCTTTCCGCAGTTAAACAACTTCAACCCGCACACGCAGAACTGGGACTCGGACGTGGGCGGCCTGCTGGCCGATGCGGGCAAACGCGCGGCGCTGCGCGCGCAGATCGTTCGCTTTCTCACCGCATATCCCGTCTATCGCGGTCTGTGCCTTGACATTGAAAGCCTGGACGATAACGCCGACGACGATTATCTCGCGTTCATTCAGGAGCTCTACGGCGACCTGCACTCGCGCAAGCTTCAGCTTTACGTCGATGTCGCGGCGTCTACCGACGACGACGATCTGAAACAGATCGCCGCCAACTCGGACCACATCATCCTGATGAACTACGACGAACACGAGGTGGAGAGCGACCCCGGTCCTGTCGCCAGCCAGACGTGGTTCATCGCCAACCTGCGCCGGGCGTTGAAGGATATGCCCAAGGAGAAGATCATCTGCGGGGTGGGCAACTACGGGTACGACTGGACGCTTACGATTCCCGATCCGAAAAATCGCAAGCATCCCAAGCCGCAGGTGATCAACACCGACGAGCTCTCGGTGGCCGATGCATGGCAGCGCGCATCCGACGCCGATGCCGACCTCGATCTCGATTACGATTCGCTGAATCCGCACTACGAATACATCGACGAGGATTCGAATCAGCGCCACGTGGTGTGGTTTCTGGATGCGGTGTCGCTCCTGGATGAGATGCGCGCGGCGCGCGAGCTGGGGTTGCAAACGTTTGCACTGTGGCGGTTGGGCTCAGAGGACCGCTCGCTCTGGAATATGTGGGATAAGCCCAGCAGTCCCGAGTCGCTGCAGGCGCTTGGCACGGTGCCGCCGGGCCATGACGTCGATACCGAAGGCGAAGGCGACATCCTGCGCGTGACCGGCCTGCCGCAGCCCGGCAAGCGCACGGTGGAAGTGGACACCGACGAGCCCGACCCGCGCAAGAAACTCATTATCGACGAGCACATGGATGTGTATCCGCGTACCTATGTGGTCGATCAATACGGCTACCATCCCAACCAGGTTGCCATCTCGTTCGACGACGGACCCGATCCCAAATGGACGCCGAAAATTCTCGACATTCTGAAGGCAAAGCACACCACGGCCACCTTCATGATCATTGGCGAAGAGGCGCAGGACAACATCGGGCTGCTGCGTCGGATCGTGCGCGAAGGCAACGAGATCGGCAACCATACTTACTCGCATCCCGACATCAGCGAAATCTCGTCGCGGCAGCTCGATCTCGAGGTGAACATCACCGAGCGCCTGTTCGCCAGCAAGCTGGGGGTGCAGCCGCTCTACTTCCGCCCGCCTTACGACATCGACGAAGAGCCCGATACCGACGACCAGGCCGCGCCGGTTGTGCGCCTGCAGCAGATGGGCTACATCATCGTGGGCAACAAGATCGACACCGACGACTGGAATGAGCACCCGCGCAAGTCGCCCGCAGAAATCACGCAGTCGGTGCTCACGCAGTTGAACACCATGAAGACCAAGCCGCAGTTCCGCGGCTCCATCATCCTGATGCACGACGGAGGGGGCGACCGTTCGGCCACGGTGGCCGCGCTGCCGGTGCTCATCGATGCGCTGCGCGAGCACGGGTACAACATCGTGCCGGTTGCAGCGCTGATGGGAAAGACCGTAGCCGAGGTGATGCCGCCGCTCACCTGGCGGCAGAAGCTGCGTGCGCTGCCTGACTCGCTGGCCTTCAGCGGACTGGCGTTCATCGGCACCTTTATCGTGATGGTGTTTTTTCTGGGCGACATCCTGATGAGCGCGCGGCTCGTCATCGTGGGCATCTTCGCCGTTATTGACCGGCTGCGCAAGCCGCATCGCCAGGCCTCGCCGGGATTCAATCCGCGCGTGGCGGTGCTCATTCCCGCTTACAACGAAGAGAAGGTCATCGTGCGCACGGTGCGCTCGGTGCTGCATTCGGACTACAAGAACCTGCGCGTGATCGTGATCGACGACGGCTCGAAAGACCGCACCGCCGATGTGGCGCGCGAGGCATATCGCGCCGAGATCGCGTCAGGCCGAGTCGTCGTGCTTTCAAAGCCCAACGGCGGAAAGGCAGCGGCGCTCAATTGTGGGCTGGAGCAGTTGGACGAAGAAATCTATGTCGGCATCGATGCGGATACGGTGATCGCGTGCGACGCCATCAGCAAGCTGATTCCGCACTTCGAAGACCCCACGATCGGGGCCGTCGCCGGCAACGCCAAGGTGGGCAATCGCGTGAACCTTTGGACGCGCTGGCAGGCGCTTGAATACATCACCAGCCAGAACTTCGAGCGGCGCGCGCTGGCGTTGTTCCACGTGGTCACGGTGGTGCCCGGAGCCATCGGCGCGTGGCGCACATCGCCGGTGAAGGCCGCCGGAGGCTACCCGCTCAACACCGTGGCCGAGGACGCCGACCTGACGATGAATCTGCTGGAGCAGGGCCTGAAGGTCGATTACGAGGACCGCTCTCTGGCGTTTACCGAGGCGCCCGTCGACGCGCGCGGGCTGATGCGCCAGCGGTTCCGCTGGTCGTTCGGAATTCTGCAGGCGATATGGAAGCATCGTGGGGCGTTCACGCGCAACCCGGCCATGGGCCTGTTCGCGCTGCCCAACATTCTCATCTTCCAGATGCTGCTACCGCTGGTCTCGCCCTTCATCGACGTGATGTTCGTGGCCGGCGTCGCGCGTTATTTCCTCGACCGCTTTTACCACCCCGAAGCGGCTTCGCCGGCGAGCTTCGAGAAGCTGCTGATTTATTTTCTCGGCTTTCTAGTCATCGATTTCATTACTTCGTCGGTGGCCTTCAGCCTGGAGCGGCGCCATCCGGCGAACAAGGGCGATGTATGGCTGCTGTTCCACATCTGGCTGCAGCGGTTCGCCTACCGGCAGTTGTTCTCGATTGTGCTGTTCAAGACGCTCAAGCGCGCCATCGACGGCCGGCCGTTCAGCTGGGACAAGATCGAGCGCACGGCGCGGATGAGCAAGCAAACTGAGGTGCTGACGGAAGTGCGCTGAGCTCCCGACATGCAGCCCCGCGAAGCGACGTGTTGACGCTCATTAGAAATGTCCCCTTGGACGCTCGATAGAAATGCCCCCTTTTAGATTGCCTCTGGGTTTGAATGAGGGGGCAGATTGGGGCGAACAGGATTGAGCAGCAAGGAGCTGAGTCG
>JBAUBR010000008.1:0-6251 GCA_049676965.1 Occallatibacter sp.
GTAGATCACCGCGTCAGTCCCGCCAGCGACTTACTTCAAACGACCCTATCGAAACTGCCCCGCAAAAGATCCTGCGACAAGCCACACTTGTTGCGACGGGGCAGTCCCGATAGGGACCTAACGTTTGCCGGTACTGATCTGCTCGCCGACGGGTAAGCTGTCTCAACTCAGGCACTTGACTCAGTGGTGACCAGAGGAACTGCCTGTGTTCAACTTGCCGCCATTCACCAGAGCTACGCTCTCTAGAGGCGTTCCAAAAATCTGCCGGAATGGCTCTCCCGAGTGCTTGTTCCGTGGAGCCGAGAGCGACCGCATCCGCCTTTCCAAAATCGGGTGATTCTGGAGGGTGCGGTTGAGTAGGGCATCCACGGAGATCGATAGAGGGGACGAGAACTAGGCGAATATTTTTGCTGCAAGAATCGTGTGTTTCCTCGTTCCAATCAACAGAGGAATAAACCATGCGATTACTGGGTAGGTGCTTTGCCATCTCTCTTGTCTCGGGGCTTCTGGGCCTTGCCGCCTTTGCACAGCCGATGCAGCCGACTACAATTTCCATGCTGAGCACACAGTTAGTGCCTTCACAATACGATCGAGGTTCCATTCTCTCGATTGGCGTCGATCAACGTGAGCATTGGGCCACGGCTAAACATGCGGTCTATGGGACGAATTACCCCCTTTACCCGCACCACTCGCTGACGGCCGTAGGCCGGAAGCGTGACAGCGGAAAATCGATCTCCTCGCAGGGAATTTGGCAGTTTGGTGCCAATGAGCTTCGAATCAAGTATCATGCCCGGTCTGGAACCAACCTCCACGATCGGGCCAACCAACATTCAACCACGCGACATGCCCTGGCTCGGCAGAAACTGAGCAATAGCCGCTACTACACAAACAGCGATGGCCAGCGGATTCACTCGCCGGCATACTCACGGAGCGTTCCAGCGAGTGCGACTGCGGTTTGCACGGATGGAACCTACAGTTTCAGTCAACACCGAAGCGGGACGTGCTCACATCATGGGGGAGTTGCCAATTGGCGATGATTCAGTTGCGCTTCCTGGACCCCGAGAGCATTATTCTAATGACAATCCGCTCAGCGCGACACAGCTTTACGCTATCTTTTGGGTGATTCTGAGGAGCACCATGAAGGCGTTCTCCAAACAACTTGCCATCGTGTCTTGTGTCCTACGGCTTCTTATTTTCCTCCCGAGCTGTACGGCACAAGCTCATGGCGATAACGAAGACAATGTACCCAACGAAATGCAGGTCGCTGATCCTGAAGTCAAAACGTTCCTCGAATCCGCCGACAAGCAAGGAAAGAATGGAGAATACGAGCAAGCCTTCGGGCAACTGCAGAAGGCCCTCGACCTTTGTGTCAATAAGAACCTGCATTCCGACAAAGCACTCCTTGAAGCGAAGATTGCGGCCAGTTATGTAGTGCGCGGCGACATCGAACATGCGAAACAATATTGGCTTAGCGCCGACGCCGACTCGATGGCTGTTGGAAATCTTGTTTTACAAGCTGATGCATTGATTGCCCTTTCAGGAATCGCAAAGTCTTACCAGAAAATGGACGAGGCCCTTGAGCTTGCTACCCAAGCCATGGAAATCGCACGTAAAAGCAAGAATCTGTGGATTCAGTCACACTGCTTAGGAGAACTCGGAAACCTGCAGCTCGCCATTGGGAAGACATCGGACGCGCGTGCGTCGGTGGAAGAGGCTCTCCGCATTGACCGCCTGAACCAGTACGATTTTGAATCGATCCATCTTTTATACCTTGCCTGGGTCACTTTCATTGAAAACCGCGACCTCGACCAAGCAATTCAGCTCGCCACTTCAGCGCGGGACCTTGCAATCAAACAGGAAAACTATCTGGTTTTCATGCAAGCTTCCACGTCACTTGCTCATGGATACGCACAGAAAGGCAAGCTTGACCAAGCGATCGCACTCATTGAGAAATCACGAGATGGGCTAACAGACCAGGGCCAGCCACTATTCACAAATCCGACCTCGTACCGAGCTGCCACATCTTTGCCGCTAATCAAAGTGTCATTCCTGGAGGCCCTTGCGTTCGACTACCAGGCAAGCCACCGCCCAGATGATGCTCTCAAGACATGGCAAGCGCTCTACGACGTTGCGAAGTCGGCCAGCTTCAATTTAGCGACTGCCGAAGCAGCGAACGGTGCTGCAATTATCTATCAGGCAAAGAAGGAGTTTTCATCCGGCATTACATGGTTCGCGTTGGCCGGAGACGCATGGGAGAAGGCAGGAAATGCAGATCGCGAAATGGACGCCCTCGGCTCTGAGGCCTTTTTGCTCTCCCAAAACGCGCAGAGCGATAAGGCGCTGCAAGTCGATGAGGCTCTCCTGCAAATGGCTAAGGCCCGCGGGGACCTCCGTCGAGAATTTATTGACGATTTGGCAATCGCAGAGATTGCCGAACCGAAAGGAGATGAAGAGAGGTCCTCGAAGGCCCTTTTAGAAGCAGAGTCTCTTCTTTCCCCAGACCTTACGTTACAAGGCATCGCTCCAGGGCTGATAGCTGAACTCTATGCACGCCTCGCGAACTTCTATGGGAAGACAAAAAACGAATTGAAACAAGTTGTCGCCCTCGAAAAGGCGATGACCCCATTTGAAGCGGACAACAAGCCAAACTTAATGCTTAACCTCGACGAGGAAATTAAGAAGCATCTCGAACACCTTAATGCCCAAGACACAGCGAATAGTGCCTATCTCAGCGGTGAGCTCGGGAAGGCTCTCCTGTATTTTGAATTATTGCAACATTACCAGCAGACAGATGCCCGATGGAGAGGCCTTGACTACAACAAACACTTTGATGATCCAATAGTGCAAAAGCTTATCGACATCCCGATCGCCCTGACTGCTCAACCCGGTGGTGCAAAAACTCTCGAAGACAATCTCCAAAGCCTAGGACCCGCTGTTGGAGCGGCCAAGATGTTTACTCTGGTCGCGCTGACTGACTACTACCTCCCTCAGAACCGCCCAGACCAAGTGATCAAATATGCCACTGCTGCATGGCCGAATCTCCGCCTAAAGGACACCGACCATCCGCAGAGATATGATGTCCAGCTATCCTGCGGATTGACCTTATCACTCCTAATCCAAAAGGATGTTCCTTCTGCTCTACAACGAGTCACAGGATGCCTAACTAGCGCCAAGACTCTTGCTGATCCTGAATTATTACTCTGGGCTCATGAGATAAATCTCTGGGTTCTTCAAGCAGCAGGTAGGCAGAGCGATGGCGTAGAGTCTGCACAGTTCGTGACTGACCATAGCTCTGCGGATCCTCAACAACTCCTCACTCAAGCGGCAATCCAGGGCATGCAAGGAAACTGGCAACGGGATCTCGAGACCCTTCACAAAGCCTTAACGCTGCTGGAAGTCAAAAAAGACGCAGCGCAGATGGCATCAGTGCATTTCACGCTAGCAGGCCTATTGGGAACGGGCAAGGTGACGGATGGAGATGGTGAATATGGTCATCTTAGGAAGGCACTGGATCTTTACAAGCAGCTTGGGGATGTTAGTAGCCAGGTGAAGGTGAACGTTGCCCTTGGAAAGTACTTTACAAAGAAAAAAGACGGCGCGAGCGCTCGAAAGGTATTCGAGACGGCACTCGCGCAGTCCCGAAATCTGAAAACTATTGATTTGGAGGCGAGTGCTCTCTGTGCGATTGGTGAGTCATATCGTTCGTTTGGTGATGCTACAAAGGCACTCGATTCGTTTCGCAGTGCCGAAGAGATTTATCGCAATAAAGGCGAACCTGGGAAGGAGTCCTTCGCGCTAAGGAATGAGGCTTACATTATCGGCCTTGATATGCACAGGCCGAAGGAAGCTCTTGAACTCGCACTCAATGCAAGGCGGCTGTCTGATCTTGGCGGTGACTGGCTCGAGCGCTACTCTGTGCATCGCCTAATTGCTGACATTGATTTCAGCAAAGGAGATTACCAAGGTGGCCTTCTTGCCCTACGGGATGCCCGAGAAATCAGCACCTCAGCGGGCCAACCGTTGAATTCGGCATGGGTAGATCTTCAACGATGCGTAGGATTGATCGACTTGGGCGAATGGCAGGAGGCTCTGGATGCTGTGAATGCTGCTCTTCCCACATTACGGCAGTTTAACGACACAGATGATGAAGCCGTAGCTTACGCCGAATTAACGGATATATATGGAGGGCGAGAGTCTGAAATCAAGGACTTCGACAAGGCACTTGACTACTACGAAGCCGCACATAAACTTGTCTCCCAGGAGAACCCGGAGCGGGCAGCGTCCTTGGCGTTAAGCGTCGAGGAAGTCTACTGGCAGCAAGGGCGTGTTAAAGAGGCTATTGCGAAAGCGCAGGAGGCACTCTCATACTATGAGTCGAAGAAAGATATTGGAGCCGAAGCCAATGCCCTGCTAAGTCTAGCAGAAGCTCAGCGATTTGTTGGGGACATTAAGAACTCAACAATCAGCTTAGAGCGAGCGGAGCCATTGGTAAAACAGACAGATGATTTTTACTTGACCGGACGCTTCTATTACGGACAAGCGAATCTATATAAGGTAGAAGGACGATTCACCGATGCCATCGATGAATACGTGCAC
Source organism: Occallatibacter sp. (assembly GCA_049676965.1). Classification (GTDB taxonomy): domain Bacteria; phylum Acidobacteriota; class Terriglobia; order Terriglobales; family Acidobacteriaceae; genus Telmatobacter. Next base: position 4,597 of record JBAUBR010000008.1, read on the forward strand.
GTAATTAACTTTCTGGAAGAGTACAAGGCGAACAGTGACGTTAGTTCGCGACGCACAGTGTCAGAAACTTATAACTATATCTATGGTGAGTTGATTGACACGTACTACTTGCGCGCGACTAAAGAGGGTGAATCCTGGAGATCTTCGGCGGAAAAGGCACTCGAATACGCCGAACTTAACAAATCACGTACACTGACAAATGCATGGGGACACTCGTTCGTCGATGCTCTCCGACGAAAGGTGCCAGCCGATTTACAGGAGAGTGAACGGGGTATTTTGGCGAGACAGGATTCCCTTCATTCCGAACTGAGCCAACTAACCTCGAACAGCGGACTGCGAACGGTAAAGCAGATCCAAGCGGACCTCCAGCAAGTCGACGTGGAGGATTCATTACTGCGCGATAAGCTGCGCCACAGTAGTCCTGCATATGCGGAGATTCGCTATCCGCGACCAGTCGTAATCGCGGATTTGCGGCTTCGTCCAGGCGAAGTTCTTATCGAGTTCAAGATGTTCGACCCTGCAGCCTTTGTTTGGATCCTCCAAGGTTCAGAATCCGGGACCCAACTGACTGCCTTTTATAAGGTCGCCCATAGCCGACAATGGTTTGAAGACCGCGTTCTCGATATTCGGAGAACATTTAGCCGGGGAGACCAGAGGGAATTCAATCCCAAACTCAGCGAGGAATTGTTCGGGGCTCTGTTTCCGGAACAATACACACATACGTTGCTGTCCGCTGAGTCGATAATCTTTGTTCCGGACGACATCTTGTTTCTGCTGCCTTTAGAGATGCTTTCTCCGAATGCATCACAGAATACATATGTCTTGCTGAAGACTCCAACGTCATATTTTCCATCAGCTGCCGCATTGCGCCTCTCCCGGACAGTAACGCCGGCGAAGCGCGAGTGGTCAGCGCAGTTTCTAGGCATAGCAGATCCAATAACTACGAAGGACGATGAGCGGTACATGGTAGCGCACTTAGCGTCAGATTTGATTCCGGCTCAGAGAGTGCCGGCGACCGCGGACGTGTGGTCGCCCGCGCCAAAGACGAGCCCAACTCGTAGCTTTACGACGCGGGGGTATTTCTTTGACCGGTTGCCTGAGACTTCTAAAGAGGTGACCAACATCGCCGGCCTCTTCTCTGGAGACAGCGCCTCAGTGACAGTCCGTATAGGAACGGAAGCTACCAAGGCAGATCTCTTGCAGACGGATCTCAGCAGGTTCAGGTTCGTGCATTTCGCTACACACGGCTTCCTACCAGTTGAATCAAGCGTTGGAGAGCCTGCGCTCGTTCTTTCCTACGATGGACAAGACGAAGACCGGATGATGTTCAAGGTGTCTGACATCTTAGGACTAAACCTGCATTCTGAAATGGTTGTTCTTTCGGCCTGCAATACAGGGTCCGGAAAGGTCACACACGCCGAAGGTGTCGCGAGCCTAGGCAGCGCCTTCTTGGCAGCCGGAGCCTCAAGCGTCACGGTAAGCCTCTGGGAAGTCGCGGACAAGTCTACGGCAATTCTCATGGAAGAGTAGTGAGCGATATCTAAACCCCATCTTGCGCGCAGCGCGGGCATGAGGCACTTTGGAGGGATGAGAAAACGTGGAGCGGATTTGTGGGCAAAATGGCGAGGTTTAGTTTCCGAGCAGTTGGCAAGCGG
>JBAUBR010000009.1:0-3838 GCA_049676965.1 Occallatibacter sp.
ACTCACTCAGGAAGCGGGGAGCAGTGGGCAGATGAACAGAACGCGATGACGGGAGCGGAAGCACAGGCATTCAAACGCGCCAGCAGCTGTTTTGGTCTGGGCCGTTATCTTTACAACCTGCCGGAGACCTGGGTCGATCTCGATGGGCAGGGCAAGCCGACCAGGCTTCCCGCACTTCCCACCTGGGCGCTTCCGAAGGCAAATTCGGCGACGGGAAAGACCAACCCAGCCTGTGGTCCACGGCCTCCGGAAGTGCAGCGTGGCCCCATCGACCAGAAGACCACAGTGAAGATTGAGGGGTTCCGGCGTATCTTGGGCGACCCGATCTATCGGGAAATCCTCTGGCGTGTCGCGCGAGCGCGCCAGGCGAACGAAATTCCCAATGCACAACTCCAGACAACTGTCGCGGAGGCGATGGAACGGGCGTCGCGGGGAATCCGCAAGGTGCAGTCGCTGGCCGAGTCGGTCGGAGATACGCAATTCGTATCCGTGCTCGAACGCTTGCACATCGGGTCAATGACAACAATCGGCAATCTCGAAGCACTCAGGCATCTGGTTTCGGAACTCGAAGGGCTGGCCGGGCAACCTGCCGCCTGAGCGGAGGGCGCCATGCAGCGCAGCCCGCCCGTGAAAGCAGCGTTCTGAGATAGGTGCTGGCGATTCGTCGCGTCCCGAAACTTTCCTCTCCCCTACTCGCGGATTGCATTCCTCGACAACTTCAATTGCATTCGCTACACCGCCACCGAATTCCGGATGCGTCGCCGCGCCAAAGGAGCTTTGAATGGGAGCCAATGAAGAGCGTCCTCAGACATTTGTTGAATGGGTTCTGGCTCTGCTGGAAGGACGCTTTCCATGGCTGGGTTCAGGACGAGACGAACCGGTCGGCGGAGCGGATACGGTCGACGAACTCGCCGACCTGTACAAGTCGTTGGACGAACTCGCCGACCTGTACAAGTCGTTGATTGAGCAACGCGAAAAAGCACGTCGCGAAAACGGCGAGCCACGAGCGTAACCGGCATCGGTCGATACTTGGAGGATCCATGTGCAATGTGCGGATGATTCGAACGGAGCCCGGCCTTGTATCGATTCCATTGGAGAAGGCCGTCTATTGTGAGAACTGCAACATGGTCTCGTCTTCGGCCCGCCAGCGGTGCGGTCTCTGCGGATCGGAGAGGATCGTCCGAATGGCCCCCTTGATCCCAGAGCCGTGGGACCCGGGTCCGCTTCCGGCGCTCGCCTTGGTCGCCTAGCAAGCAGACCGCAGCGAGCATCGAGTCGGCACTAGGCGATTTTGCGTGAATCCAGAATTCCTCCCGGCTACATGGGCGTTTTCGAGGAGCAATTCCGACAACTGCTCGTAACCGTCTGTCAATGAGTGCTTTGGCCGGCAAACGGTCGAGCCAGGTCACACCCGGGATTAGCGAACCTCGGCTGACATCGCCTGCGGCTGCCGGTGGCCCACCGAGCGGGAGAACCGTTGATCGCCGCACCAGAATCAGTCCAATTTGTTACTTTCAGTACTGGATTGGGGGCATTTGCAAGTCCGAACCCTCGATGTTCAATAATTAGGAGCATCGAGTTGGTATCGTCGTGAGAGCCCGAGCCATGGAAGGTGTTGGCCCGCCTGCACCACCCGGTATGCGAGTGCAAACGCAACTCATTCTCTAGCTCCTTGTAGTCCCCCAGAAAACGCTGCAAAGCCGTTCAGGAGTTTCACCTAATGCCGGGAAAACAACCAACTGAGATCCTTGTAAGTCTCGACGCGATACTTCCGCAACTGGAAGCAGTTTACAAGGACATACACGCTCACCCCGAGTTGTCGATGCAGGAGACGCGAACGGCTGGAATTGCGGCAAATCATCTTAAGGCCAACGGCTTTGAGATCACCGCGGGTATCGGCAAGACGGGAGTCGTCGGTATCTTGCGCAACGGAGAAGGTCCAACGGTCATGCTGCGTGCTGATATGGATGCGCTGCCCATTAAAGAAGAGACCGGGCTTTCCTACGCCAGTACAGTTACGGCGACAGATCCTGATGGCAAGATGACGCCGGTGGCGCACTCATGCGGCCATGACATGCACGTGGCCTGCTTGATGGGGGCTGCATCGCGGTTTGCCAAGAGCCGCGAAAGCTGGCACGGAACTCTCATGGCAGTTTTTCAACCAGGGGAGGAGACGGCGCAGGGCGCGCAGGCAATGATTGACGACGGGCTATTTAAGCGATTCACAAAGCCCGATGTCGTGCTTGGCCAGCACGTCATGAGTTTGCCGTCCGGGCATCTCGATTGGCGCAAGGGAGTTGTAACATCCTCTGCCGACAGCTTGCAGATTCGAATGTTCGGGCGTGGTGCGCATGGCTCGATGCCCGAGGCCAGCATTGATCCAGTCGTCATGGCTGCTTCGACCGTGATGAGGCTACAAACGATCGTTTCCCGGGAAGTCGCGCCCACGGATTCCGCGGTCGTGACAATTGGAGTTCTGCAGGCTGGCACAAAGGAGAACGTCATTCCTGACGAAGCAATCATCAAGTTGAACGTGCGTACCTTCGATGAGCAGGTCCGCAAACATGTGCTTGCTGCCATTGAACGGATCGTCAATGCGGAGGCAGCGTCGGCAGGCGCGCCGAAGCCACCGGAGTTAACACCACTGGACCGATATTCATCCGTTACGAACGATTCCGATGCAACAGAGAAAGTTGTCGAGGCATTCCGTCAAAACTTCCCCGACGGCTCAGTAGAACAAACGAAGCCCACGATGGCGAGCGAGGACTTCGGATGCTTTGGAGCGGAGTGGCACGCTCCTGCGGTGTACTGGTTCTTTGGAGGCGACGAACCTGAGGTATACGCCAAGGCCAAGAAAGACGGGACAATCAGTTCGCTCCCGACGAATCACAATCCTCGCTTTGCACCTGTCATCCATCCAACTCTGGAGACAGGCGTGAAGGCCTTGGTGGTCGCGGCCCATGCGTGGCTGGCATTATGAACGACCTCCTCATTGAAGGACGACATCTGGTCGGCCCTTTTCTGGTTGTGCTCGACCTGCTGGGTACGTTTGTCTTCGCACTTAGCGGTGCGGCAGCCGGTGTAAAGAGCAAGCTGGATCTGTTCGGATTGATGGTGCTTGCCTTTGCGACCGGGAACGCGGGCGGGATTACTCGCGACCTTCTGATCGGCGCCGTTCCTCCTGCAGCCATCCGCGACTGGCGTTATTTGTCAGTCTGTATCCTGGCCGGCTTCGTGACATTCTTGTGGTATCCCAAGATAGACGTGCAGCGCAGGCCAGTGCTGTTGTTCGATGGAGCGGGACTAGCCCTATTCGCCGTCACCGGCACGCAGAAAGCGTTGGCCGCCGGACTCAATCCTGTAATGGCTGCAATTATGGGGATGTTGACTGGCATTGGCGGCGGAATCCTGCGTGATGTTCTCGTGAATGAGACTCCGACAGTGCTCCGGGCTGATCTTTATGCCGTCGCTGCGCTTGCTGCCGGTGCCGTGGTGGTGACAGGACATGTGCTGCACTACCCGTCATTCACATTCATGATTGCGGGCGCACTGCTATGCTTCTGGCTCAGAGTCATGGCTATATTCCACGGTTGGCATTTGCCAATTGCAGGGACGGGACCTCGATCGAAGTGATGGATCCCCTCCTTCAACTCCCGGGGCTAGCAGGAACATTCGGTCTCGCAGTCAGCCGATAGAGAACAATAAGTCGGCCAGTGTGTGCGCCGGGATAAACCGGCATGAAGGAGAGGATGAAAGAGCCTTACGAGAAAGGTCTAGCGAACCACTCGGCCCCAAGTTTTGCGCCGCGCTCCGTGAGGGGTGAGGCGAAGCGTAAACA
>JBAUBR010000010.1:0-18925 GCA_049676965.1 Occallatibacter sp.
TATACCGGCCAGCAAGCCCGATTCAAAGCTGTACGGGCCGAGTTTTCGTTCTGACCAATGGATTTCTCGTTCAGGCAGTTAACTGCCGACCGGGCTGAAAACGGCCGGTTACACCACAGGCTGTTAAGTTCACTCAACTCTGAGGTATCTAATGCAACGTAAAACTCGCCGTGATCCCTGGCGTTTCCTTGCTCGTGAAAAGCGAGTTTCAGCAAATGCACCACAACCATTGCCTGTGGGCCATCCTCTACGTGTTGCCCGAAAACCGGTCTCAGGTCGGTGATTATACGCGCTTGGCAAAAAGTTCGCTCATCTTCGGTGGCAAGATCAATTGCTTTCGTAACGATAGCGAAGCTATTCGCATTAAGGAGAGTCCGCAGCTTCCCTGCATAATCAGCTCGATTCTCATGCTCAATTCGCTGGGCGGGATCAAGACGCTCCATCGCGTCGCAAACATCGTCAACAAATTGCTCCGTGCTAATATCCTTGCGCGACTTAAGGACATAAAGAGAGAGAATTGCTTCTAAAACATCCCTCAAGTTTTTGATTGGAACATTGGTGCCAGAGATTTGAAGCGACTTCACGATGTCGTCAGGATCGATCGATTCGCCAGTCTTCTGATCGGCGACCCGACGAATTGCAGTTTGCGCCTGCTCCAACACAGCCCTGATCGCACGGACATTATCGTCCGAGAGAGAACGGATGGAGGAAAGCGCAGCGCGATAGCGGGCGGGAATGCTGAGTCTCGCCAAGTCCGTACCCCAAATCCCTCTTGAATTCAGCGGGAAATCGCTCTGAACGTCAAGAGAAAAGTATCACGATCTGTGGAAAATCTGCGGAAGTGCCTGAAAATAAAGGCTCAGAAGCATCCACCTTCGTAATAGTCTACCGCAACTTGTAGGGCTCAGTCTCGTAGGGTGGCACAATCTGTCGGGGCTACGATTCCGGAATGAAGCCGTTACCACCAGCCCCAGATATCCCCGGCAAGACAGAATTCGAGCGGTTCGACAATGCAGTTCGGCATGTGCTTACCGTTTCGAAAGACGATCTGCTCAAGCGGGAAGATCGGGAGAAACGCAAGAAGGAGCGCAAGAAGAAATCGACGAAGACGTAGCGCGGGCCATGCCATACGCGCTGTAAGAACACCCACCCATCTACCCCGTTTTGCCAAGTACATTTATGCCCAAATTAGAACACAGCCCAAGCCTCGATTCCCTTTTCCAGCCTTCAACCGTCACAATAGGGAGTGGTCTCAGGGGCAGCGCATCGTCGGTGGGCACGCGTCGTCCGTCGCGCCATGCAGGCATGCATCGCGCTGGCCATGTCGATCTCCGCGACGACGGGAGCAGCGCAGGATGTCGAACAGGATCCCGCGCCGCTTCACTCCGCCGGCACCCTGGTCACAGTTCATGGCGTGGTCCGCAATGCCGCCACCGGCGAGCCGCTGCCCCGCGCGCTGGTGAGGATTGAAGGCGACGCCGCCACCGGCGCTCTCACCGACGGCGACGGCCATTTCGAAATCTCCGGCCTGCCCGCAGGCCCGCAAATCTTCGAAGTTCTCAAACCCGGCTATCAGGACCGTCCCAGCGGCGCCGGTGGAGTGATAACGGACGACGCTGCCGGCTCCGCGCACAACGTGATTGTGGCCGCCGATATGGCGGAACTGGCGTTCTCGCTGGCGCCTACCAATGCGATTCGCGGCCTGGTGACACTCTCCACCGGCGATCCGGCGGAGGGCATCGAAGTGCAGCTCCTGCGGCGAACCGTGCAAGAGGGGCGCGGCGTCTGGCAGCTCACCAATAGCGCCAAGACATTGAGCGACGGCGGCTACCGGTTCGCCGGGCTGCCCGACGGCCTGTATGCGGTGTTTACCAATCCCACCCTGGACAGCGAGCCGGCCACCAACCTGGTCGCGGCCGGCAGGGGAAGCGATGTGGTGCGCGAGGGATACGCCAGCCAGTTCTACCCCGACGCCCGCGACCTGGCGGGAGCGGCAAAGATCCACGTGGCGAACGGCGAAGACGCGCAGGCCAACATCAATCTGACCCTCGAGCCGTTCCACGCCGTCACCGCGACGGCGACTTTTCCCGACGCGGGCGCGACCGCACCGGATCGCGCGGGGCTGAACTTTTCGGCGGTGGTGCTGGACGGCCAGGGCCATGCGCTCCCTTACGGCGCGCCGTACGATCAGGCGACGCACACCATTCAGGCCCTGCTGCCCGACGGCACCTACTCGCTGCAGCTCACGGCAACGGGGCGCTTCCTCATCCGGATAATGCCGGGAGGCGCGCTGCGCGCTTTTACGCCGAATACGTGGCCTTACGTGGGTTCGGTTGAATTTTCAGTAGCCGGGCACGCGATCGCCAACCTTCGCGTGCCCCTCTGGGTACCGCGCCCTAGTGCGGTGCGATTCACCGTGGTTCACGCCGCCTCGTCCGCATCGCAAACCGCGCAAGACCATCGCGGCGAGATTGTGGTGACGGCGAGCCAGGCCGGAGGATGGTTATCCGATGGCGTTTCAACCAGCTTTGCCCAGGGCATGAATGAGGGCCCTCTGGATGTGGAATACACCACACCCGGCAACTATTGGATCCATGCGCGCGTGGCGCAGGCGGGCCTTTGCGAGGCGTCGTTCACCGCCGGCGGAGCCAACCTGGCGCGCGAGCCGCTGGCGATTGCTCTCTCCGGCGCCACCGCGCCGTTGGAGCTGACAGCGCGCGACGATTGCGCCAAGCTCACGCTCACTTTGCCTCCCGCCGTCGCCAGTGTATCGATAGGAGAAGAGCCGTTCTTCACCGTGTACGTCGTGCCCGACTTCGATTCCACGACCGACGTGGACCAATTGACGCTGCGTCCCACCTCCGGCGGGAGCGTCACCCTCGAAGGCCTGACGCCGGGCAGCTACCACGTCTACACATTCGCGGGGCCGGCGACGCTCGAGTATCGCAATCGCGAAGTTCTGGCGGCGCTCCCGAATCCCGGCCAGCAAATCAACTTGTCCCCGGGAGCAGCGAGCACTCTCACCCTGGAGGCTCCGGAGCACTGATGGCAATGTCTGTTCTCAATTACGCTGCCAGCCGGCGCTCTGCGCGCCGCACTGTGCTTTTGTTGGCGCTGAGTTGCGTTGTCCGAGCCGCGTTGCCGCAGGCCGCGCAGCCAGCGGTTCCGAAGACCTATGCCCCCGGCCCCTACAAGATCTCGGGAACGGTAGTCAACGCGGTCAGCGGCGAACCGCTCCGCCGCGCATCGGTGGCCGTGCTGGACGAGGAAGACAGCCATGCTATCGAGTCTGTCGTTTCGGATAACGAAGGGCGTTTTGCGCTTACCGGACTGGCAGCGGCCAAGTACCAGCTCACCGCCTCGAAGCGCGGCTTCCGCACCGCCTTCTTCGACGAACACGACGACTACAGCACAGCCGTCGTGACCGGCGCCGACCAGGATACGAGCGAAATCACATTCCGGCTCACGCCGGGCGCGGTCTTGCACGGTCAAGTCACGGGCGACGGCGGCGATCCGGTGGAAGGCGCGAGAGTCATGCTCTTTCGCCGGCCGCAGGGGCACAAAACCGGCCAGCGAATCGCGCATGTCGACTCCGCCACAACGGACGACACCGGCGCCTACGAGTTCGGCAACCTGTCGGCGGGCGAATACCTGGTCGCGGTCACCGCCGAACCCTGGTATTCGCTGCATCGGTCTATCGGAGGCTCGGGGGGAGCCTCAAGTGGCTCCGCAGGAGCCAAGCCCGCCGATGAATCCGTTGCCGCGCTCGACGTGACTTACCCAGTCACCTACTTCGATTCCACCGCCGATGAATCGTCGGCGTCGCCCATCTCGCTCACAGCGGGCGCCACGGAGCAGGCGAACATCGGCCTGCACGCGGTTCCGGCGCTGCACCTGTTCGTGCAGACTCCGAGCAAACAGGATGAATCGATCGCGCGGCCGGAGTTGCGGCAATCGATCTTTGGCGCCGATGTTTCGGCCGAGAGCCTGGGAACATTGGACGGCAGCGCCGCCGGCACTGTCGAGTTTACCGGCGTGGCGCCGGGGCACTACGAGCTTGCGCAGGGAGATCCTCCGCGCACGCTCGAAATCGACGCCACGGCGAATCAGCAGGTCGATCCTTCCGTCGGCACGCCTACGGTCGAGGTCTCCGGTTCGCTCAAATCCGCTTCGGGCTCGGCGCTGCCCCCCGATATCACGGTCACGATCGAGCCTGCGGAAGGCGAGCGCCACCGCGATGCGATGCCCGTCGGCGCGCCCCGCGGATTTTTCCGCTATTCATCCGTCCCGCCCGGCAAGTGGACCTTCTCGGCCTTCGCTTCCGGCCGCCGGCTCGCAGTGATTTCCACAACGGTAGGCAACCGCACCCGCGCCGGAAACGTGCTCATGGTGGGCGATCAACCGCTGCAGATCGTGCTGACGGTGAGCCCCGGAGACATGCGCGTCGAAGGCTTCGCGCGCAAGGACGGCAAAGGCTTCGCCGGAGCCATGGTGGTGCTGGTGCCCAAAGATCTAAATGCGTGCGATGAGCTCGCGCGGCGCGATCAGTCCGACTCCGATGGCAGCTTTTCGCTGCGCGACGCGGCTCCCGGCCAGTACACCGTGGTCGCCATTGAAGACGGCTGGAATCTCGATTGGTCGCGGCCCGATGTGATCCGCCGCTTTCTTCCCAGGGGCGCCGCCGTCACAGTAATGGACACACCCGCCAAGGCGGTCACGCTGGAAAATGCGGTCCAGGTGCAATCGCCCTGACCGCGCTTCATCGAACCCGATTTGAGAAGATAGTCTAAGAAGGTAATGCAGATCAGAGAGGTCTCCGCGGCGGGGGCAAGCCCCGAAGGCCGCGGACTGCCGGAGCGAAGTTTCAGGCAAGGATCAAAGCAAGGTGTCTCAAAGCAAGTTGTCTCAAAGCAAGTTATCGAGGAGAGTCCCCAGTTGAAGAGGAAGTTGCCGCTTTTCATTTTGGCCGCGATTCCGGCCGCGTTTTTGTCCCTGTCCGCCGCCGGCCAGGTTTCTTCATCCAGCGGAACAGCGCCGGCCGAACCGACTGAGCGCGTTTATCACTACTGGGCCTCCGCCGGCGTCGGCTATACCAGCCTCAACCAGGTCAACCAGTCGCGCGGCGGCCTCATCGGCGTGCAGGCGGACCTCGCTCGCGACTGGGGCAAACACTTCAGCCTGCTTGCCGACGGAGCCTACTACGAGCAGAGCGTGCAGACCAACCCCGGCAAACCCTCGGTGGAACTGGTCCTGCTCGGGCCCGAGTTCCATGCCGAACTTTACGGCAATTTCAGCGGATTCGTCCGCGCATTGCTGGGCGGCGAGCACACCGGCGGCGAAAGCGAGACGCCCAACATCTCCTTTGCGGGTGGATTCGGCGGCGGCATGGAATACAAACTGAGCCCGCACCTCTCCCTGCGCGCCTCGGGCGACGACATCTATTCGTCCTTTTCCGTCATCAACAATTCGCCGGCCCTCGGCTTGTCTCCTCACAAGCGCGCCAATGCGCGCGCCGCGTTCTCGGTGGTCTACAGGTTCTGATTGCCGTCCGGACTCATGGCGACGCTGTGCCATACACGGCGCTTGGGATCCTCCCCAAGCGCCAAATTCGCGCAGATCCGGGGCTTGGATTCCAGAGGGTTGTGGGTCACTTTGAAATTCAGAAAGCGTTTGCGATCATCGCCAGCGGCGTGCGAGCAACCGTGACGATGCTTCTTAATAGCCGTGTGGCGGCTGCTGCATCGGCATCTGGAACGGCATCTGAATTTGCAACTGTTGTTTCGCGAAGGTCGATCCCAAGTGGTTTTCCACGACTTTGATTGCAGGGGAGTTCATCGTCGCAAACATAAAGCAATGGTGAACCGTTAAAACCAACTCCTGCAAATCGCGATCATCTTCTAGAGCTTTCACTTTAAGGCCAATTTCCTGGCATTTGGCAATCGGGATGTGCCTCCCGTGCGATTTATGAACGTCCGCGTCGCTCAGCGCGTCCACGACTTTTGCGGCCTTGGCGTCTGCGTCCGGATCACCGAGAAACATGACTTCTTTCAGTTGCTTTGTAACGAAGGTATTCGTCCAATCGATCGCCTGTCGACACTGCCCTAGGAAGGTCGGATGGTATTGCGAAAGAATCCATCGCCACGCGTGGATGGCATCAGGGTCCTTTTTCAATTCTGTCAACGCTGTTTGAAACTCATTCAGAACCCCTTGCGCTGGAAGGTCCCGAATCTGCGGATCGATCGGCCCCAAGCTCGACTGCTTCCCAAGGATGATCTCCTTGGAGCAGCACGCTATCATCGTTCTCGCCGACATCGCTACCTGGGGAACGATGACCCGTATATCCTTTTGGAACATCAATTGTAGATAGTTGACGATGGATTCAGTGCTCGCAATACTCCCACCGGGAGTGTGCAGGATCAAGTCCAAGCCCAGCGATTTATTCAGCCCATTGACGGCGGACATGAAGCCGTTCATGTCCTCGTCGCTAATGGCAAGCATCTGCGCTGTCGGCTTGGAGAGCCATGCCGAATAGTAGGCGATTACGTTTCGTTTCGTGTGCTCGTGCAGTTTCTTGAGCCAACCGTGTCTGTATTCATCGGAACCACCCGGCTCCCTGTCCTTGATGGTGTTCTGTATGGCTTTGAAGACTTGATTCCAGTTTGGCAATTACTCACCTTGAGGCAACGGAGATGTCCCGTCGGAAGCGACCGAAGGGACAAACGGATATGGGGAAGGCTGCATGAGGCTGTAAGCGTCTTGCTCGTTTGCGAGCGCAATTCTGTACCGAGCCATCAGGGTGCGATGGGCTTCAATAAGTTCCAGAGCCTCTGGGCTGAATTCAGGGGCAGCGGGAGCGGGGGTTTCTGTTTCCATGTTTCCTCCTGCATTGCCTTTGCCCGGAACGGTAGCACGGACATTGCGGGCGCAGCAACAAGTTTCTTTCTAATAATGCAATTCCATAGGGATACCGTTGCATCCCCCGTACCGCATTGGCGGATAGCACATTAATTTTGGCGCATAGCACTTTAATCGTACAAACTGGCTCGACCTTGGGCGAACAGGCGGTGAATTTGCCCCCCGGGGGGAGGGGTCACTTCTGGGCCTTGGCGGGCGAGTTCGAGAGGGCTCCGCGGGCGACCTGGGCGGCGTAGAGGAGCCGTGCTCCGTCGGTTGCGCTGATTGCGCCAATGAGCATGCCGTGGGCGGCGCAGGCGATGAAGTCGCGGATGTTATCGAGGCCGGATAGCGAGGGCATGGCGCGGCGATAGGCGGCGGCGCAGTCCGAGTGATCATAGATGACTCCCCTGACGCCGGCGTCGGACTTAGGGCGAACGCGCTCCAATGCATCGCAGCAGCGGGCAATGGCGGGATTTTCCGAGGCGGCGTAGTCCGATTCGGCCGGCGATGTTGGGGAGTGGTTGGTCATTCCGGGTTCTCCTATGCGGCTCACTCTTGATTGTGCGCCGGTGGAGGGAAATGATCTGCAAGCTGGGGATGGTTTTTTTCGGAATGGAATGAGCGGGTTACACGAGGGGGGACTTGACGGGGTGCGGGGAGAGATGAGTCTCAGCCTTGCAACTCACGTTCTACCGCCGCCCAGACCTCGTGCGTGGGGACAAAGTTGCCGCGGGCTGCATCGTCCAGCCCGGCTTGCACGGCCGCACGAAATTGAGCTTCTTCGGCGATGTAACGCTCCACTGCCTCCGCGCCAGCTCATCCGCGCTGCGCCCGGTCTCGTCGGCCATCCGCGCGAGCTGCGCTTCCTGCTCCGTGCTGAGTTGAACTTCCATGCTCTCGAGCGTAGGAGTAAGACAATCCTATGTCAATGAGCCCACTTTGAGGTCCGTCCTACGACACTCGATTGATTCCTCAACCTTCCTCCGCTTCCCTCAGCTTCGCAATCACCGCGAAATCCTCAAGCGTCGTCGTATCTCCCTTGATCTCTCCGTGCGAGGCGAGCTCTCGAAGTAATCGCCGCATGATCTTGCCGCTGCGGGTTTTGGGCAATGCTTCGGTGAATCGAATATCGTCCGGCCGGGCCAGCGCGCCGATCTCTTTCGCCACCCACTTGCGCAGCTCGTCCTTCAGTTCGTTGCTCGGCTGGTTGCCGCTTTCGAGCGAGACGAACGCGGCGATAGCCTGGCCCTTCAACTCATCGGGGCGCCCCACCACCGCGGCCTCGGCGACCTTGGGATGCGCCACCAGCGCCGACTCGACCTCCATGGTTCCCAGGCGATGGCCGCTCACGTTGATCACGTCGTCCACGCGGCCCATCAGCCAGTAGTAGCCATCGGCGTCCCGGCGCGCGCCGTCGCCGGTAAAGTAGCAGCCGGGCACATCGCTCCAGTAGGTCTTTTGGTACCGCTCAGGGTCGCCGTACACGGTGCGCGCCATCGACGGCCACGGCTTGCGAATGACGAGCAAGCCGCCGTGGCCGGCCGGAACCGGATGGCCCTCGCGCGTGACCACATCGGGTTGAATTCCGAAGAAAGGCAGCGTGGCCGAGCCGGGCTTGGTGGGCGTGGCGCCGGGCAGCGGCGAGATGAGAATGGAGCCGGTCTCGGTCTGCCACCAGGTATCGACGATGGGGCAGCGGTCGTGCCCGATCTTCTCGCGGTACCACATCCACGCCTCGGGATTAATTGGCTCACCCACGGTTCCAAGGAGTCGAAGCGATCGGAGATCGTGCTTTTCCACGTGCTGGTCGCCCCACTTGATAAATGCGCGGACGGCGGTGGGCGCGGTGTAGAAGACGCTCACGCGATGATCGTCGATGAGTTTCCAGAAGCGAGAAAAATCGGGCCAGTTGGGCGCGCCTTCGTACATCAGCACCGTGGCGCCGTTCTGCAGCGGGCCATAAACGACGTATGAGTGCCCGGTGACCCAGCCGATATCGGCCGTGCACCAGTAGATGTCTTCGTCGCGCAGGTCGAAAACGTACTTCGTCGTGAGATAAGTCTGCACCGCGTAGCCGCCGGTGGTGTGCACCAGTCCCTTGGGCTTGCCCGTGGTGCCGGAGGTATAGAGGATGTAGAGCGGGTGCTCGGAGTCGAGCGCTTCGGCCGGGCAATCGGGCGTGGCGCAGGCGGCCAGGTCGTGCCACCAGTAGTCGCGGCCGGCGACCATGTTGACCGCGCAGCCGGTGCGGCGATAGACGATGACGTGCTTCACGGTCGGGCACGCGGTCAGGGCCTCGTCCACGGTCTGCTTCAGCTTGACCTCGTTGCCGCGGCGATAGCTCGAATCCTGGGTGAGAATGGCCACGCAGCCGGAGTCGCAAACGCGATCGGCGATGGCGTTGGCGGCAAATCCGCCGAAGATGACGGAGTGAATGGCGCCAATGCGCGCGCAGGCGAGCAGCGCGACGGCCAGCTCCGGCGTCATGCCCATGTAAACGGCCACGCGATCGCCCTTCTGAATGCCGAGCGATTTAAGAACGTTGGCAAACCGCGCAACTTCGGCGTGCAGTTCGGCGTAGGTAAGGCGGCGAATTTCACCCGGCTCACCCTCCCAGATGATGGCGGTTTTGTCGCGGCGAGGCCCATCGAGATGGCGATCGACGCAGTTGTAGCTCAGGTTCATTTCGCCGCCCACGAACCATTTCGCTTCAGGCAGATTCCATTCGAGCACCTTGCCCCATGGCTTGAACCAATGCAGTTCCTTAGCCGCGTCGGCCCAGAATCCCTCCGGATCCTCGATCGATCGCTTGTAGAGCGCCTCGTACTCGGCGAGGCTCTTGATGTGAGCCTTGCGGCTGAACTCGTCCGGCGGCGGAAACACGCGGTCTTCGCGCAGGGTTGAGTCGATGTCCTGATTGGCGATTGCGGGAATTGGCAAAGAAGACATGAATGCATCCTTTAAGAGAAATAGCTGCCCTGCTAAGAGAAGAAGCTGCCCTGCGCGTGCCTTAGAACCTGTCCAATAACTTCGTTTTGTATGAAGGGTACGGGCTTCAGCCCGTACATCAAGAGCTGATTTTGGTCTCCGGCTTTAGCCGCTGAGGGAATGCAAACTCCTGAAAAATCTTCCCTCAGGGGCTAAAGCCCGACCATTTGCAGTCTCTGATATACGGGCTAAAGCCCGTACCCTTCACACGAAATGAAGTTCTTGGACAGCTTCTTAGAAACGCCATCTGGAAAAGATTCGGCACCCGAGTCACTTTATCGAGGCGGACGCATACACCGCAAGTGACGGGCGCTTACGACGCGACCGGACTTCGCTTCGCCGACTTGAGCGCAATCGCTCCGAGCAGCAGGATCACCGCGATCAGCGCGACCCATAGCAGCGCGAGGTGCTTCTCGGTGAAGGGCCGTTGGTCGGGGCGCGGCCGGTACTCGGCATTTTGCTGTTCCGGTCCAAGTGTCGCCTGCGCTGCCGTAGCCTCGAACGCAAATAAGCGCGCATAGTCGTAGCGCGGCGCCTGGAGCGCCGGATCGCCGTAATAGAGCGTGAACCCGGCATTAGCCGACGCGTCGAAGCACAGATCGCGCTCGATCATCTCAAGGCGAACCGATTGGAGCTGAATCGGCCGGTCGTCGCCATTCTCGATTTCGATCTTCCACTTTGCGGGCGTGTCGAGTTCAGTTCCCAGCGCTTCGATCGACAGCCGCTCCTCTTCGATCCGATGACCATCCTGCACGCTGTGCACGCGCAACAGATTTCCGAACGACGAAGGCGACGGCTCCGGCGGCTCGGCGTCTGACGCTGGACGCTGCGCGATCGGCGTAGTTGCAACGCTCACATCGCGGCTGAAGTTCACCGGCTCTGCGCCGGGCACAAACACGATGCGGTCGACCGGAACATTGGCAGGCACCGTGAATTCGACAACCGATTTCCGTCCCTGCTGAGCTATGCGAGCGGATTCGGCCACTGTTACATATTTCGGCCGGCCCGCGGGCAGACGCTCGACGGAAAGCCCGGTGACACTCTCCGGCTGGATCGGTCCGGCGATGCGGAAATACAGATAGTGGAAGTCGGAGTTGGGCAAGTGAAGAACGGTGCTGCGGCCCAGCTTCTGGCGCGTGAGATCGAATATGGTATAGCTGCCGAGTTTGGTTTCGCCGCCGCTCTCCACCTGACTGCCGGCGACTGTGACGGTGGCAATAAAGTTGTGCGCGTCCACCGCGAGCTGCACGTCGGCGTAGTTTCCATCGGGCATGGGGGCGTCGAAGACGGTCTGCCCGCCGCGCTTGCCCAGGTTCAGCGGCGCAATCGATTTCTGCGCGCTCTCGGCCGGCGCGGCGCGGTGAATCGCGTAAGGAGTTTCCGTGCCGTCGCGATAGAGGCGAAGATCGGCGAGCTCGGGTGAGGCGTGGACGAAGACTTGGGGATCGAGGGCGAGACAGGTCTGTCCCGCGGCTGGAGGATTATTGACGATGGGCCGCTGGTAGCGGAAATATCCGATCTGCGGAGCCGCGGCGACGGCGGCGATGAGGGCAATGCAGAAGCGGAGTTTCAAGACGGCCGCCGCTCCGCATCGCTCAGGCGTTCATGACTGCGCAGGTTGAGCCAGTCGCGCTGGTAGATGAAGCTGACGGCGAGCAGCAGCGCACCCAGGCCGAGGAAGCTGACGATGCGGTATCCCTGGCTCAGTTGGCTTACATCCACCAGAAACACCTTGCCGATGGAGAAGGCCAGCAGCAGCAGCCCCTGCCAGCGCAGGAACGCCGAGCGCCGCCAGAATCCGAGGCCGAGCAGAACCGCGCCAAAGGCCATGAAGAACGCCGAATAGCTGAACTGCGCGTACATGCGGTGCAGGCTCGATAGCCTCCAGTTGTAGCTCCAGTGCCGGTACCACCAAAAGCTGTGAATCTCCCAGCAGATGGCGATCAGGATGAGCGCGTTCACCACCAGCAACGCCGTGGCGGCTAGTGAATGCCACATGTGGGAGAACTGCGGCTCTTGTTCGGATGACGCCTTCCAAGCCACCCACGCGGCGAAGGCAAAAACCGCAATCCCGAAACAGTATGTTGCGAAGCGCTGATTGAAGAACGGCACGGTCGATGCCGGCGGATTTGCGAAGATCAGCGCGATGAGCCCCAGCGCAAGGCACAGAATTGACAGCACGCGCAGCAGCGCCGAACCAATGCGGCTGGCCAGCCACAGCAGCGCCGCGCCTTCGGCCAGCCAGCCGATGGTGAGCCACCGTCCATGCGTCTTGAGCGGAATCGCGATGGTGAGAAACACCACGGCCACGGTCAGGTGCAGATGCGACAACGGACCGGAACTGGCGCGGAGAATTCCGCGCGCGGGAAGACGAAGCAGCATCAGATAAAACGCCGCGAAGGCAACCGCCAGCCACGCACCGGACCAGTCGGAAGACGCCGGATTGAGGATCGAATAGAACGCGATGAATCCAAACGCGGCGTTTCCGACAGGCATCAGCAGCACCGCCAGCACGTCCCATCCCGGGAGGTGCGCGTTGCCTTCCAAATCCATTCGGACAAGTCGCGGAGCAAAGGCAAACAGCAAAAAGAAACACGCAATGAAAAATGCGGTGCGCACGGATTGCGCGTCGGTGTAGTAAGTGGCCCACCAGCCGGTGACGAAGATCGCTGTTCCCGTGAAGGCCGCGAACAGCAGGCGCGACCACGGGCGCAGCGCGACCAGAACGAGCACGGCCACATCGAGCATCAGCAGATAGCTGAACAGTGTGACTTCATGGTTTTCGCCGGTCGAGACGAGCAGCGGCGTGCTGAGGCCGCCGGCGATGGCATACAAGGCGAGAAGCTCGGCCTCCTGCACCCACGCCATGTAGCCGTTGAACGCCGTGACCACGATCATGGCCGTGAACGCCGCGCCCGCCGGGATCAAGTGGAAGTAGGAGAAAGCCGCCCACAGCGAAAGATAGAGAATACCGCTGCCGGCCGCCTTGAGCGAATAGGAAAACGCATCATACCCGCGGCTGCGGAACCGCTCCGACCAGGCGATGAGGGCCGCGCCGGCCACCAGCCCGATGAGCACGCGGCCCAGCGGTCCGATCCAATGGTTGTCGAAGGCCAGCTTGAGGAACCACGCCACGCCGATCAGCAGCGCCAGAATGCCGATGCGATTGAACCACTGCGAGCCGATGCGGCTCTCGAGCGAACGGCCCTGATCCGCGGGCGCGGACGCGGCATAGCTGAAGATCGGCTGTGCGGGGGGCGGGATGGGCGTCTGCTGCCTGGGAACCTCGGATGGAGCGGCTATCGGGGCAGTCGCAACCGGAGGAACCGCGGCAGCCGCGGCAACTTCGGCGAGCTTCGAGGTCAGGATCGCATCCTGCGTGGCGGGCCGCGGAGCTTCACTCCGGACAGCAATGCCGTGACGGTCGAGCGCCTCTTCAAGCCGCAGCACGCGTGTGCGCAGCTTGCCAAGCTGCTCTTCAACACTGCCGGATGAAGTTGGCTCCATTGCCGTCCACTCTACAGCAGGCGGAGCGGCGTTTCCAGAGCGGAACGCGAAATTGCGGTTCAGCGTTCAGAAACACGCAGTCTATTTCGACTCGGTAAGAAACTCTTCGAGAGCCTTCGTGACGACGGCGTTCAGCTTCTGGTGATGTTCCTCGGCGAAGAGAGCAGCTCGTTTGTGCAAGTCGCGGCCAACTCGAACATTGAAGGTGCCCTTGAAGGGCTGGTCGGGAGACTTTCTCTCCGCCGCACAGAAAGCCAAATACTCGTCCACAGCTTCGCGAAAATTTGCTTCCAAACCCTTCACGTCCGCACCTTCATAAACAACGGCATCGCGTATTCCGAGCGCGGCGCCATGCAGAACGCGATCTTCGGCGCTATATTCGACCGATCCGTCATAGCCCTTGTAGTTCAACGTCTGGCTCATGGGATCTTCTTTTCCTGGCGTAGAAATTCAATCACGGCTCGAACCTGATAGGCCTTGAGGACCTTCGATGGATGGGGTTCGTGCATAAACATAAATGGGCAATAACTTTGCAAAGTGAAAAGGCGAAGTCCCTACCAAAAAATCTCCAGGACGTAAGAGAGCAGCTCAGCAATGAGCCACAGGACATCGGAGAACTCTGAGTCGCTTCCGCTTGTATATTTGGTCATAACGCTTTGCTAAACGCACTATAGATTAGACTTCCCTGATCAAGGTTCGGGGGCGACTTATCGCTTTTTGCAGTTTGGACAATCTTCTCTTTACTGCAACTAAATTCAGTTGCAGGTTACCACAGTTCGGGCGGAAAACCCATTCCGGCGCTACCGCGAATACCGCTTCTGGTGCCATGCCCAGGCGGTGCGCACAATGTCATCGACGTCCGTGTACCTCGGGCTCCATCCGAGCTCCCGTTTCGCCTTCTCCGAGCTCGCCACCAGAACCGCCGGATCCCCCGGCCGGCGAGGCTGAATCTCGACGGGGATGGGATGGCCGGTAACATGACGTACCGACTCAATCACCTGCAGAATGCTGAATCCGGTGTTGTTACCTAGATTGCAAATTACATTACTAAAGTTATGGCCAGAATCTGCGCCATTTTTGCTCCCACTTTCGAGCGCGTGCAGGGCCAGCAAGTGCGCTTCGGCGAGGTCTGAAACGTGGATGTAATCGCGGATGCAGGTCCCGTCCGGGGTGGGGTAATCGTTGCCGAAAACGCTGATCGCGGGGCTTCGTCCCAGTGCGACATCGAGCACCCGCGGAATGAGATGCGACTCCGGCTGGTGCGCTTCTCCACGCGTCACCGTGCCGTCGGCTTCTTCCGGCGCCCCGGCCACATTGAAGTAGCGCAGTGAAGCGTAGCGGAACCCGTGAATGCGGCTGAACCACACAAGCATGCGTTCCACCATCAGCTTCGATTCGCCGTAGGCATTGGTGGGGTCGAGTTTCGCATCTTCCTTAATCGGGACAGTTTCCGGCTCTCCGTACACGGCGGCGGAGGAAGAGAAGACCAGCCGGCGGGGACCATGGGCCAGCATCGCTTCGAGGAGTGAAAGGGTGGAGGCGGTATTATTTCGGAAGAAAGTCTCCGGGTGCTTCATGGATTCGCCAGCCTCGATGAGAGCGGCAAAATGAAGCACGGCGTCGAAAGGGTTTCCCTGCTCGCGGGCGGCAATGAAAAGGCTTTCAATAGCGCCCCGGTCCGCCACTTCGCCGAGCACGAAATCCACCCCGGGCGGCAGCAGATCCAAACGCCCGTGGCTCAGGTTGTCGAGTGCTACGACCTGATGCCCTCGGGCAGCGAGAAGGCCCGCGACGGTACTCCCTATGTACCCGGCTCCACCGGTTACCAAAATCTTCACAAAAAATCCAGTCCCCTTCCGAGCAAAAGTAGGTTACTTTTAGTCTATTCCACAGGCCGAAGGTGGGATGGTTCGAAACCGGCCATAAACGTACTGTCGAAAGGCAGCCCTGCGATGATCGGAAGTCACCCGTAAAACGTCGCACTGGCGGCTCGCCGTACAAGGCAGTGGTCGCGGAGTCTCAAGGTCCCGAATTAGGATAGTTTATTGGCCTGAGATCCAGACAGCCCTAGAGTTGCAGTTTCGCTTGCGGGAATTTCCTTCGGTCGCCTTGGACGGAGATAAAGCACCTGAGCGTCCGGGGTACGTACGTAATGTTTGAGGCCGTCGCGGTCGATATTCCGAATCAAGAGCTGCGGAGCGAGCCGGCAGGCCGGCGGCACTTTCGATTCGCCGGGCTGTGCGGGGGATCGAGAGTGCGCATCCAACGAAAGCAGCGGATCCACCCCCGGGGCCTGAGAGAATTGAGAGAGAACCCCGGCGAATTGCCAGGGCAGACGACAGGCCGCAAACCGCCATCCCGATTATCTGTCTTGGATTCGAAGAAAGAAGCTATTTCGCGCCGTCTCCACGGCTGCATGCGAGGACTAGAGACATGCCGTTGAAGAGTTACCCTGGAAGGACCAACTTTGGATTGCTGCCCGAGCCCGAGGGACGCCTCAGTTCTTTCGTAACGAGCGCCATTGTCAACGGGATCATCGCCGTGGCCGTTCTGGTCATCGGGTTTCTGGTAAAGCCGGCAATCATACAGCACAAGTTCGAGCAGACCGATCTGATTCTTCCTACGACTCCGCCGCCTCCGGTGAAAGTGAAGCTTCCTCCGCCGCCCAAGGTAAAAGAACTGCCCCCGCCGCCCCAGGTGAAGTTGGAAGCGCCCAAGTTCGCGATGCCGAAGCCGGAGCCGAAGCCCAAGCCGGTGGAGATGGAGGCCAAGGTTACGCCGCTGCCCACCGTGAAGGCGCCCAAGCCGCAGGTGATTCTTGCCCCGCAGCCCAAGGCCGCGCTGACCGCAGCCATGCCGGCGCAGGACAATACGGTGAAGGCTTCCACCAAGCCGGTGCATCTGGGTGAAACGTTCGGCGTCACGCCCAACCCCAATGCGACTCGGCCAGCCACCGTCGCGGCCATCGGCAATCCTTACGGCGGCATGAACGGTCCGGCCATCGCGCCGCATGGCGTGGTGGGCTCGTTGGGCATTGGCAACGGCCTCAAGTCCGGCTCCAACGCCGGCATGGTCGGCAAGGTGGCGTCTGCCGGCATTCCTACAGGCACGGGGACGGCGACCGGCGGATACAGCAACGCCAGGGTCGGTTCGGCGGGCATCCCCACGGCCGTGGCGTCGGTGGTGCCGACGGCTGCCGCGCCGGCGAAGCCGGCCAGCACCCAGGCCGAAGTTTCCATTCCCCGGCCCGCATATACTCCCGAGGCCAAGCAGTTGAAGATTCAGGGCAGCGTGGTGCTGCGCGTAACGTTCTATGCCAACGGGCAAATCCAGGTGCTGGGCGTGCTGCGCGGGCTGGGACACGGATTAGACGAAGAAGCGCGGCGAGCCGTGCAGCAGGGGAAGGTCATAAGGCCGGCCACTGTGAACGGCAAGCCGATGGACTCAACAACCAACATCACGATCACGTTTCAACTGGCTTAGCATGAAGAGGCATTTTCGGAAACACGGATGTCCTTCCACATTGGTTCAAGGCCGCCGCTCCTTTTACGATCGCGTCGGCTTCAGGCTGGTGGCTCCGAATCGACCTTTTCCAAACTGCTGCAGCCCGGCGAGCATGGGCCCAAGCATTAACCGCGGTATCGTTCTTCAGATCGGTTTCGCGGCTTGAAAAAGACTGTTCGAAGTTACCTAGGAGTTGAGATGAATTTGCGGAAGTTGTCGCTTACGTTCCTGACGATTACCCTGGCTGCTACCTGCGCATACGCCAAGAAGCAACCGCGGTACGAGCCGGCGCACCAACTCACCCCTGAGCAGGCTGCGTTAGTTGACAAGGCCGTGGCCCGGGAAAAGGTGTTGATCAACAACATCAAGCTCAGAGCGCCGCTGGTAGAGACTTATATCCAGAACACGCGCCCCGACGCCAAGCTCTACGAAGTGCCGGTCGACGACGAGTACATGTTGAGCCGCGTCGATTTTTCGAAGACTTTCGGAGACAAAGCCTACGAGCCGCGCGGCCAGGACAGGCATGGGTTCTTCAAGGGCTCGCTTGAGGCAATGACCGGATTGACGAAAGCGCTGCATCTCGACACCAGGTTCACCTACAACCCGGTGGGCTTCATGCAGATGATGTTCCTCGACCCCTCGAGCTTCGATCAGCAGCACTATGTATTCAGCTATGTGCGCCGCGAGTTTTTGGGATCGGTGCGCACCTGGGTCTACGATGTGCATCCCAAAGTCGCCGGCATGGGCCGCTTCTATGGGCGCATCTGGGTTGAGGACCAGGACGGCAACATCGTTCGTTTCAACGGCACTTACACCGGCCCCAGCTCCCAGGACGACTCGCGCTATTATTTCCATTTCGATAGCTGGCGCTTGAATGTGCAGCCCGACGTCTGGCTGCCGGTCGCGGTCTACGTCGAAGAGACGGAGCGCACCGAAGGCAACAAATCCGTCGGCCTGAATGCGCAGACGCACTTCTGGGGCTACTCGCTCAAGCTGCCCACCCGCGACAGCGAAAATGTCAGCGTGCAGGTGGACAACGCCGTGGACAAGAGTGACGACTCGCAGGATGTAGGCCCGCTGCAGGCCCAGCGCGAGTGGATTGCACAGGCCGAGAACAACGTGATCGACCGCCTCGTTGAAGCCGGCCTGGTTGCGCCACTCGGTCAGAACGGCTTCGAGCACGATCTCGATCAGATCGTCGTCAATCTGGCCGTGCCCAATAACCTGGCCTTCACGGATCCGGTGCACTGCCGCATCCTGCTCACCGACACCCTCGAAGCAACCACGGTGGGCAATACCATCCTCGTCAGCAAGGGGCTGATCGACACCCTGCCCCGCAACGAGGCTACAGTCGCCTCCGTCGTAGCGATGGAATTGGCGCACATCGCTCTCGGTCACCACATCGATACGCGTTACGCTTTCAACGACCGGTTGATGTTCCCGGATACGGCGACGTTCCAGCGCATCGACATGTACCACTCCGATCCGGACAACGCCGACGCCGCCAAGCAGGCGATGACCTATCTGCAGGCTTCGATGTACAAGGACCAGTTGCCTATGGCCGGCCTCTACTATGCGCAGCTGGTGGAGCGGGAGAAGGCCCTCAAGGCGCTCAACACGCCCAAGCTGGGCGACTCCCTGCTCAAGCCCGACGGCACTCCCTGGATGGCTGACCTGCAAAAGATGGCGCCCAAGCTGAACTGGGATGACCTGAAGCAGACGGCAGCCTTGCCGCTGGGAAGCTGGCTCAAGACCGATCCGTGGGACGACAAGGTGCACATGCTCAACGCACCCCAGTATCTTCCCATCAACGCTCGCGAAAAGATGCCGCTGGAAGTGACGCCGATCTTCTACAAGCTGCAGCGCTACGACCTGGCCCAGAACAATCCGGCTCCGGCGCCCGGAGCCAGCGCGCCCACGACGCAACAGGCGGCAACAGGAACCGACGCCCAGGCCAACGCTCCGGCGGCAAACGGCGACCCGCAGGCCAGTACTCCCGCGAATCAACCGGCCAATGGAAATGCCCCAC
>JBAUBR010000011.1:0-13434 GCA_049676965.1 Occallatibacter sp.
ATGTCACAGGCAAGCCCGCAATAACTCTCTACACTTCCCTGATTGCCGACCTTCTGGACGAAGCGAAACTGCGCGAAGGCACGCAGGGCGTGCCGCGCTCGACCTATTGCTTCCGGCACACCTACGCTACGCTCCGATTGCAGGAAGGCGTGGACGTGTATTTCCTTGCCGAGCAGATGGGAACTTCCGTCCACATGATTGAAACCCACTATGGACACGTGAACACCATCAAGCACGCGGACCGCGTGTTGCAGGGGATGGCGGGGTGGGAACTCCCACAGCCGGACGACGCCGAGGCCAAGGCGT
Organism: Occallatibacter sp.; assembly: GCA_049676965.1. Lineage (GTDB taxonomy): Bacteria > Acidobacteriota > Terriglobia > Terriglobales > Acidobacteriaceae > Telmatobacter. The sequence goes on from JBAUBR010000011.1 coordinate 307, forward strand.
CGAAAGCGGCAGAGACCCATGATAAATCCAAAAGAGGTCAACGCAACAAGCCGCGTTGACCGTGAACCTCCCGAAGCCGTCTTTTGCCGGAGCCGCTGGCGAAGGCTGGCGCAGGGAGGCGTCATCCCATCGTCCGGCCCGGACGCTCTTAACCGGGATTGCCCTGATTTGCCGCTTGCCCCGCCGGGGCGTTCTTAGCGGCAAATCTCCCTGCACGTGCCGCCGCTGGCGGCTGTTCTTCGGGCAGTTCCGATCTTTTGGTGCCGGGAAGGATGCTCCACCCTTTTCGCTGCAACCGCCGATCTTGCCGGCGTTTTTTCGCTCTGCAGCCATGCGGGGCCTTCCGAGGGTGTTACGAAACTCAGTCGAAACGCACTGGCACGCTGTTTCGGCTTTTGTGAGTCTCGCCCGAAAAGCTGCTTATTTCACGATGGACATCTCTGGGAACTCAATGCCGGGATGACCATCTCGGGGCTCGACCATGGAGTTGATCTTGTCCCAGTAATGCTGAATCTGTGCGGGAACGTGTTCTGGTGCGTCATGGTCTTTCCAACTAAACACTTCTACAATCGTTGGCCTACCGTGCTCCTCTCCTTGCAAAACGAGGTGTGGGTCAGCGAGTACAATATCCTGCGCGCGCAGTGCTGCCCAATACTCAGGCATGAGTTTAAGGAAGGCAGAGAGCTGATCAGGCTTAACCCGAAACGTGGCGAGAACCGTCTCTGGCGTCGCTTGTGCCGACTGCGCTATCGAAGGTGATGAGGACACCATGAAGGCTCCCAGCGACAGGGCGATATAGCAGATTGCCTTATTGAAGTGCATTTGCATTCTCCTTTTCCTTATCTCTGGCTACCTCGCTCATGAGTCCAAGCGTGTTTCCAGCCGGATCCTTCAGAAACGCCATCCAGAGGTCGTGACTCTTCATCCTCGCCACGAGATGTGGCTGCTGGACGAAGCTAATCCCACGTGATTCAAGCAAATGAGCCGTGGTTTTAAGATCGGCAACGCGAAAATAGACGATGGTTCCCTCCGATAAGGTGGGCTTTTCAGCTTCACCGATCATCAGCCGTACAGACCCGCATTGAAAGAACGCCATAGTCCCCGCTTCAAACAAGAACTTAAGTTCAAGCACATCCTGGTAGAAGACCTTGGCCTCCGCTAAGTTCGGGACTGAAAACGCGATTTGGGCGATGTCCTGCAGGCCGACCTCGTTCTGTGCCTCTGAAACCATTTTATTTCCCCTTTCGTTAGCTATGCTAATGAATTATGATGGGGACACTAAAACATGTCAATAGCGCCTCATCCCGATCCTGAGACTCTCGCTGAACTGATGCACGCGACGGCAATTCGTCTGCTCCGAACTGTCCGGCGAGTGGATGAATCGAGCGGCTTGACGGCTCCTCGTCTGTCGGCCCTTTCCGTGATCGTTTTCAACGGCGCAATCACATTGGGCAAGCTGGCCGAGGCCGAACAGGTGCGGCCTCCAACAATGACCAGGATCGTAAACGCATTAGAGGAGCAGAAACTTGTCGTCAAAGCGCAAGACCCTAGCGACGGTAGAGTCATTCGGATCGTTGCGACTACTAAGGGCAAGAGAGTGCTTATCCGGGGTCGCGCTCGCCGGGTCCAATTCCTCGCCGATCAGGTACGGCGCCTGGAGAAGGTTGAACAGAAGAACCTGTCTGCTGCCTTGGTCACGATTCAAAAGCTAAGTGATCGAATTAGCTTGCTGCACGCCAAAGTTTTCGAAGGAGACGACAATGAGCCACATACGAGGTGAAGGTAGGGGCCAGGGATGCCTGTTTCCAGTGACGCTGGATGATCTGGTTCCGGCCGATCATGTGTGCCGGGTTATCGATGCCTTCGTGGAGCGACTCAACATGGAAGAGCTCGGATTCGAGCGTGCTCAATCCGCTGAGACGGGACGACCTGGCTACGATCCGCGCGATTTGTTGAAGTTGTTTCTGTACGGCTACCTAAACCAAATCCGCTCATCCCGGCGCTTGGAAGCCGAGTGCCGTCGAAACGTCGAACTGATGTGGCTTCTCGGTCGCTTGTATCCCGATCATAAAAGCATCGCTGAGTTCCGTCGGATGCACCGTGATGCAGTTACGGCCGCAGGCGCGGAACTTGTCCGGTTTGCACGAGGATGCGGACTGATTCGGGGTGAGTGGATCGCCATCGATGGCTCAAAGTTTCGCGCCGTGGCCAGCATTGACAGCACTCGCGAACGACTCGCTTTACAACGCTACCTCGACAGCGTCGAGAAAGCGGACGACGAACAACAGGCAAGCATGGATCCAACTGCCGTGCAAGCTGCGCTCGAGAAGCTGAGACAGCATCCTGAACCCGAGGCCGGCTTCATGTTGGTGCGTCAGACCTCTCTCCCGGCATACAACGTCCAGACTGCCGTCGACGCGGAAAATGCCCTCATCGTGGCACACGCTGTGGTGCTCGATGCATCTGATATCCGTTGCCTGAGGCCCATGGCCGAGGCTGCAAAGGTAGCACTTGGAGTAGATAGATTTCAGGTAGTAGCCGATGCTGGTTACTCCAATGGAGAACAGGCGGCACACTGCGAAGCTGCAGGCATGACGCCGTACGTTCCAGTCATGCGTACAGTGAACAACCAGGGCGATGGCACACTGTTCGGGCGTGGAGACTTTCGCTATGAACCCGATACCGATACCTATCTCTGCCCTGGCAACAAGAGGCTGCTGCGCAAGAATACCAATCATAAAGATCGCTACATTATGTATAGGGCTTCGTCACTCGACTGTGGCGCCTGTTCGCTCAAGTCACGTTGTACGCAGGCTCCGAGACGTGGTTTCGCTCGCCACCTGTATGAGGAAGCGTTGAACCGGATGCAGGAGCGGTTAACACCAGAGGCGATGAGGCTACGTCGATGTACGGTTGAGCATCCCTTCGCAACGATCAAGTACCGTATCTTTGGACATCCGCGTCTACTGATGCGTGGGTTGTCCGGCGCAAAGGTCGAAATCGGCCTCGCGACGATGGCATACAACCTCAAGCGGATCACAAATGTGCTCGGCGCAGCCAAAGTGACCGAAGCTCTCCATCAAGCTTGATCGAGAGGAGCGCCCGAACACGCAATCCGAAATCCTGAGAACGTCAGATGAGAGCGTTTGCGTCCTCATGGCATTTCCTGAGCTGAGTTTCGTAACGACCTCTTCCTACCCCGCAACGCCCGCCCTGACGTGCAAAAACAATTCGGTGCAGCCTTCGGCTGATCCTGCCATTCGACATTCGTTTCCGGGAGAACTCTAGGCTCCGTTCGGCTCCTTCTGTCAATCCCGCTTGTGCAGCTCTGCGCGGCGCAATCCTTGCGCGCCGTGCTCGCTTCCGCGCCCCTGCGGGCTTCGGGGATTGACAGCGCCTCACTGCTCCTTTTTCGCCAGCCATGAAACGAATGTCTTTTTTTGGCCCCACCAGGGCCGAAAAGAGGCAAATCCAACCCAAGGAGCATCGTCATGTCAAACATCAGCAACAGCATCAACACCGCGCCCCACATGAATAATGCGGCGCTCCGGTTCCGTAGCGATTCACCCTACCAGCAGCGCACCACGCAGCGCGACAACCCCACGCAACTCGTCATCAAGCAGGCCGTGGACTACCTCATCAAGCAGCTTGAAGCGGGCAAGAGCGAAACTCTCGCCGCCTACCTCACCGCAATGGCGAAGTTTAGAAAATACAGCTTTGCCAATGTATTGAGCATCGTCCGCGCCTGCCCGCAGGCCACGCATGTGGCAGGCATTCGCACTTGGAACGAGCTTGGACGCTTTGTGAAGAAGGGCGAGAAAGGCATTCCGATTCTTGCTCCGGTCATCTGCTACCGGCGCAAGAAGCAGAACGAAGCCGAGGAGAACGAGAGCGAACAGCGAAAGGCCGTACTCGCAGGATTCAGGATTGTCCATGTCTTCGACTATGGGCAAACGACCGGGGCCGACCTTCCACAGCCCGCGAGCGTATTCGGCGAAGTCGGTGACTATCTCGACCGGCTCATGGAGTTTGTGAAACGGCAGGGCATCGAGCTTGAGTACAACGAGCGCATCGCGCCCGCCCTGGGCGTGAGTTACGGCGGCAAGATCGCTCTACTGCCCGGCCAGTCGAAGGCCGAGACCCTCACCACGTTGGTTCACGAGCTGGGCCACGAAATCCTTCACACCATCGAACGGCGCACCACGACGACGGCAACAGTGCGCGAGACCGAAGCCGAGGCGGTGGCGTTTGTGGTGGGCCAGGCGGTGGGGTTGGAGATGGGAACTGCTGCCAGCGATTACATCCTCACCTACGCCGGAAACGCGGCGCTGCTGACCGAGAGCCTTGAAGTCATCCAGCGCACCTCGGCAGTCATCCTCGCCGCCATCCGCCCGGAAGAGACGGCGCAGACAGAACAACTTGCAGCGGTGAGCTAAAAGCTGCGTCCTGAGCGGGCGCGTCAGGATGCGCCCGCTCTCCCCCCTTCACTCTCGACAACCTGAATAGGAGAATCCCCCATGACAACCACAGTTCAGGCACCATCCGAGTATCGCAACTTGCCGCTCGCACAGTTGCAGGAATCGCCCGCCAATCCGCGCCGCTACTTTGACGACGCTGCTTTGCAGGAACTCGCTGCTTCAATTCGCGCACAGGGCGTTCTCTCGCCCTTGCTTGTGCGGCCCATCAACGGCACGCACGGCCATGAGATCGTGGCGGGAGCACGGAGATTCCGCGCCGCACAACTGGCCGGACTCAATTCCGTGCCCGTGCGCATCGTGGAACTGACCGATGCGCAAGCCCTCGAAACCAGCATCGTTGAGAACCTGCAACGGCGCGATGTTCACCCGCTGGACGAAGCAACCGGCTATGTCTCGCTCTTGCACCTTGATTACACCGTGGAGCAGATCGCGGCCAAAGTAGGCAAACCCGCCTCGTATGTGCTCAGCAGGAGCAGGCTCTCTGACCTTGCGCCTGCCGTCACCGAAGCCTTTGCCAAAGACGAGATTGGAGTAGGCCACGCTCTTTTACTTGCGAAACTTCAGCCTGTCCAGCAGGAGGAAGCACTCGCCGCTTGCAATCAGGAGGCATACACGAACGGCAGCAAGGCCAGACGCATTCTACTCCCCGTTCGGCATCTCCAGCAGTGGATTGAGCACAACATTTTGTTGGAGCTTGCCGCCGCGCCGTTCTCAAAGGAGGACGCACAGCTTGTGCCCGAGGCCGGTTCCTGCGTGGATTGCCCCAAGCGCACCGGCCACAACACGCTTCTCTTCGCCGAAATCGGGGCCAACCAGCCCGATTCGTGTAGCGATCCGAAATGCTACGCGGCGAAGATCGACGCGCACGTGAAGCAGACCGTCGCCGCAAAACCGAAGCTGGTACAGATCAGCACAGCCTTCGGCCAGCCGAAAGAAGGCAGCGCGGCGATTCCACGCAACAAGTACGTCGAAATCCGGCAGGACAAACCGCAGCGCAAGAATGAGCGCGATTTGCCCGAATACAAGACTTGTAAGTACACCACCGAAGCCATCGTCACCGAAGGCACCGAGAAGGGCGAAACCAAGCGAGTGTGCGCGAATCCCGAATGCCCGGTCCATCATCCGAAGCGGCAGAATCAGCGCAACCATGCCGACGCCGCATTCAAGGCCGAGCAGGAAAAGCGGCGCAAGGAGGAAGCCATAGCCAACGCGGCTGGACTTCGCGTTCTCTCGGCAATTGGCGCGGCGGTCCCTGTCCGGCTGATGAAGCGCGACCTGCTGTTTTTGGCCGAGCGGCTGGCGAATCTGCTGGACGAGAACCGCCTTGCGATCCTTGCCAAACAGCATGGCATCAAGAAAGCCGCAGTCGGGGATTCCATCGGCAAATTGTTTCAAGCATACTTGCGCCGCGCAGAAGAAAGCACACTGGGACGCGCCGTGATCCAGTCCGTCGTCCTGCTCGCGGCATCACGAGGTAATGCACCGCAGGTATTGCACGATGCGGCCACGGCCTACAGCGTGGACAGAGACGCGATCTCTGCGCAGGTCAAGCGGGAGTTCGTGGCGAAGGAGAAAGGCCACGCAGCGAAAAAGCCCGCGCCCAAACCCAAGTCAGGCAACAAAGTCGCTGCGTAACAGCGTAACCGTCAACCATTCCAGCGCATTACGCGGAGCCAGCAAGACCGGCTCCGCATTTTCTATGTCCGTTGCGCGTATGCCCGCCCTCACTCGATGCCCGCAAACGCGGGCGACAACATTGGCCCGCCCGACGCGCGGCGAAAACCCTCTGGCAATGTGGTTGTATCGTTGCATACCTGATCGGCGAGCCGGGATGCTCATGACGTAGAAACCGATGGGTTTCGCCGCAGATTGAACTTTCGTCGCGCTAGTGAATGGTCCCCAACCCGCCGCCAGATAGGTCGAAACTTGACGGATTCAATGACTTGCTTAAGTTCAGCATCATTTCCGTCAGAAGACGCTCGGCCAGTTCGGCCCAGCCCTCGCCCGGATCTTCCGAAACCTCGTTCAGCGTACGATCGACTCCCGCTCGGCCAAGCTGATGGCTGCCAAGTGCGGCCTTCAGGCGGCGGCCCGCCTCCCGGTATGGATGATCGGCCATGAGACTTTCCTTTCCTGGTCAGAATTATGATTTGCGTCGAGGCGCTGTTTTTGCGGCATTACTGATCGGAGATCGCGATGGCGGCACAAGGAGAATGCGGTCAGCGAAAAATTCACATGCCGACACTTGACAATCCCCTCCGGATAGCAGTACGTTGCTCTGCAGTCGTTTCAGCTTTACAGAAGTCAATACGAGTTTCGCCGGGGCATTCCGCGCGAATGTCACCGTTTTTATTGTCATTTTTCCTGCCTGCGGCCCACCGCTGCGTGGCCGGTGATCTTCCCTTCAACTCTGCGCAAGTCGTGAGTCAAGAGGTTTTCGAGTGCCACCTCGTGACTTCTTCGCCCGTTCCGCCACCGGCGGACGAATGGGATTTTGTTTGCTCCAATCGACCATCACGAATTGCGGCGATCTTCCAGCTTGCCGTTCTGACTGCGGGCACGGGGGCGTGGGCCTCCCGCACCCATCCACATGTCCGCGAGGTGATCAAGAGTGAACGCGAATGAGCTAGGTTTGCGACGTCGGAAACTTCTTATCACTGTAACGCTGGTGCCGGTTCTCGGCTTAACGGTACCGGCATGCGGTCAAGACAATCCGTCGGGCAGTGGAAATTCAGCCTCCGTTCAGCCTGTTCATATTATTTCGGACTGGTCTATGCACCAGGTGGCCTTCTCGAATCCTGGGACTTCCGAGAAGGCTCTTCAGAATGGGACATACACTCAGTGGCTCAAGATCGTAAACAACCCTCGCTATCAGATGCAGCAACTCGTTCGCGGAGGAGCCGGACCGCAACGCAGAGTTGCATCAACGAATTCTACAAGCGGCACCGGCTCAGGAGCATCGCAAACCGGCATCTCTCCAGCGCTCGCAGCTCCAATTCCAAGTAGATATACTGGCGGCGTTCTACCCCGTGGATTGAGGCATGCACTTATTCCGCCGGAAACGTCGCAATCGTTATTGTGGCTTCCAAATTCCTATGCTCCGGTGTTTCGTTCGAGCACAAGCAATCTCTCGACTGCCCCAGAAAGAGACTGGAGCGAGTTGATCGGTGCCAACGGCACTGCCGGGCTCGCCAATTTTCCGGCGACTTTCACGAGCAACCCCGCAGACTGCGCAAACGACTTTGCCGTGTTCAACACAAGTTTGCCAGGGTCCTCATCGCAAGCGAGCATCTTGGCTGTCAATCAGCTTTATAGCGGTTGCACTCCGAACCCTTCTATTTACTGGGCTTACGATACAGGCGGGGCGATTATGACAAGTGTGTCCACCTCTCTCGACGGCACACAGATAATGTTCGTCCAGTCGGACAACACGACAGGCAATGCTGATTTGGTTCTCCTAAAATGGGCGGCGTCTAGTGGGTCTCTCACGAGCCCGATCGAATTGACTTCGAACAGTTCATACCCCGACTGTACTGCGCCATGCATGATCTCTATTCCCTTTGCCGGCAGCCCGACCGACAGCTTTTCTACAGCGTTCGTCGATTATTCCACTGGGAATGTGTATGTGGGAGACGACGCTGGGAATCTCCACAAATTCATCAATGTCTTTACAGACTCCACTCCAACTGAAGCAATAGCTTCTTGGCCTATAGCCGTAAGTACCGCAGGAGGTTCACTCGCGAGCCCCCTTCAGGATCCAGTCAGTGGGAATATCTTTGTCGGGGACTACGAGCTCAGTCTGGACTCGAGCTGTGGGTCGGTCGGCGGGTCACCGGACGGCCAATGCGGTTTCCTTTATTTCGTCAACTCAGAAACAGGAGCAGTGACTCAATCTGCTCAGTTGGATTACAACCTCGGTATATATAACGTACTTGTGGATCCGGCCGCCGAAATGGTGTATGCCTTCGTGGGAGCAGACAACTCGACGAGCTGTTCCGGCGGCTCATGCGCCGCAGTGTTCCAATTGTCGCCAACATTCAGCAGTGGCGCATCCGGTACAGAGGCGACCGTCGGAGCTGGTTACGAAATGTTGTTTGGCGGAAGTTTCGATAATCAATACTATATTTCGGACGATCCACCAAGCGGCCATCTTTATGTGGTCGGCGGCACTGGCCCACAGAACAACACGCTCTACGCGATAACAATCACGAACAATGTGATGACATCAGGCGCCGCTACGGCGGGACCCGAACTCGCTAACAACTACACCAATGGCTACTATGCAGCGGGGCTTCCAATCACCGAGTTTTGTAACGATGGAGGGAATCCGTGCACCTCTGACGAAGGGCCGGATTACTTATTCCTCGGCGTCTTGGCTTTCGGCGACGAATTTGCTACGAATCCTTGCACAAGTCAGAGTGAGACCATCGGTTGTGCTATGGGCTTTACAGCCCCGACCAGCGGCGTGATCTCAACGAGCGCTATTCCCAATGGAACGCTGCCGGAATCCGGTGGTACCAGCGGAGTTGTGATTGACTATTCGTCGAATATTTATTTCTCGACGCTTTACAACCAGACTTGCACGACATCGGGTGGAAATGGTGGTTGCGCTGTGTCGGCAACACAGGCAGGCCTAGAGTGACATTCCTGCTCACAATCGTAAAGTGTTGGTCGTGCTGATCTCGTTGCCAATTCATCAGCCCGTCGAACCTGCAGAAATCCGAAAGGAAGGGCCCCATGCAAATATTCTTCGAACAGATCCGCGCGGCTCGCGTGCAGCTTCTTTTTACGTTCGCACTCTTTTGTCTGATGCTGCCTGTTCGTGGCAACGCCCAAATCTGGGTGTCTTCCGGATTCACAGCCGGTTCCGGCGGTCAGGAAACAGCCTATTGCACCACGTCAGCCGTGGACCCTTCGACCGGCCAATCTTCTGCGGCAGCGGCCGATTACCCTTATTTTATTGCGACTTGTTCCGTGACCGGTTCCGATGGATCCTCCTTTACCTCCTCGCAGTGTCCCAACGGCCCCAACGAACCGCTAAACCTTTCTCCCCACGGGAACCCCACAGGGGAGTGCTCCGTGAGCTTCACACCCACACCGGGAGTCATCTATACCGTCAGTTCGGCCCATGGGCTTAGGTTCTATCCCGAGCAGTGCGGTCAATCGAATTGTTTTTCCGATCCGCTGGGATACTATTTAATGAACCCGAATCTGCCCGATCCATGGCCGCTGCCGCCAACATACCCACCCACGAATCCGGTGAATACGGTCGATGTAACATGCAGCGCGAGGGGAGGCGTATGCACGGCTCAGAATATCCCGCTTCAGTACTGTGTGGGCCTCGAGAATTGCATCGACGCGCCAGCCTATTGGTTCGTCGCCTATACCTCCGCGGTGTCTTCGTCCTTGGGGAAGAACATCGGGAATCCGTGTAATATTCCTGGGTCGAATGGGACAGGCGATCCAATCAGTATTTGCTCCGGCGATGTATTTGAAGAAGTCACCGACTACCAAACCGCCGGCCAGAATAAGTTGAGCTATATCCGCTATTACAACAGCCTTTCGGTCGCGGGAACAAATGCCACGGATCTTGGCACAAATTGGCGCTCCAACTACGATCGCTTCTTACAGATTATTTCGAGCAGCCTGATTACGGCGGAACGCCCGGACGGACAAGAGATCAACTTCTACAACAACGGAGGGGGTTCCTGGACTCCCGATAGCGATGTCGATGACACGCTCACTCAGGCGGGAACGACCTGGACCTTGACAGACCACAACGATACGACGGAAGTTTACGTGGCTAACGGCGCGGGCACGGCTGCTCTTCTCCAGAGCATGACGCTGCGCAACGGGTATACGCAGACAATGAATTACACAAATGGCCAGCTCGTGGGCGTCACGGACTCCTACAACCGCCAGTTGGCATTCACATATTCGAATGGCACCGTCTCCACCGTTACGACCCCGGATGGCCTGGTCCTGACCTATGGATACAACAGCGTCATCAACCCCAACGACCAGCTTGCCTCCGTGTCCTATTCGACGAGCCCTGTAACGAGTCAGCATTATTTGTATCAAAACGCGAATCAGCCCTATGCATTGACAAGCATCCAGGATGAAAACGGAGCGACCTACAAGACTTGGACATACGACAGCTTCCAGCGCGGACTCACGAGCCAAATGGGAAGCGGCGCGAACCTGTTTACTGTCACCTATAACGACACGAACCTTACCCGCACGGTGACGAATGCGCTCGGAGTGACCGACACCTACACGTTAGTTTATCTTCAGAACGATTTGAAGATCACGAATGTTTCACGCGCCGCAACAAGCACCACGGCGGCGGCGACCGAGACGTTCAGTTACGACTCGAACGGCTACCTAAACAGCCAGACCGACTGGAACGGCAATCAAACCACCTACGTCAACGACAGCCATGGCGATCCGACAACCATCAATGAGGCAGTCGGCAGTTCCGTGGCGCGCACGACCACCATTGAGTACGACTCGACCTGGGTTCAATTGCCGGATAGCATCACCACGCCAGGTCTGACGACAACCTTTACGTACGACGGCAGCGGCGAAGTGCTGACCAAGACGCTGACGGATACGACGACGCAATCCACGCCGTATTCGACCAATGGTTCTACGCGCGAATGGCAGTACACGTGGCAGAATTCCCTGCTCGCCACTGTGCAGAGCCCGCGCACCGACGTGGCCGAAAAGACTACCTACACATACGATTCGACCGGAGCACTGACGGGGATCGCCAACCCCCTGAATCAACAGACGACCATCTCCAGCCACACGGGCGGAGGACTCCCGCTGACGGTGGTCGATCCAAACGGCGTGACAACCAACCTCACCTACGATCCGCGCCAGCATCTTCTCACCAATACGGTGATAACTTCTGGAGGCAACCGCACAACAACCTACGGTTACGATGCGGCGGAGGATCTTACCAGCGTCACGCAACCGGATAGCTCTAAGTTGACATATACGTACGACACGGCGCATCGTCTTACAGCCATCACCGATTTGCTGGGCCAGAAGATTTCGTACACCCTCGACGCGCTTGGCGACCGCACGGCTATCAACGTTCGGAACGCTTCGAGCACCGTGACAAGCCAGCATTCGGATACGTTTGACGCGCTCGGGCGGATGCTGACGGATATCGGTGCGTCGAGCCAGACTGCATCCTTTACCTACGATGCAGTGGGGAATATGGTCACGGCAAGCGACCAGGCCAGCAACACGACGCAGCGCGGATTCGACGCGCTGAACCGTCTCTATCAAATCACGGACCCGGCCAGCGGGGTGACGACCACGAGCTACGATCCGCATGACCGCCCGCTGAGCGTCACCTCTCCCACCGGAGTCGCGACCGCCGACGTTTATGATGGATTCGGCGGCGTAATCCAGGAGAGCAACCCAAATACTGGAGCTGCGGTTTATTACTATGACACTACCGGCAACCGGACCAAGCGTGTTGCGGCGACCGGCGCCGTCACGCAGTACACCTACGATGCCCTGGACCGGGTCCTGACGATGACGTTCCCTTCGGACAGCGCGGAAAATGTTGCCTATACGTATGACCAAAGCGGGCACGGGTCCGGTATCGGAAGGCTGACTTCGGTTTCCGATGTTGCCGGAACCCTTTCCCGCAGCTATGACCAGTTGGGCAACCTGCTGACGGACGCACGCAGCACGAGCGCGGCCAACCTGACGACCGCATACACGTACGATCCCGCCAACCGGATTGCTTCGATCACGTATCCTTCAGGTACCGCTGTCACCTATAGCCGCGACACGATGGGCCGGGTCACTTCCGCCTCGGTCCTGCCCAGCGGGGGCACGAGCACGCTGGTTGCGTCCAGTGTCAGCTATGAGCCGTTCGGCCCCGACACAGGATTCAGGTATGGCAGTGGGAGTTCAGAGACGCGCGGTTTCGACCAGGACTACCGGATGACCAACGTCACTGATCTTGGCGAGATTCGGCGTGGAGAGGCGCGCGTTCTCGAGAACCTGAGTTACGCCTACTATCCTACGAATTATGTGCAGACGATCACCGATGCCGTGACCTCCGGCAACAGCCAGAGCTTCAGCTACGACAACCTGCTGCGCTTGAGCCAGGCGACGGGCAGCTACGGAAGTCTCGGCTACACCTATGACGGAGACGGCAATCAGTTGACCCAGGCGCTCGGCGCCACGAGCACGAGCTACGGATATGGAACCGGCAGCGATCAGCTGGCGACGATCAGTGTTGGTGGCGTCACAACGCAGGCAATCGGCTACAGCACCGATGGCCGAATCGCCAGCCTGAATCCGGGCATTCAAGCTCCGGCAGGCCAATATATTACGTCGCTCAGCTATAACCAGGATGCTCAACTTTCAGCAGTGAACGCCGGGAGCGGGGCACTGGCCAGCTACACCTACGACGGCTTCGGACAGCGCCTGATCAAGACGGTCTCCGCTTCTTATGGGGAGATCTATCAATACGGCCAGGATGGAGTGCTGCTCGAAGAGACCAACTCTTCGGGAGTGGCGCAGGCCGACTACATCTATCTCAATGGCAGGCCCGTGGCTGTGCTGAACGGCTCAGCGCTCTACTTCCTGCAGGATGACCTGTTGGGCACTCCGCAGTCGG
>JBAUBR010000012.1:0-2625 GCA_049676965.1 Occallatibacter sp.
ACTACATCTATCTCAATGGCAGGCCCGTGGCTGTGCTGAACGGCTCAGCGCTCTACTTCCTGCAGGATGACCTGTTGGGCACTCCGCAGTCGGCGACGGACAACGAACAGAACACTCAATGGCAGGCAAGCCACGAGCCGTTCGGGCAGACGACTTCGGTCAGCGGGACGATTACGCAGAATTTGCGCTTCCCGGGGCAGTACTTCGATGTTGAGAGCGGCTGGAACCACAACGGCTTCCGAGACTACTTGCCAGCTTTAGGACGTTATGCCGAGCCCGATCCTATAGGCAGGCTGGGCAGCGGGAACGACCTGTACGTGTACGTCGGCAATAATCCGGTGAACTTTGCCGATCCCCTGGGCTTGTGCGCCGCAATGATTTCGGCCCAAGACAATAAACAAGTATGTAGTACTGGCGGCGATCCTGGCGTGTTACCTGGCTCTTTGTCGGTTGTCGCTAACGCTGAGGCCACATACGGCGGACCTGGCAGCGGACAAGGTGTAAGCTACCAGCCAACGGCCGGAGCGTTCCAGAGCTTCAATAACTTGAGTGACTACGACACATTTACAAGCAACACAACTCATACCTATGTCGCGGGCGGTGCATTTGTCGGAGTTGGCGTAGGCCCCATGATCTCGAATGCCAACAACGTCTCTCAATTGCAGTTGACGAACAGCACAACCACTATATCAACCCCCGTCGTATCGGTGTCCTGGTCAACCGGAGGGGGCATATGGGAACTGCAAGCAACCTTTGGTCCGGGACTTGTTTTTGGATATTCCAAAACCTCGAATAAAACCACGGTTGAGAGTAACTCTCTTCCTTGCCCAACATATTGAAAAAACAAATGGGAGGCTCGCCGGATGTTAGTTGCTAATTCAAAGCCTGCAATGGCGTGTTCCGTGGTGACTCAGTCGCTTCCTTCAGGGCTGAGTCAACACCACCGGTTTGATGCAGTAGATGTAATGCATTATCTCGCGTTCATGCTGCTTCTTGGATGTGTGGGATATTTCGGATTGTTCTGGGTAGTGTGGGTTACTACGCGTGTTTTTCGGATTGGGCGCTGTTCCTATCGAACTCTCCATAAGGCGTCGACTGTGACGGGAGTGGCGTCATTTTTATTCATGCCCGCAATGTATTTCGCGACCAATCTTCCTTCCGGAATCATTCGCGGAGTGACAGAGACGGGCTTGTTGATAGCTTTTCCGGTGACGGCCCTCGGAGTTGCCATTCGCATCCTGCTGAGGGCCGAATCATCTCCAGAAGCTGGCTGAGTCGTTTACGCCCCAAAGACCGCGACGCCCTGGTACAAGACATGCACTGCAAAGGCACTTGGCACTGGGCATTGAGTATTGGCATAGATGCGTTAGTGTTTATTCCGGGCGAGAAGGATGTTCAAGCGGCGGTAGAAATTGGCTCTGGCACCGTTTGCTAGACAGATCTGTAATTGGAATGGGTACCAAGGCGTTGTTGCCGATCAGTTCGGAGCTAGGTTTATTGCCAGTCAAAGCCAAAATGTGAGTGCGATGAGTTTCCCAGCCGACAGCGCGGAAAATGTTGCCTATACGTATGACCAAAGCGGGCACGGGTCCGGTATCGGAAGGCTCACTTCGGTTTCCGATGCTGCCGGAACGCTTTCCCGCAGCTATGACCAGTTGGGCAACCTGCTCACCGATGCACGCGCGACGAGCGCGGCCGGCCTGACGACCGCATATACTTACGACCCCGCCAGTCGAATCGCTTCGATCGCGTATCCTTCAGGTACCGCTGTCACCTATACCCGCGACACGATGGGCCGGATCAGTTCCGCCTCCGTCCAGCCCAGCGGGGGCGCCAGCACGCTTGTTGCGTCCAGCGTCACCTATGAGCCGTTCGGTCCCGACACAGGATTCAGGTATGGCAGCGGGAGTTCAGAGACGCGCGGCTTCGACCAGGACTACCGGATGACCAACGTCACGGATCTTGGCGAGATTCGGCGTGGACTTTCACGCGTTCTCGAGAACCTGAGTTACGCTTACTATCCCACGAACAATGTGCAAACGATCACCGATGCCGTGACCTCGGGCAACAGCCAGAGCTTCAGCTACGACAGCCTGCAGCGTCTGAGCCAGGCCTCGGGCAGCTACGGAAGTCTCGGCTACACCTATGACGGGGACGGTAACCAGTTGACCCAGGCGCTGGGCGCCTTGACCACCAGCTACGGCTATGGAACGGGAAGCGATCAGCTGGCGACGATCAGCGTGGGAGGCATCGCAACACAGGCGATCGGCTATACCGCCGATGGCAGAATGGCCAGCCTGAACCCGGGCATCCAAGCGCCCGGTAGCCAGTACATCACCTCACTCAGCTACAACCAGGATGCTCAGCTTTCGGCAGTAAATGCCGGGAGCGGAGCACTGGCAAGCTACACCCACGACGGCTTCGGACAGCGCCTGATCAAGACGGTCTCCGCTTCTTATGGGGAGATCTATCAATACGGCCAGGATGGAATGGTGCTGGAAGAGACCAACTCTTCGGGAGTGGCGCAGGCCGACTACATCTATCTCAATGGCAGGCCCGTGGCTGTGCTGAACGGCTCAGCGCTCTACTTCCTGCAGGATGACCTGTTGGGCACTCCGCAGTCGG
>JBAUBR010000013.1:0-1881 GCA_049676965.1 Occallatibacter sp.
CCGACTGCGCCGGTGGCGCCGAGAATTCCGATTGGATATTTGTTATGCATGCCCTGAACATTCCAGTGTACAGGAGGATAAGCGCGGCGGCGGGCAATCCCGACCGGGGGTAGTGTCCTAATTTGAACTCCACAGGCTTATGCCTCCTGAATGGCAAGTAGCTTGCCGCGAATGAATTCTGATCTGGTTTGCCCGTTTGCCTTGGCTGCCGACTCAATTGCTTTAAGTTCATCCGCAGTCACGCGGACG
This sequence comes from Occallatibacter sp., assembly GCA_049676965.1. Taxonomy (GTDB): domain Bacteria; phylum Acidobacteriota; class Terriglobia; order Terriglobales; family Acidobacteriaceae; genus Telmatobacter. Next base: position 250 of record JBAUBR010000013.1, read on the forward strand.
CGCAGGAATCCGGCCTTGGCGCTACCCTTGGGTAGTCTAGGCCGTCCAGCTTTCTTAGGCTTCGGCTTCTGGTTCGGCATTGGCTCTCAACTCCTTCAACTCTTGCATGATGGCAACCCGGACAGCGGTTAGTGGTGAAACTGCCGGAGGAATATGTAGGACGGTTACGCTCCGTTTGGGTGTGTCTGGATCATCTGTAGCGTGGCTCCATGCGTAGGCTGTATTAGCCTTGGGGTGCCCGTGGAGCGTGAAGACTTCCACTATGCCTTCCCAGACGGTTTTACCGTCGAAAACCTCCTTGACCGGCACACTGGTTACATGGGTCGATTCGACCCCGTGCAGCTTGCGGATTACGTCCCTCAATTCCTCGATGTGGGTCATTCTCTGTACTCCTTAACAGCATCAAAGAAAATCGGCTCAAGCGCGAGCTTGCGAAACTGCCAAAAGCTGTATTCCACGCCGTCAACCTTGAGTCGGCATTCGCCGTCTTGAGATAACGTCAAGAGTCCGGTGAGCTTCTTGCCGTCATAATACTCGGCGGCAATCCCTTCTGGAACTTTGGTAAAGATCACCTGTGCCAGCCGACTCTCTGCTAGAAGCTGTCCTCCCTTTTGAGCAGCAACAATAAGGCTGGTGTGTTGATAGCCTCCGTTAAAAGAGAAGTTGATTTCATGCTTCCGCTCTTTGCCGGAGAGCACGTTGTTTCGCTTGTCAACGTCGCTTTTTATTTGTATGGCAAAATCGCTGTAGACCTCAGACGCGGAGCACTTCGCTCTTGCGACTACCCATTCAAAATTAGGGTCATTTTGGTTCATGCTGTCGCCTCCTTTGATTAGCCTATGCGGGCCACGCCGTTGCCTCAACCAAATCCCCTACGTTCCAGAACGTCTTCTCTACGCCAGCAGCCATTGCCGGGGTGCAGCGAAGCGTATTGTGCCGCTTCACAAAGTTGTAATAGGCAAAGTGAAGGGCAACTGCTGCCTCAAAGTTTTCGCGCTTCTTGCTGAAAGCCAGCGTCAAGCGGGTAAGCCTTCGCATGTGCAACCGAGTTGTAGCGTTCAGGCGCTCAATGTAGCTGGTAGAAATCAGGTCCGTATCGGGGCGACCGGCAACGATCTTTTTCTCCGAAGACACGAATTCCGGCTGGCTATAGCGGCGCTGGCCTTCGACGGACTCATGGCCGTAAGTTTTGATGATCTGGCCGTAATCGGCATCTCCACCGAATGACATTTCAATCGCTGCCTCGTAGGCTTTGAGGCCGTCTGTAGAGATTTGGACCCTGCCAGTCATCCGGCCCGCAACATCGGCAAGAAAGGCGTTTGCCGTGGCAGCGTCACGGTCTCCAACGCGAAAGGCAGGAACGAGTTTGGTATCGGCATCGACTGCACAGAAAGTCCAGACGCTACCGACAGCGGAACCGTCTTCCATCTTCTTGTGCTTTTCCTTCTTGCCGACAAATCCCCAAATCTCATCCAATTCGAGGCGAGTGCAAGGCAAATTTTGCAACTTGAAATCCATCAGTGCTTTGCATCCCTGCCCGACTCGCACGCCAAGCCGCATGATCGTATCGCGGTGAACGCCGGTCATGCGCTCAATCGAGCGGATGCTGGAACCCTCTGTCAGCGCTGCGAT
>JBAUBR010000014.1:0-2333 GCA_049676965.1 Occallatibacter sp.
AGATAGAAGGTCCCGGCGGGTTAGGCGCATACGCTATTTGTGAAACGTGGCGGAGTGCATTTCCTTATCGTCTTCGCCGATGATGTGAATTGTCAAATCGTGGTCATTGGCTTCAAGAACGCCAAAACCGTAGGCCTCTTTGGCCCAAACCGTATCTGGATCGTCGTGAACCGGAACTTCGCCCCGGCCGCTTGCACCGATCACGAAGAGATTCACGCCGTCCACAGGTTTGTGTTGTTCGAGGTTGTGCACGTGACCGCAGATATAGAGGTCCGCGCGGCCTTTGAGCACCGGAAGAAGCGCGCTGATCATATCCGGGACACCATAGTCGGTCGTGTAAATCGGCATATGGGAGTAAACGACTTTCCATCTCGCCTTGCTCGCATCGAGCTGCTGTTGAAGCCAACGAAGCTGGATGGCTGGAACGGACGGCCAGGCCCCCTCATATTCGGAATTAATGACGAAAAATTGGACTGGCCCTGCCGTATACGTGTAATAGGGTGCCGGGAAATCCCAGTGGGGATTTTTCTTCGAGTAGCTTAATTCGAGCGCTGGATATTCACCTCCCCAATCGTGGTTTCCGAAACAGGGGTAGAAGGTGATGTTCATCGGGCCATACAAGTCTTCAAAAGCCAGCTTAAAATTCGGATCGTCCCAGCTCTTGAGGTCTACGTAGAAATTGTCTCCGAGAGTGATGCCGAAATCGAATGGCTTTTTCCGGTGCTCCTCGACCATTGCGGCTGCCACTCTGTGCTGGTCCTCGCCGCGCGTACCGAAATCGCCCATCATCGCCACACGAATCGAGTTCGCTTTGGTGTGGACGTTAAACACGGGCGGCGCTTTGCGCATGAATTCCGGTAGGTCGATCTGATCGCGGATATAGAGCAGATCCTGTTGTTCTTGTTCCAGCTGATCGATTTGGTCCCTGTTCGCGTTGTAATCGGAGTCGGAGAGGTAGAACAAGCGTCGATCCACGACAGCGCGCGCTCGGTTTGCTTCGAGGATATGCAATGCATTGACTGCGGCCAACGAGATTTCGGCATTGGGCTCGACTGCCGCTTCTCGCTCCAGCAGGGGAGTCGCCAGAGGACTATTTACCAGTTTGCGTCGTACGCCACGGCGTACAAATAGCGGCCCATGGACTCTCCCGCGCGGTCCTCGCTTTCTTGCGGCCCTCGCGTGCGCGTGGTGGCAAGGACGTCGTCCAAGTGACCGGCTACAAACTCTTCAGCACCGGCATCGTCCAGCAGGGCCTGTAGAGCTTCGGATTCGGCCGCACCATCGATCTCGCTCGCTGGTTGAATTTTCAGCAGACTGGCGTCCCGTTCCGTAAAGACATGATAGTGGCGCGCAATGTCGCGCCAATCTTCGGGTAGGTGCTGAAGCAATTGGTCTTCGACAGTCGGACCCGAAGCGGGCGCGGGTTCCGCAGCGGGAGCCGATTTTGATGAGGAGGTGGACGACGAGGCAGGCGGCGGTCCCGCCGTGCCCGCCGGCGGCTGCGGGGCAAGATCCTGAGCCGAACTCCGTAGCGGCAAGAGACGGAAAGTGGCCGCGAAAATCGCAAGCGCTCGCCCGACCAGTCTTCTTTGAGGGTTCATGATTTCATTCCAACTCATTATGCGAGCGCGTCATCATTTGTGGAATGTGGCAACGTGCATTTCTTTATCGTCCTCGCCAAGAATCCGGATCGTGAGATCGTGATCGGTAGCCTCGAGGACACCGAATCCGTAGGCTTCCTTGGCAAAAATCGTGTCCGGGTCTTCCTCATTTACTTCGACCTCGCCGCGGCCGCTTGCGCCGATAATGAAGAGATTCACGCCATCGACCGCCTTGTGCTGTTCCAAATTGTGAACATGACCAGAGATGTAGAAGTCGGCGCGCCCTTTGAGAATTTCCATCAAGTCTTGCATCGGGCCGTTGTCGGTATATTCGCTGGTGTAGATCGGTACGTGTAAGGCTCCCCGCTAAAACTGGACACCTTAGTTAGGTAAGATCAGGGCCTCCACACAGGAGGCAACATGGGCAGGAAACCACGCGTAGATCGATCCCCGGAAGAGAAGTGGCAGATCGTGCAGGAAGGCATCAAGAGCGGAAACGTCTCGGAGACGTGTCGGCGTCACGGGATCGCTCCGAATCTGTTCTATCGCTGGAAGGATGAAGCCGAGCAGGGAGCAAAGGCAGCGCTTGGGGGGAGAAGCGCTGCCGCGGCCGAAACCGAAAAGGACCATCGCATCCGGCAGTTGGAGAGAACGCTGGGGCGGAAGTCGCTGGAGATCGAAATCCTAAAAAACGTCGTGGGGGAGTGAGCTGCGGTGCAGTTCATTCCCAGG
>JBAUBR010000015.1:0-2854 GCA_049676965.1 Occallatibacter sp.
CCGACTGCGCCGGTGGCGCCGAGAATTCCGATTGGATATTTGTTATGCATGCCCTGAACATTCCAGTGTACAGGAGGATAAGCGCGGCGGCGGGCAATCCCGACCGGGGGTAGTGTCCTAATTTGAAATCCACAGGCTTATGCCTCCTGAATGGCAAGTAGCTTGCTGCGAACAAATTCCGAAATTGTTTGCCGGTTAGCTTTTGCTCCTGCTTCGATGGCTCTCAATTCATCCGCAGTCATACGGACGCGCAGGAATCCGGCCTTGGCGCTTCCCTTGGGGAGTTTGGGCCGTCCGGCTTTCTTAGGCTTCGGCTTCTGGTTCGGCATTGGCTCTCAACTCCTTCAACTCTTGCATGATCGCTACCCGGACAGCGGTTAGTGGTGAAACAGCCGGGGGGATATGTAGGACGGTTACGCTCCGCTTGGGCGTGTCTGGATCATCTGTAGCGTGGCTCCATGCGTAGGCTGTATTAGCCTTGGGGTGCCCGTGGAGTGTGAAGACTTCCACTATGCCTTCCCAGACGGTCTTTCCTTGGAAGACTTCCTTGACTGGGACACTGGCCACGTGGACAGATTCAACGCCGTGCAGCTTGCGGATTACGTCCTTCAATTCTTCGATGTGGGTCATTCTCGATCCTTTGCTTCCTTAATCACCGAAAAATAGGGATTCCAGCGCGAGTCGTCTCACTTGCCAGAGTTCCATTTCTCGATCTTCAATTTTCAATTTGCAGCGTCCTTCATCATTCAGGGTGACGGAGGCAACGTAGTTTTTGGTTGTTACCTCATCTCGTATTTCAATTTTTTCGCCTTTGATGAAGAACACCACCCGAGGTCCAATCCGCTCTCTTCGCGCGACAATGAAGGTGCTCCCATCAGACGTTAGGCCCGAGGCAAATCCCTCATGTGGGTAACGCATTGGTATGCTATTGAACGTCGCAATGTCATTCTCAATGCCAAGTTGAAGGTTCTTGAACATCGCAGATGCCGAACACTTAGCCCGGAGCTTTGTCCAGTTCAATTCCAGCGGTATCATGCTGGCCATGCAGTAGCCTCCAATAGCTCCCCGACGTTCCAGAATGAAGACGTGACGCCCGCCGCCATCGCCGGGGTACAGCGGAGCGTGTTGTGCCGCTTCACAAAGTTGTAATAGGCGAAGTGAAGCGCAACTGCTGCCTCAAAGTTTTCGCGCTTCTTGCTGAATGCCAGCGTCAAGCGGGTAAGCCTCCGCATGTGCAGCCGGGTCGTAGCGTTCAAGCGCTCAATGTAGCTGGTAGAAATCAGGTCCATATCGGGGCGACCGGCAACGATCTTTTTCTCCGAGGACACGAATTCCGGCTGGCTATAGCGGCGCTGGCCTTCTATCGACTCATGGCCGTAAGTTTTGATGATCTGGCCGTAATCGGCATTCCCGCCGAATGACATTTCAATCGCTGCCTCGTAGGCTTTAAGGCCGTCTGTGGAGATTTGGACCCTGCCAGTCATCCGGCCCGCAACATCGGCAAGGAAGGCGTTCGCTGTGGCGGCGTCACGCTCTCCGACGCGGAAGGCGGGAACGAGTTTGGTATCGGCATCGACTGCACAGAACGTCCAGACGCTACCGACAGCGGAACCGTCTTCCATCTTCTTGTGCTTTTCCTTCTTGCCGACAAATCCCCAAATCTCATCCAACTCAAGGCGAGTGCAAGGCAAATTCTGCAACTTGAAATCCATCAGTGCTTTGCATCCCTGTCCGACTCGCACGCCAAGGCGCATAATCGTATCGCGGTGAACGCCGGTCATGCGCTCGATTGCCCGGATGCTGGACCCTTCAGACAGTGCCGCGATGACTGCGATCTGTTTATCGGTATTGAGAACGTTCGCCATAAAGCCTCACTTGAATAAGTGTACCCCAGTAATTAGAGCGAGTCAAGGTATTTTTGGGGTACAATTGCTGAATTATGTTGAAGAGGTTGGCGATACCCGCTGTTGCTGTCCTGCTTGTCGCAGCTATTGCGGTGGCAGTTTACTATCAGCAGCGCCACGCAGTAGGTGAGGGCTACGACATAAAATGCACACAGCCCAGCGTACCAGCCTCGGCTCCTGCTGAACTCGCGTGTAAAGTACAGCCCAGCCAAGATGCAGAGCAAGGCCATCCCGGCCGGTACTGGTGGAACGTAATCTTGGCATGGCCTGAAGGAATAACTGCTTGGCTCCTTCTGCTCACGTTGGGGGGCATAGTCTGGCAGGCCTGGGAGACTCGCGAGGCGGCTCAATCTGCCGAAAAGCAAATTACGCTTCAGTCTGCCGCTCTGCGTCAATGGGTCAATGTTGTGCCTCTGGGTATAAATATTCCTCGTACTCTCGAAAATCCCTGCGAGATCATGGTTCAATTTGAAGTTCTGAACAAAACCGATTACTTGGTAACGATCAAAGGCGTCGAATTCGAACTCGCTCCCAATATTCACTCGATAGGGAAGTTCAAGATTGATTGCGACTTTGCTCTTGTTCCCCGAAAAAGCGATGATGACAGCGCGTTTCCATTTGCGGGAAAATGCGTGGTCGATATCAGCGAGTTGGATGGATGGGGGAAGATATTCATTGTCGCTGGAGATATCAAGTTTCTGGACTGCATGGAGAGGGAGCAAGTCCAGCACTTTCAGGACTTGTACCGAGGCTTTATCGATGGGAGGCTGGAAAGGATGAAGCCTTTGAGCATAACAACCACAGAAGATGAATCCGAAAGCCAAAATCCAAATTAGGACACTACCCGACCGGGAAAGCCGGGCGGGCTTGCGGTACGCCGGCGCGGCGCCCCGGAAGGCCTGGACAGGCTGCGGAAAAAGGGAGAGCAGCGAGCGAATCGCGTGTGCAAG
>JBAUBR010000016.1:0-5233 GCA_049676965.1 Occallatibacter sp.
CGGCCTCAAGAGATCAAAAAGATAAGCAAAACCCCACGTTTTCGCCGATAAACCGCGCCACAATCAAGAAAGCCAACGTCGGCCGTTTTATCGCTACAAAATCACGCACCTGCGCAGAGGTTCCCTAGCGGCGATCCCACTTCTGCTGATGCACCTTAAGGCGCCGGATCCCAAGGGGCTTAAATCATTCAAAGACGAAGCATACTTCGATGGACGGGATTTCATCTTCGGCAACGGTGGAGAGGCCGAAGCGGAGCGCATCATTTTTCGCGCCCGGATGGCGGCGGCGACCCTTAGTATCTTGCTGGGACTGCTCGTCTTTCTGGCCGCGAGGGAGATGTTCGGAGATGGTGCGGCGCTGTTCGCGTTGGCGCTGGTGGTTTTTGAGCCAAACATGATCGCGCACGGCGCCTATGTCACAACGGACATGGGTATCTCCTGCTTCATGTTCGCCAGCATCTATGCCCTCTATCGCTACGTGAAGGCGCCTTCGGTCGGGAGGCTGATCGTTCTCGGCCTGGTCAGCGGACTCGCTCTGGCGTCGAAACACTCAGGTGTGCTTCTCCTCCCATTCGGTCTGGCACTCATTGTTACTGAGATATTGTGGCCCTCGCCCGAGACGCGGACCAACAAAAGGAAAGTAGCATTGCGCCTGACTGGCGCCTTTCTGGCTGCGTCGGCCATTGCATTCGTGGTGCTCTGGGCATTCTACGGTTTTCGCTATGCTGCCAGGCCAGGAGGAATGCCGCTGAGTCCCTCGCTCGCTGAGTACGCGAAGGGTTTGAAAGGAGTGGAACCGCACTTTTATCTCACGCTCGCGCACTGGCACATGCTGCCCGAGTCTTATCTTTACGGGATGGTGGACGTCCGGCTAATCTCAGATTCATTCTCTACTTACATTTTCGGCAAGGTATACGCGCACGGTGTCTGGTTCTACTTTCCTGCGTCCTTCGTCATCAAATCCACGGCAGCCTTCATGGGCTTGCTGCTTCTGGCCGGTTTCGCGATCGCTACCGGTAAACTGCGCGCACGGCGCGAGATCTTCTTCCTCACTATTCCTCCGATTCTCTATTTGCTGATCGCGACCGGCACTGGCCTGAACATCGGCGCAAGGCACATTCTGCCGATGTATCCGTTTCTTTCCGTGCTGATTGGGGGCGCCGCACTCACACTGGCACGTTGGGACCGGCGTTGGGCCCATGTCGTAGGAGTGTTGTTAGCATGGCACGTGGTGTCCTCGGCACGAGCTTATCCAAACTACCTTGCCTACTCGAACGAATTCTGGGGCGGTCCCGCGAACACTTATAAGTACCTTACCGACTCCAACACGGACTGGGGTCAACAATTGAAGGCGGTCAAGAGATATCTCGACAGTCGCGGCGTGAAGGACTGCTGGTTTGCCTACTTCGTCGAACCTTCCATCGATTTCAGCGCGTATGGAATCCCATGCAAACCCTTGCCGACAGCCGACAGCGGGTGGACGGATTATCAAATCGATACGCCGCAGACGATCACGGGAACTCTGCTGATCAGCGCGGGAACGCTCACGGGCTACGAGTGGGGCTCCAACGTGCTGAATCCTTACCGGGAGTTTCAGAAGCTGAAACCAGTTGCTTTCATCCAGGACGGCGTTTTTGTCTACGATGGGACGTTTGACATGCGTTTCGCCTCGGCAATCGGCCACGTCACGCGTGCCAGAGATCTCATTGCGGCCGGGCAGTTAGCGTCCGCCCTGGTAGAGGCGCAGACGGCCGTTGCCATCGACCCCGACGAGTTGCAGGCACAAATGGTTCTAGGCGACACATTCACCGCGCTTGGCCGGCCGCTGGCCGCGTAGCCCGCGTACCGGCAGGCGCTCGCAATCGCGAAGACGATGGAGCCCAGCGCCGAAGCGATCTGGGTGAAGACAATTCAAAAGAAGTTAGCCGGCCGGTAGCGATGATACCCATTTCATGAGCGTCCCAATAGTTCCCGAGGCTCCGGGTAAACACTAGTGCACCAACCGTATGGCATTGCCTTGCAAGATGTGTCCTTGTTCGCATTTGCGGGCCTATCTCGAGCAAGCGGCTTCCTGGAATGACGCATACCAAAACGCTCATTGAGCTATTCAAGTCGATCAGTGTTCTCGGCATGTGGACATAAAACCGCCTAATCGGATAGTGACACGGCAACCTGCCTGCGGGTTGCCGGAGAAATGATCCGCGATAACGTCCTTTATCGAGTTTTAAGGTCGAACCTCCTTCTACAATTGTCGTCTAAGAATAGTTCGGCCCGTATTACTGAGGACAGTCCCGCGGACATCTTGTCTGGCGGCATCGACAAGGGCAAACCACGAAAGGTTTGCACCGAGCCGTACCGCCCCGGTAAATCATCCTACGGCAGATAGAAAGTTGGCGAAGGACAACATTGGGACTAGACGGGCAGGTATATTATCGATCCTGTCAGGAGGTCTGAGCGAATGTCAGGCGAACGATGGGGTGCCTTTTCGGTTATAGACCATATCGACGCGGCTGCACTGGCAGCCGACGTTCTGCTGTACGACAAGCTAGTGTTGCCAGTACCACCTAATGAGTCCGAAGCGGAAAGGTGGGAACTGGAAAATTGGCAACCCGGCCTCCAGCAGAAGCGCCTCGAAGTTCTCGGCGAACTTGCTGAGCCGGTCGAGTGGGATGATGACCGCCAGCGGATGTACGACCGGGAGATGGAGGAGCTTAGGAAACAAGGGGCCACCGTGAACGGTTTCCAATTGACGGGGATCGTGCTAGCGCAGCAACCCCGGAACGTCGACGTGGTCGCAGCCTACCATTCGACGGGAGCTTTCCATTCCGATTATCCCGCAGCGTCACGGGTGGATAAGAAGGCGTTGGTTGCGCACTTGCTCGGACAGCGATTTGCTGTCCCAAAGGGTGACCCGGAGACAGCGTTAAAGAAGGCCATAGAGGTGGCTAAGCTTCCGGAGTTCAAGGAGCATCGTCTGGCACTATACGACTGGCAACAGGTGATCGTCGAGAAACAGACTCCGCCTATCGAGGCCGTGAAGAAGATGGAGCAATTGCTGAACAGTTACAACGATTGCGTCGAAAGGGCAGTTAAGAGTGTCTACTACAAGCTTGGATTCACGGTTGCTGGAATCGCTTTGACACTTGCCGGCGCGCCTGCGAACCCCCTGGTTGCTGGCGGGGCTCTACTGACAATGGCGCAGTTTGCCGCTATGTAAACCAAACCGACGTTTAACGTCGGACGGAATGCTCCGGCGGCCATGTTTCACGACTTTGAGAATGCCCAGAAGTCTTTCTGGGATTGGTCCAAACACGCCTGAGCAAGCCCGTGAGGACGCTTCATTGGGTACGCACTTTGAAAAAGTCCATCAAAACGACATCCTGGTTGTGATTGTTTAGGAATTTTACCCATCGTTATGCTGATCCAGGACTCCTTCTTGCTTTCCGTCTCCCTTGCCGGCCGTGAATCCGCACTGCTCCCAGTGGTTCTGCTTGTCCAGGGGAATTGGCTTTCGAATTCCTTGAATTTCGTATTGGGATGTGCCGGCCCGCAACATTGGGAGGCGGTAGAAGGAACCGCTTCCTATGCCTTCCAAGAAAAGGACACGTGCGCCTGGCCGTCCTTGTGCGAGCCTCACCGTCCCTGAACTTGAACAATCGAAGACGGCAGTGCTCAGTACACTGCCGTCTGCACATTTCCGTCGGAGCTACAAGCACGCCATCGAGAAGTTCATCGACTGGTATTGCTCCGAGCCTCGACTAGGCTTCAATCGGTCCGTCGTGTTGCGATACCGCGCTTTCCTTGAGGGTTTCACTCTATCCGCCGCTAAGGTAAATCTTCATCTTTCCGCGATCCGACGTTTGGCAGATGAGGCTGCGGAGAGTGGCTGGCTAAGCCCCGAGTTGGCAATCGGAATTCGCAGAGTTAAGGGAGTCAAGCGGCTTGGAGGGAGGATCGGCAATTCGCTCGCTGGAGACCAGGCGCAAGCCTTATTGAATGCCATTTTTCAACGCACCCTTCGCGGGAGAAGAGATGCTGCAATGATCGGACTGCTACTCGGATGTGGTCTGCGACGCTCTGAAACGGTGAACTTAAGATTGGATCAACTGCAATCGCGCCAGAACCACTGGGTGATCGTCGATATGATTGGAAAGGGCGGAAGACTGCGGACGGTTCCTGTGCCAGTCTGGTGTAAATGTCTGATTGATGCTTGGCTCCGCAACTCGCGACTGACTCAAGGCAAGGTGTTCCGGCGAGTTTCGAAGAGCGGCACTCGACAGGATGAGGGAGTAAAAACCGACGTAGTCTGATACACCGTGAAGCGATACGCCAAAAGAATTGGCCTTGACCATCTTGCTCCTCACGATCTTCGTCGCACATGCGCCCGCCTCTGCCATGAGGCAGGAGGTGAGCTCCAACAGATTCAGTTTCTACTTGGCCACGCATCCGTGCAAACCACCGAGCGGTACATCGGGTGCAGGCAAAATCTTAAAGAGGCTGTAAATGATCGATTTAAAATCTCCCTCGGGGACAACGCAAAGCTCAAGACCAAAGAACGGTCACGATAATCCGGTTTATCACCGTAGGACAGAGGCAAAGCGTCGCTAACACTGTCACGATGGTTCGGATCTGATGCCATTGAGTCACTGAATCATAATTAGCCTAATTACTTATTCTCGACGCGCTGCAGGCTGCGTGCATTTGCGGGCCGGCAGACGCCGGCCCGCAGCTCGACGCCGCACTGCGCGCTCAGAACTCAAGTGGCACTGAGGAGGCGTCTGTTCCGGTTTTGCCCCAAAGAGCTGTTTCGGCTTGCGACGAGCTCTTGCCCCAGAGGGCGGTTTTACCCCACAGAGCTGTGGCGCCATCAGGATCGCTGTTGGTCCACAGCGGCGTGGTGTTCCACAAAGCTGCGGAATTGGTTCCGGAGATAAACGCGTTGCCGCCATACACGGCCGATGCCGACCAAGGCCCTGTCTGAGTCCAGAGTGCGCTGGGATCGATCTTGGCGGTGACGTCGCCGGTTGATGCGTTGTAGACGGCAATCGGCGACATCGCCGTGCCTGAGGGCGCTGAGCCGTTTTTTAACAGGGCTGCATCAATCGCCCGCGCAATGTCGAGGTACCCGGCGCCGATTGTGAAGGCATCGTAATTCGCAACGTACGTCACTCCATCGGCGGTGACGCTGCTCGTGGCCGGGAAGTAGCTGCGGTCGCCGTTGACCATGATGAGG
>JBAUBR010000017.1:0-2042 GCA_049676965.1 Occallatibacter sp.
GCCTCAAAGAGACGAAAAAGGCAAGTAGCAACCCGCACTTTCGGACAGAAAACTGTTTCACGATCAAGAATTTATCTGCGCCCGAGTCGCCGCTGCAAAATCACGCACATGAGCAGAGGTTCCCTAGCGACTAACCTCTAAATTTCTTCTGCTCACGGAGAAGAAGTGAGTGACCGAATGGGAATGGTTGTTAAGCCCCTCAAAGGTCCGGTATTCAAACGGATTGGACATGGTCAGGCCTCGGTTCACTCACTCTGCATTAGGCATCATGCGTAACGCATTTTGCGAAGTATCACCATCCTCTGCACGCTTCAAAACCAGGTTGTCCCCGGCGCCGAGATTCTATCGCGGCGCAGGCGGCGCTGGTGGACCGAAGAACGACATTTCGGGGCCGACAGGACACGATCCGCTACCTTGCTCTGAATGTGAGTGCGCTCCTCAAAGACCTTTGGGTTCAGGACGACAGCCTGTGGGTGAAAGCTCCGGTGCGCCAAATCAAGTTCGAGTACATGCTTACGAAGAGACAAACAGAACTCCGCCGGAGGGACGCGACTGGGCCGGCGTTCGAAGAAAAGGATTTCGCTTGCTACGACGACGAAATCCGTGTATTTGCGTTCGATATTCGAAAGCTGCTGTTGACGAGGCGGGCGCGACATCTGGCGATCTGCACGCGCGCTGCCAACGTGCGTTGTCAGCTGAGCGTACACCGATGTAATCGGGAACTCTTCAGCAAGCTCTGAAGTCGTGCCTTGACGCGGTTTCCCAAAACATTACCTGAGTAGCTCTAATTGACGCCGCGTACTCGTTTTGCGAGCCAACCCTGTACGGCGGGGAAGTAGGCCGGAACAAATTGCTGGAGCGATGGCATCTCCGCATTGTTCCCGACTTTAGCGTCAAGCATCATGTGATCCGCTGACGGAAGAATCAACAGGGTGTAATCAGGATTGCCTCCGGCCCTTAGCGCGTCCTCCCAAGCGGCCCTGTTCTTTGCGGCCAAGATGTTGCCGTCCAATCCCCCGAAGAGCGCGAGGGTGGAAACGCGAAGTCGCCAAAGTGTCGGCGCCGGATCATAAAAGTAGAAGCGGCGGATCGAATCCCAGTTCGGATCATTGGGAGTTCCAGGAAATGTGTTCGGCGCCCTTCCCATTCGAGCCACAAGTTTTTCCCTTGCAGCGGCATACTCGTCCCAGTCGCGGCCGGCGCGAGCGAACTGGTACTCAAGGTGCATGAGAGCGACGATTTGCTGAATGGCCTCAGGCTGCAACTGGGCCGCAGTCATTTCGCCGCATGCTTCATCAATCGTGGTCTCGGCAGGCGGCACTCCAGCGCCTGGGACGCTGATGAAGAACGCGAATCCGCTCGTCCGGGTAGCGGCGAGCGGCATAATCCAACCTGCCTGGCGGACAGAGACAAAACGTCGTTAACACTGTCACGGTGCCATTGAGCTACTGAATCATAATTAGCCTAATTACCTACTCTCGACGCGCTGCAGGCTGCGTGCAGTTTACGGGCCGGCAGTTGCAGACGCCGGCGCGCAGCTCGACGCCGCACTGCGCGCTCAGAACTCAAGTGGCACTGAGGAAGCGTCTGTTCCGGTTTTGCCCCAAAGAGCTGTTTCGGCTTGCGACGAGCTCTTGCCCCAGAGGGCGGTCTTACCCCACAGAGCTGTGGCTCCGTCAGGATCGTTGTTGGTCCACAGCGGCGTGGTGTTCCACAAAGCTGCGGAATTGGTTCCGGAGATAAACGCGTTGTCGCCATACAAGGCCGATGCGGACCAAGGCCCCGTCTGAGTCCAGAGCGCGCTGGGATCGATCTTGGCGGTGACGTCGCCGGTTGATGCGTTATAGACGGCGATCGGCGACATCGCCGTGCCTGAGGGCACCGAGCCGTTCTTTACTAGGGCTGCACCAATTGTCCGCGCAATGTCGAGGTACCCGGCGCCGATTGTGAAGGCATCGTAATTCGCAACGTACGTCACTCCATCGGCGGTGACGCTGCTCGTGGCCGGGAAGTAGCTGCGGTCGCCGTTGACCATGATGAGG
>JBAUBR010000018.1:0-52589 GCA_049676965.1 Occallatibacter sp.
GCGCCGTGGGCGCATGCGCGGGCAGCGGAGGAAATCCTCCATCCTTGCGCTGCGGCGGAATCGACGGATCTTCTTCCGCGGTGACGAAGCTGACGTCGTCGAACTCCAGCGACTGCGAGTCGATCGCTTCCTGAATCAGGTCGCTATATTTGTCGCCGATGTGCTGGAACTCCGGCGAAGGCACCCGCACATAGAGCGTGCGGCCGGCGGAGTGGCTGTAGCGCGTAGGTTTGAGCCATGTCTCAAATGATTGGCGGATAACTTTTTTTTCGAGGGCCGCGAGAATCTGGAGCCAGGGGTTGAGTGCTGCCGCGGAAGAAATCGCAAATGCCATTGATCAATCCTTGCCTGCGCCATAAACCTGCGGTCCCGTCCATTCACCTGTTTTGGGCAACGGCTCAGTCTTGGCGCATAGCGCTGTGGCTTTGCGTCCACTTGCTGCTTCCGACTGCGTGAGTGCCGTTGGTCCGGCCCGTGGATTTTGACCCTGGGGCCTAGGTGAAGATCGTACCGTGGGGCGCTGGAAAACTTTCTTGAACGGTCCCGATAGTATCACAAATTGTCTTCGTTGCAATCTCTCTTTCACATAACTTTTGGTCAGTGTCGAACAGTTGCACCAAGCGCAGTGAAACTACTCAATTCGATTACCAGGGTCACCTCGAAACACCCTTCGCAACGCAAGTTGTCTCTCTTGCCCCGCGCTCTGATTCGTGTCTTTTTCGCGCACTCCAACGCGCCACAATCACGTACGATTCTATCTCGCTTTTCGATCGCGGCTCAGTGTGAAGTGAATGGATTCTAGTTCGCTCGCTGAAGCTTCGGCAACGGAAAAGAAATTGACAGGCTGCGGAAAAAAGGGCCGCATCTCAAACAATCGGGTGGAGAGCTCATACGGGGCAGAAACCCTCCATCATTCAGATGCAATTGCGGCGCGCGCGAACAGCCTGCGGAAATGAAAATGGCGAAGACAAAATAAAGGACTGCCCTGCACGGGCGGCATAGCTCCAGCGCACTTCGCACTGGATTCAAAACGCAGGCTGCGATACACTGATATCTGCTGTCAAGGCACAGATTCTCAAGAGGAAGCAGGAGCGCAATTCCATGCCGAAGCGCACATTTCAACCCAATCGCCGCAGGCGCGTAAAGACCCACGGATTCCGCGCGCGCATGAAGACCAATAGCGGCGCAGCCGTGTTGAGCCGCCGCCGCGCCGCCGGGCGCAAGCGCGTCTCGGTGAGCGCCGGATTCCGCGACTGACTTGTCGCGCCTCCGATTCAGCGGGCGCCGGTTCCATCCTCCGCTGGCTGAACGCGCAAGCGGCACTGCCATGATCACCGCTTACAATCCGCTTCATCCTCCGCCGGAGATTCAAATCAACTCGCCGCAAAGGCCGCAATCGCTGCAGGGCGCTCGCTTGCGGAAGCACGCCGATTTTCAGCGCGCTTATGCCGCCGGCCGCAAGCGCCAGTCTGCGTCCATGAGCTGGTTTCTTGCCGCGCGTCAAGATGAGGAAGGCTCGACGATGAGCGAAGAGCCGCGCGTGGGGCTCACCGTGGGCAAGGTCCTGGGCAAGGCGCACGAGCGCAACCGCATCAAGCGCCGCATGCGCGAGGCGCTGCGCCGCCACGTGGAGCTGCTGCCCGCCGGCTCCGATCTTATTCTGCACCCCCGACGCGCCGTGCTCACACTCGAATTCGCGAAACTCGAGGCGGAGGTTGTGCGTATCCTTATGCAGGCCAACGCCGATGCGGCGCGCATGAAGGCATTTACCGCGAGCTCCGCCCGGCCCGCGCCGGCATCATGACTCGATTCCTGCTGGCCTCGATCGCCTTCTATCGCGGCTGGCTCTCGCCGGCGATGCACTGGTTCGGCTCCAGCCACTGCAAATACGTGCCCACCTGTTCGGAATACGCTTCGGTGGCCATCGCAATGCATGGGCCGCTGCGCGGGGTCGCCCTGGCCGCGTGGAGGCTGCTGCGCTGCCATCCCTTCGCCCGCGGAGGGCTCGACCAGGTGCCGCCGGCGCAGGTAACAAGACCATTTCCCCACAAACCTTTACCATAGAGAAGCGGCGTCCAGTAAAAAGACAGGAAGTAGCCTTTGCCCGAAATTCGCAATCCCAATCTCCAATCGCAAGGACCCGGCGGCGGCGGACCCAGCGGCAGCGGGGGCGACATGCGCATAACGCTGGCCTTCACGGTGATCGCACTGCTGATTCTTTTTGGGTTTCAGTACTTCAAGCCCAAGCCGGAAGAGCCGGCGCCGGCCGCACAGCGACAGTCGCAGACCACGCCGCAAACTCAGGCGCCTCAGCAGGGCACAGAAACACAGCCTGCGCAAACGGCCGCAGCCGGAGCTCCGGCTGCGGCAACGACGGCGCAGCCAGCCATTACCGCCGCAAGCGAAACTGAGACCACGATCGAAAACGAGTGGTACAGGATCACCTTCACCAACCGCGGCGGCGAAGTGAAGCACTGGATTCTGAAGCACTACTACGACAACGGCGGCGCCGCCGGCGGGCACAACCTTGACATGGTGCAGCCGCAGGCCGCCGCGCGCTTCGGCTATCCGCTCTCGCTCTTCACCTACGACTCCGGCCTCACTTCGCAACTGAACAACGCGCTCTACCAGGTCACGGCCAGCGGGTCCACGGCTTCAACCGGAGCCTACATCGCTCCCGGCACGCTTACATTTCACTACTCCCAAAATGGAGTGGACGCGGTGAAGACCTTCCACTTCGATTCGACCTATGTCGTGACGGCGGAGACCGAAGTGAAGCGCGGCGGCCAGCCGGTACGCGCACTGTTGAGCTGGCCTGCCGGACTGGGCGACATGGAAGAGTTCCAGCCTCCGTCGGCGACGAGATCGCGGACGCGCATGTCCACGCAGTCGCAGATTGTCTGGTCCATCGACGGCAAGCAGGACACGCTGGCGGCGGCCAAGGTAAGCAACGGCAACACGCTCGAGCAGCCGTTTCAATATGCCGCTGTCACCGACCTCTACTTTGCCGCGGCCTTTCTGCCCGATGTGCCCGATCGCGCCACCGTAGTCACTCTCCACAATGCGATCGATATTCCCGGCGACCCGAACGATCCCAACAGCCAGAAAAAGCCCGCCAACCTGATCGGCCTTGCCGTTGGAGACACCGGCGGCCAAACCCGGCTGCGCATCTATGCCGGCCCCAAGGCGACGGACACCCTCGCTTCCATCCGCGCCATGAACGCCGACGGCCGGCCCGACGGACCATCGCTCGAACCGCTCATCCAGTTCGGCATGTGGACCATCATCGCCAAGCCGCTCTACCTGGCTTTGCGCTTCATCTATGAGCACGTGGTGTCCAACTGGGGCTGGGCGATCATCCTGGTCACCACCATCTTCTACCTGGCCATGCTGCCCACGCGGCTGATGGCGATGAAGTCGTCCTTGAAGATGATGCGCGTCCAGCCGCAGGTGGACGCGCTCAAGAAGAAGTACGCCAACCTCAAGATGAACGACCCCAAGCGCGCCGAGATGAACACCGAGATGATGGAGCTCTACAAGCGCGAGGGCGTGAACATGTACGGCAGTTGCCTGCCCATGCTGCCGCAGATTCCGCTGTTCTTCGCCTACTTTCGCGTTCTCGAGTACACGGTGGAGCTGCGCCAGGCGCACTGGCTGTGGCTCCCCGATCTTTCCGCGCCCGACCCGACGCACGTTCTGCCCATCCTCATCATCGTCTCCATGTTTCTGACGCAATATATGACCCCGTCGCCGGGCATGGATCCGGCGCAGCGGCGCATGATGGCCTTCATGATGCCGGTCATCTTTGGCTTCACGCTGTGGCAATACGCCTCGGGGCTTGCGCTCTACTGGGGCACGGGCAACATCATCAGCCTGATCATGCAGGTCATCATCAATCAGTCGCGTCTGGGCAAGGAGATGCACGACATCGCCGCCAAGCGCGCCGCCAAGAAGGGTCCGCAGAACCAGAAGGGCCAGAAGATGATTCAGGGGCGGCGGTAGGCGGAGCGTAGTAGTTTGGCGCCTGGCGGATTTGGAGCGATAATCGCAGGATGGCGACTCAGCCCGTTTACGAACAATCCGAGCCCGGCTTCGTCTCGGTCCGCGAGTACCTAACTACGAGCTACCGGCCCGACGTCGACTATGTGGACGGGCGGGTCGAGGAGCGAAACTTGGGCGAGCATGACCACGGTTATTTGCAAACGTTGCTTGCTGTTCTTTTCACCAACAACCGCGCAGCGTGGCAGGTTCGAACCGTCACCGA
The DNA here is from genome assembly GCA_049676965.1 of Occallatibacter sp. GTDB lineage: Bacteria > Acidobacteriota > Terriglobia > Terriglobales > Acidobacteriaceae > Telmatobacter. Next base: position 4,265 of record JBAUBR010000018.1, read on the forward strand.
CGTGCGGATGCAGATCAACCCGACGCATTTTCGTGTGCCCGATGTCCTGGTGCTGCGGGCGGATGCCCCAAGAGAACGAATCATCACGCATCCTCCGCTGATCGTGATCGAAATTCTCTCGCCCGAGGATCGCCTGAGCCGCTTCCGGGAACGCATCGACGATTACGTTGCGTTCGGCGTTGAAAACATCTGGGTTCTCGATCCGGAGCGCCGCACGGCGTTGGCCGGGCCCGGATTGAATGCAGTCCAAACCGAAGAACTCACCGTTCCCGGCACGCCGATACGCGTTGTGCTCAGCGATCTATTCGCCGAGCTCGACCGCGCCTAGCACGCAAGCACCCTCGAAATCTCAGCTCTTCATCGCCACGCGAATATGCAGCTCCTTCAATTGCTGCTCGCTCACCGTGGTAGGCGCGTCGGCCATCAGATCGATGGCCTTGGCGGTCTTGGGAAAGGCCACCACCTCGCGCATGTTGGGCGCCCCGGCCAGCAGCATCACGATGCGGTCGAGGCCGAGCGCGATGCCGCCGTGCGGCGGCGTGCCGTACTCGAGCGCATCGAGAAAGAAGCCGAACCGCGCGCGTGCTTCTTCATCGCTGATGCCCAGCGAAGCGAAGATCTGCTGCTGCACGTCCTTGCGGTGAATGCGGATGGAGCCGGAGCCGAGTTCGAGCCCGTTCATCGCCAGGTCGTAGCAATTCGCGCGCACGCTGGCCGGATCGGAGATGAGGTTGGGCATATCGGCCTCGTGCGGCGCGGTGAATGGATGGTGCGCCGGAACCCAATTTCCGCCGGCGAGATGGTACTCGAACATGGGAAAGTCGACGATCCAGATGGGGTGAAACGCCGCCGCACCGTCCAGTAGCTTTCCGCCACGCGGATCGGCCTCGGCAACAATTCTCTCTGTCACCTCGAAGGCCTTGTGCCGGTCCACACACTTCTTCGCCAGCTCGCTACGAAAATTCCCCGCAGCCGAGTAGACGTTGATCTCGCGCTCCGAGAGCCGGCCGGGGAACTTGGTGTCGCTGGCCTTGATGTGGTGCGCGGGATCGCCGGCGACGACGATGACGAAATCGTCCTCGGCTGCGCCGGCGAGCTCGCGCACCTTGCTCGCGGCCTCGGGAAAGCTCTTGGCCAGCCGCTTGAAATCGTCGATAAACTTGGCGCCCTTGGTCTGGTCGAAGATGGGATGGTTCTCTTCGCGCTCCTTGCGGCTCAGCTCGCCCACGTTGGGAATGCGCAGCGCAACGACGGGCAGCGCAGGATCGATCTGCAGCGTGGCCAGCGCTTCATCGCTGAATGCCTCGCGCACATCGGTCAGGCCGGGAAGGCGCAGGTCAGGCTTGTCGGAGCCGAACTGCCGCATCGACTCATCGTAAGTGATCTTCGAGAACGGCGTGGGCAGCGCGATGCCGGCCGCGGCGAATGCAGCAACGAGAAACTGCTCCACGACTGCGAACACCAACTCCTGCCGCGGGAAGCTCATCTCCAGATCGACCTGCGTGAACTCGAGCTGCCGGTCTGCGCGCTGGTCTTCGTCGCGAAAACAGCGTGCGATTTGGAAATAGCGGTCGAAGCCGGAGATCATGAGGATCTGCTTGAAGATCTGCGGCGATTGCGGCAGCGCGTAGAACTCGCCCGGATGCACGCGGCTGGGCACGAGAAAATCGCGCGCGCCCTCAGGCGTGGACTTGGTAAGGATCGGCGTTTCGATCTCGAGAAATCCCTGCCGGCTCAGGCTCTCGCGAATGGCGCGTGTGATTTCGTGCCGCAGCCAGAAGTTGCGCTGCATCTCCTGGCGGCGCAGGTCGATGTAGCGATATTTGAGCCGGACTTCTTCGTTCTGGATGGCTTCTTCAGCCGGCGAAAACGGCGCCAGGCGCGCGTCGTTCAGCACCAGGAGTTCTGTCGCTTCAACCTCGATCTCGCCGGTGGCCATCTTGGGATTGATGGCGTCCTTGTCGCGCAGCCGCACCTTGCCCACCGCGGCAACTACGTACTCCGGCCGCACATGCTCGCCCTTGGCGTGGCCCTCGGGCGTCAGCTCCTTGTCGAGCACGATCTGCGCAATCCCGGAGCGGTCGCGCAGGTCGAGAAAGATCAGGTTGCCGTGATCGCGGCGCCGGTTGACCCAGCCCATCACGACAACGTTTTGTCCCGCGTGCGCGGCACGCAGTTCGCCGCACATGTGCGTCCGTTCGAGGCTTCCTAAAAAGTCGAGCACTCCATTATTCCTTTTGGTTGTTTTGAAAGGGCATGGCTTCAGCCGTGCCGCAACATGCGTAATAGGATGCGGTGCTTTAGCCCCTGAGGGATGCCAACGCCCTCGAAAACTTCCCTCAGCGGCTAAAGCCGCAATGTTTGACTCTCCTCATCGGCACGGCTAAAGCCGTGCCCTTTCAAAGCGTGCGATTTTCTCCGATTGAGTCGTTCCTGAATGAAGGCGATATCAGCAATGGTGGCTTAAATTGTCTCAGGGCGCGGCCAGAAACGCAGCCAGCTCCGCGCGCGGAACCTTGACCTGCTCACCGGTGGCAAACGTCTTCACCGTCAGAATACCGGATTGATGTTCGTCCTCGCCCAGGATGACGATGCGCCGCGCCGCCTTGTCGGCGGCTTCGAACGACTTCTTCAAGCGAAAGCTTCCATCGCCCAAATCAACACTCAACCCGTCGCGCCGCAACTCCCGCGCCAGCAACAGCGCGGCAGGGTTCAATCCCTCACCAATCGGCGCGATATAAGCATCTACCTTGGCCTCCGGTGCCGCCTGCTGATCGAGCAGCGTCAGCACAAGCCGATCTTCACCCATGGCAAATCCGATACCCGGAGCCTTGGGCCCGCCGATGGCCTCACTCAAACCGTCGTACCGTCCGCCGCCCAGCAGTGCATTTTGCGCGCCCAGGCCGCCGTGCGTGAACTCGAACGTCGTGCGCGTGTAGTAATCGAGGCCGCGTACCAGGCGTTCATTGCGCGTGTAGGAAACGCCAGCCGCATCGAGCGCGGCAAGCACGGCGGCAAAGTGCGCCCGCGAGGCTTCGTCGAGCGAGCCGGAAATCTTCGGCAGCGCGTCGATGATCGGCTGGTCCTCGGGCACCTTGCAGTCGAGCACGCGCAACGGATTGGTGACGGCGCGGCGCTGGCAGTCTTCGCACATCTGCCCCACTACGGGGACCAGGGCTTCGCGAAGCACCAGGTTGTAGCGCTCGCGGTCCGCGGCGGACCCCACGGAGTTGATTTCGAGCTTCCAGCCGGAGATGCCGAGCTCGTCTAAGAGCGTGGCTAACATCTCCAAGACTTCCGCATCGCGCAGCGGCGATTCGCTGCCGGCCGAGGGAGGGCCGATCACTTCGGCGCCGATCTGGTAAAACTGCCGATAGCGGCCCTTCTGCGGCCGCTCGCGGCGGAACTGCGGCCCGATGTAGTAGAGCTTCTGCAACTGCCCGCTCTCGCCCAGCTTGTGCTCGATGTAAGCGCGCACTACACCGGCTGTGTTCTCGGGACGCAGAGTCAGGGATTGGGAAGACTTGAAAACAGGGACGGGGCTTTGGAATTGCTCGATCTCGACGTCCTGCCGATCAACCGACGAATCGGCAGCGGCCACACCTGCCGGAATGACCAGAAGTAATTTGATATGGTGTCGCCTCAAATATTCAGACTCTTGCGGAAAACTCTGGCGTATTGTCTCGCTCAAAGCAAATCTCCGCGCCTGTATAAGCAGGTCTATAGCTTCTGATGTGACCTTGGGCCTTAAACAAACAAACACAGGTTGCCCAGTTGTAGAATGCGCCATCCAGAGGACGCCGGACTCCCGCAGCTCCGGGGAATAGGGGTTCGCAGACTCCTCATAGAATCGTTTCTGCGTCAAGACGACATCAAGCCACGTTCGTAGCAGAGTGGCCTGATCAAAGCGTTCACCATCCTCCCAAGTAAACATTTCCTTTGAAACGATGTCGGTTTCTTCGCCCACGCCGCGCGCAAACAGCGCTGTGTCTTCAAAGATGGGAGTGCGAACTTCGCCGAAGTTGTAACGGGCAAAGACCGCGCGCGCCGTCGCGTCGATGCGGTTCCACAGCGCCGTCTCCGGGGGAAGGAGATCGCGCGTCCCGCGCACGGATTTCAGTTTGGCCATAACCTCTTCAGTTTAAACGGACGGCATGCCACCCATCTCGGCCCCGCGCGTCTAAGGGACGTAGTACCGAAGAATTGAATCTTCTCCAGGTGAGAAACTAAATGTATCCGTTGCACGGATTTTCGGTTCAAATGGAGCATGAACTTGCGTTCAACCACCCCCCGCGTGCCCATTAACCCGCCAGGCAGTTCCCGCCATTCCAGCCGGATTTTCGCTTGCATTCGCCTGGTGGGCCTGTTTTTCGTTTGGCCGGCGTGTTTGCTGGCGATTTCATCCCTCGCAGCGGCTCAGGCGAACATTGCCGGCACGCCGGACGCGCCACAGGCCGCCTCCGGCAGTCAAACCGCTCAATCGGGCTCCACGGCGCAGCCTTCCGCGCAGGCTCCGCCCTCCAGCGCCGAGGGCCAGCAGACGAAACGCATTCTGGGTATCGTTCCGAACTTTCGCGCCGTGAGCACAGACGAAAAGTTGCCTCGCGAGACCGTGAAGGAAAAGTTCATGGACGCGACTAAGGACTCGTTTGACTACTCATCGATCTTCATCCCCGCCGTCATTGCGGGCTATTCGATGGCCGACAAGGAATACCCCGAGTTCCATCAGGGCGCGGCCGGCTACGCCCGCTATTTCTGGCACTCGGCCGTCGACCAGACCGACGAGAACTACTGGGTGGAGTTCATCGTTCCAACCGTCACCCGCGAAGATACACGCTACTACACGCTCGGCCGCGGCGGGTTTCTCAAGCGCACCGGCTATGCCCTGAGCCGCGCCGTGATTACCCGCTCCGACTCAGGCGGAGAAACCATCAATCTGGGCGAGATCGTCGGAGCCGGAGCTGCTGCCGGATTGTCAAACCTCTACTACCCGTCGCGGGAGCGCAGCTTCTCCAACACCGGTCAACAGTGGGCCGTCGACGTCGGAATCGATGCGTTCTCATTCGTTGGCAGAGAGTTCTGGCCGGACATCAACCGAAAGATATTTCATGGGAAGGAATGACGGCCGTTACTGGAATGCCGTATTATGAATCGTTTCACTTTGGTCTCAGCTTGACCGATTGCATTCTTGCTCTGCGCGCGACATCCTAGAGGTATGGAATACCGTCTACTCGGAGGCTCCGGCCTCAAGGTTCCAGTTCTCAGCTTCGGCGCCGGCACATTTGGCGGCGGTCATGATTTCTTCGACGCGTGGGGCGCAACGGGCGACGTTGCCGCGGCCCGCAAGATGGTCGACATCTGCCTCGAGGCCGGCGTGAACCTGTTCGACACGGCTGATGTGTATTCCGACGGCCGCTCGGAAGAGGTGCTGGGAAAGGCGCTCGAAGGCAGGCGCGACCAGGCGCTGATCTCGACCAAAGCAACGTTTCGCATGAGCACGGCAAAAGGGCCGAACGACGTTGGCTCGTCGCGTTCTCATCTGCGCCGCTCGATCGAAGGCAGCCTGCGCCGGCTCAACACCGATTACGTCGACATCTACCACCTGCATGGGTTCGACGCCCTCACGCCGGTCGAAGAGGTACTGGATACACTGACCACCTTCGTCCGCGAGGGCAAAGTGCGCTACATTGCCTGCTCCAATTTTTCGGGCTGGCACCTGATGAAGTCCCTGGCCATGGCCGACCGCTACGGCTGGACGCGCTATGTGGCGCACCAGGTCTACTACTCGCTGGTGGGGCGTGAGTACGAGTGGGAGCTGATGCCGCTCGGATTGGATCAGAAGGTCGGCGCGTTGGTGTGGAGTCCGCTGGGATGGGGCCGGCTGACGGGCAAGATTCGTCGCGGGCAGCCGCTGCCCGAAGTGAGCCGGCTTCACAAAACCGCCGAGTACGGCCCCAAGGTCGCCGATGAGTATTTGCATCGGGTTGTCGACGCGCTGGACGCGGTCGCCGCGGAGACCGGCAAGACCGTTGCGCAGATTGCGCTCAAATGGCTGCTGCAGCGGCCGACGATTTCGTCGGTTATTCTGGGCGCGCGCAACGAGGATCAGTTGCGGCAGAACCTTGGCGCGGAGGGTTGGAACCTGACAAAGGAGCAAGTGGCCGCGCTCGATAAGGCCAGCCACGTGACCGCCATCTATCCATATTGGCATCAGCACAACTTTCCGGAACGGAATCCGCCGCCGGTGTAAAGACAGGGAACAGGGGTCAGGGATCAGGGATCAGATGTTGCGGATAGGTGCGCCTGTCGGCTGAACAAGCTACTCCTGGCGCAGGATTTGAACAGGCTCCACGCGAGCTGCGCGCACCGCCGGAATGAGCGAGGCCAGCGCTGCGACCAGCAGAATGAGCAGCACTACGCTCGAATAGGTCGCCGGGTCAAGAGCCGAAATGCCGTAGAGCATTCCGGCCAGAAAATGGGCCAGGCCCATTCCCAGTGCAAGGCCGGCAATGCAGCCGATCGCGGCCACGCGCACGCCCTGCAGCAAAAGGCGCGCCACGATCTGGCTGCGCAAGGCTCCCAGCGCCAGGCGCACGCCCACTTCGCGCTGGCGCAGGCGGCCGAGATAGCTCACTGTGCCGTAGAGGCCGATGCAGGCGAGCGAGACTGGGGTCGCGGCAAACAGCGTCAGCAACATTGTGCGCAGGCGATTTTCGGAGGAGGCATTGTCGAGGTGCTCCTGCAAAGGCATGATCTCGTAGACGGACCTCGCCGGCTCGAGCTCGTGAATCCTGCGGCGAATCGTGTCCGCCATCTGCATGGGGTCGCCGCGTGTGCGGATCAGATAATTGGGAAACGGATCGGGAGCGCTGAAGCAGGCGTATATGGTGGGAACCGGGGCCATGTTCAGTCCTTCTTCTCGCGCGTCGCCCACTACTCCCCGAATCACTCCATGGATCGAATAGATGGAGCTTTCCGCCTGCGTCAGTTGGTGCCCAACCGCGGAGGCGCTTTCGAAATAGCGGTTGGCGAAGCTGCGATTCACGACGATATCGCTGGTATTCCACCCCTGCCTGCAAGCCTCGCCCACGAGTACGGGAATGCTCATGGTGTTGAAATAGCCTGCCGAAACCACGCGGCTGTCGGCCAGTATCTTATAGCCGGGATTTTCATGGCCGTCGATCTTGTACTCAATCTGATAGAGCGACGGCACTCCGGGAAGCATGTCGGCGGTAGCCGCATCCTCTACACCCGGCAGCGTTCGCAGTCCATCGAGAGTGCGATCGACGCGCTGTACCACGCCCTTCATGTCTGATGTCTCTCCCCATGAACCGGTGACCTGCAAGGTGAGCACGTGGCTGGGATCGAATCCCGGCGAGACGCGTCCGAGTTCCTGAAAGCTGCGCAACAGCAGTCCCGCACCGATAAGAAGAGTCACCGCCAAAGCGACCTGGACGCCGACGAGAAGCCACTGGAGCGGATTGCGCCTCGACCCTTGCGCGCGTGCCGTCCGCGCCAGCGAATGAGCCAGACTTCCCCCACCCCTGGGCCGGGTTCCGCGAAGGGCCGGTAACAGGCCGCAGAGGATCGTGGTAGCTACCGCGGAGACCAGCGAGTAGGCGGCGACGCGCCAGTTGAGCGCGATCTCTTCGGTGCGCGGCAGGGTCTTCGACAGCAGATGGAACTCGTGCGCCGCGGCGGCAGCCACCGCCAGGCCGGCGAACGAGCCCACAAGCGCCAGCACAAACACCTCGGTGAGCAATTGCGCAACGATGGTTGCGCGCGACGCGCCCAGCGAGTAGCGGATGGAGATCTCGTGCTCGCGATCCGCGGTGCGTGCCAGCAGAAGCGCCGCGATGTTGAGGCAGGCGATGAGCAGCAGCAGCGAGACCGAACCGTAGAGCAGCCAGAGCGAGCCTTGCGTGCCGCCCACGATCACCTGCTTCAGCGCCACCGCTTCCACGGTAAGCTCGGCGTCGGGTTTGGGGAACTGCTTGCCGAGCTGGCCTTGCACGATGGACAAGTCGGCTTGGGCTTGCTTGAGAGTCGCACCGGGCTTCAACCGGCCAATGGCTGTGAACCAGGTCAGATCGCGGCGCTGTGCGAAGGGCGCATCCATCGCGCTCGGCGTCCACAGGTCGACGGTGTTGTCGGGAAAGTCGAACGAAGCTGGCATCACGCCGACGATGGAGTAGGCATACGTGCCGACGTGGAGCTTTTTGCCCAGGGCTTCGGAATCACCGTGGAAGCGGCGCTGCCAGAAGCGATAGCTGATAAGCACAGCGTCGCGGCCGCCGAACCGCTCTTCGTCCGGCGTGAAGTCGCGGCCGAGCGCCGGCGAAACGCCCAGCACCTCCAAGAAGCGCGGCGCGACCAGCGCCTCGGTGATTTTTTCCGGCAGCGAGCCGGAGAGTTCGGACAGGTCGTCTTTGTAGTAGCCGCTGATGGCCCGAAAGGTCGAGTTCAGCCGGTTCCAGTCGGTCAGCCGCACCGGGGCCACGAGCTGATTCGCGTCTCTGCCTTTGGAATCGTGCTGGTAAATCGTGACCAACTGGTCGCCTTCGGGAAAAGGCAGCGGCCGCAGCACGATGGCATCGATGGCCGAAAACACCGCGCTGTTGGCGCCGATACCCAGCGCCAGCGTGAGAATGACGGCCAGCGAAAATGAGGGCGACTTGCGCAGAAAGCGAATCGCGGCCTTCAGGTTTGCGGCGAGCGCCTCGAAGAGAGCCGAAACGTGAACCTCGCGCACCTGCTGCTTCACCTGCTCCCTGCCACCGAACTCCACAACCGCGCGGCGACGGGCTTCTTCGGGCGCCATGCCGCGCGCGATGTTGTCCTGCGTCAGTTTTTCGATGTGGAAGGCGATCTCGCGATCCAGTGCGGAATCGCGGCCCGGTTTGCGGAATGGATTTTTGAACCAGTGCATCGCCATCTCCTATTCCGCCGTGCGAAGAATGAGCCCGACCGCCGTTGCCAGCCGCTTCCAGGTCTCTTCTTCCGCCGCAAGCTGGCTGCGTCCCTTTGCCGAAAGCCGGTAAAACTTCGCCTCACGTCCGCTGTCCGATTCGCCCCAGTCGCTCTTGAGCCAGCCGCGTTTTTCCAGGCGATGCAGCGCGGGATAGAGCGAGCCCTGCTGAACCTGCAACACGTCCTGCGAAATCTGGCGAATGCGCTGCGCGATTCCGTATCCGTGCACCGGGCCAAGAGCCACAACTTTAAGAATGAGCAGATCGAGTGTGCCTTGCAGAAGGTCGGCTTTCTCGAGCGGGGCCATGCGCCTTTCTCCTAGATGTTCTACCTATATGTTTGAAATATGTAGATTGTCAAGGAGAGAGTGACGAGCGCAGCTTAGAATCTGTCCAGAAACCAGGCGTTTTGAAGGGTACGGGCTTCAGCCAGTACATTGAGAGCTGATCCCGGTCTCCGGCTTTAGCCGCTGAGGGAATGCAAACTCCTGGAAAATCTTTCCTCAGGGGCTAAAGCCCGATCATTTACAGGCTCTGATGTACGGGCTAAAGCCCGTACCCTTCATACAAAACGAAGTTTTTTGACAGTTTCTCAGAGGGTTGGCTCCTTGAGGTAGATTGCGGTGTAGTCCAGATAGTTTTGCGCGTATTTGAGAATGAGTTCGCGGTCGGCATCGTTCAGCTCGCGGCGCAGTTTTGCCGGAACGCCGGCCCACAGCGTCCGCGGCGGAACGACGGTATGTTCAGGCAAAACGGCGCCGGCCGCCAGAATCGACCCCTCGCCGATGCGGCAGCCGTTGAGAATCCTCGCGCCGATGCCGACCAGCACCGCATCCTCGACCACGCAGCCATGAACCGTGGCGTTATGCCCGATGGTGACCCAGTCTCCAACGACGACCTGATACAGATTTCGCTGGCCGTGGAGCACGGCGCAGTCCTGCACGTTGGAATTGGAGCCTACGCGAATGGAGTTCACGTCGCCGCGCAGTACCGCATTCATCCATACGGAAGAGTGCTCGCCGAGCGTTACATCGCCGATCACCTGCGCGGACAGATCGACATAGCAGCTCAATGGAATTTGAGGCTGCCGTCCCTGATACGTGCGAAGCATTCGACTCCTCAACGGACGAGTGTATCCGAGCGATCGCAACGGCGCTGCTCAACGCTGCAATCTCATAAGTGAAATTCACCAATGAAAGAAAATCGATTCATAAAGATTCTATAAGGGAGCCTAGGGAAAACCCTAGCTCTGCCCTTGACCGCAAGTCCAACAATATCGGTATGATGAAAGAAGGCCACTCGCCAGGTTCGGAGGTGGAAAAATCTTGGCAGAGGTTCGCGTTCAAGAAGGCGAGCCGCTCGAAAATGCGCTGCGCCGGTTTAAGCGCAAGGTACAGCAGGAGGACATCATCAAGGAAGTCAAGCGTCACTCCTATTACCTGAAGCCCGGTGAAAAGCGCCGCGTCAAGGCAGCATTGGCGCGCAAGCGGAATCGCAAGAAGGCTCGCAAGGAGCAGGATTAATCTCTCAACCCTCAGATCGTGACATGTGCCGCCCCGGCCTTCCCTGTTGAGCAATGCGAGGGCAAGACCCGCGAAGCACGCCAGGCCGGGGCAGCCGTTACGATCCGATTTGTTCGCTGGATCGCCAACCCTCGTTGATCGAGGCATTTTTCCCCCCTATTTGCGATTCGCGGACTCAAAAAACTTTGCCGCTGAATTTTTTGCGGCCCGGGCCCTTGTTGTTGACAGAGGTTCGAAGACGGGGATCGAGACCGGCGGGCATTCCCAATTGAGGCCGTACTCGGCAACCCTCCCTGCTTCGGGGAAGCCGGCCATGGAATTCCAGGACAAGGTTCTCAAGTGCATCGATTGCGGAGCAGACTTTGTATTCACCGCAGGCGAGCAGCTCTTTTTCTACGACAAGAAATTCACCAACGACCCCAAGCGCTGCAAGCAGTGCAAGTCCAAGCGCGCCAATGGAGGGCCCCGGGTGCGCCCGGAAACCCGCACCACGTGTTCCGCCTGCGGCACGGAGACTACGGTTCCTTTCAAGCCCACCCAGGGAAGGCCGGTTCTTTGCCGTTCGTGCTTCCAGAAGCAGCCGGTCAGGGCCAGGCCGGTGCCTGTGCCCGCGCCTGGGGCTATCGCAGAGCCTCGCTGAAGAGCAAGTCCCCTTTGAACCCGGATGGGAAGCCGGCGGCGCGCACCAGCGTTGCCAGTTGCGCCCAATGACGTTGGCTGTGAAACAGTGCGTGAGCCATGAGCTTGCGCCGCGAAGCCGTTCGCGCCTGAGGCGGAAGCCAGTCGTAATTCATCGTCAGAGTGTCGTCCCAGTCCTCGGCGGGGTTATCGAGGAGATCGCGCCAGATCTGCGCTGCCCGCTCTTGCAGGCCGAAGAGCGCACTCAGCGGCCCCGCGGGAACGTCTTCTCTCGGTGTTTCTGGCAGCCGCGCAATTCGCTGGCTCCAGCGCAACTCCACTCCGCAGATATGACGCACGAATTGTTGCACGTTGTCCGCGCCTCCAATGCCGCAGGGAAGTTCCAGCAGCGCAGGGTTGGCGTCGAGATGGGCCTTCCAGAACGCCGCTGAATCCCGGTTCCAGGCCAGCAGCTCTTTGTGCGTAATGGCGAGTGTCATCCCTTCCTCCTCGGTGCCGCGCGATGGCCGATGTCGCGGCGATAGTACATTCCGTCGAAGTGGATCTCGGCCATCGCCTCATAGGCTCGCGCCAGCGCCTGGTCCAGCGAAGACGCCGCAGCCGTCACGCCCAGCACGCGTCCTCCGGCAGTGACCAATTGTCCGCCCTCGAGCGCCGTGCCGGAATGAAAGATTTCGACCCCTGGAACTCTCGCAGCGGCGCTCAGGCCGGTGACGGGAAATCCGATGCGATAGCTGCCGGGATACCCACCGGAGCTGGCCACCACGCACGCCGAGGCGCCCGCGCTCCAGCGCAGCTCGGTTTCGGCAAGCCTTCCGTCGATCGCGGCCTCCAGCGCGTCCACCAGGTCGCTCTCCAGGCGCACCAGAATGGCCTGCGCCTCGGGATCGCCAAAGCGGACATTGAACTCCAGCACTTCCGGCCCGCGCGCCGTCATCATCAGCCCGCAGTAGAGCACGCCGGTAAACGGCGTCTCCTCGTCAGCCATGCCGCGAATCGTCGGCTCGGCGATATGGCGCAGAATCCACTCTTCCATCCCCGGCTCGAGCAGGTTGCCACTCGAGTACGCGCCCATGCCGCCGGTGTTGGGCCCGGTGTCACCTTCGCCGATGCGCTTGTGGTCCTGGGCCGGCGCCAGCGGCGCAACGTGCCGTCCGTCGCTGAGGCAGAGAAAGCTGACTTCTTCGCCCTGCAGCAACTCCTCGATTACAACCTGATTTTCCGCCGCGCCCAGCAGCGCGCCCGTAAACATGGCGCGCGCCGCCTCCATGGCCGTTTGCCGCGACGGGCAAATCACCACTCCCTTGCCCGCCGCCAGCCCATCGGCCTTTACCACCATCGGCGGATGGAAAAGCTCGACGGCCTGTTCAAGCTCCCCGGGCGAGGCGCAAATAGCGTAAGCCGCAGTGGGAATGTTATGCCGCTGCATGAATCGCTTGGCGAAGCCCTTGCTGGTCTCGAGCTTCGCCGCCTCGCGCGTGGGCCCAAACACGCGCAGCCCGCGCTCACGGAGAGCGTCCACAATGCCCAGGCTAAGCGGCAGCTCCGGCCCCACGATGACCAGCCCCGGCTGCTCCGCTTCGGCTACGCGCACTATCGCGTCCAGGTCCTTCAGGTTCACCGGGACCAGGCGCGTAACCTTTGCCATGCCACCGTTGCCCGGCGCGCAAACCACCTCCGTTACCCGCTCGCTGCGCCTTGCCGCCCAGGCCAGCGCATGCTCCCGCCCCCCCGAACCAAAAATCAAGACCTTCATCCCAAAGCCCCCATCACCCCGAGCCTGCGAGAGCCCGAAACGCTATGGTCGGCAATGCGGGCGGGGGAAGTCAAACTGTCGAGCGAAATGCCAAGAACCATCGCAGCCCTATACTGATGCGTGGTGCGCGGTTCATTCCGCACAGACGTTATCGTTTCGAGAGACGCCATGGTCGATACCCGCATCAAGCCTTATTATCAGCAGGTCGCCGAGCAGGAGGCGCGTGCAGAGCAGCGGCGGCTCTATCGACGCAACCAGGCTTTGGGGCTGGTGATCGTCGCGGCTGCGATCCTCGTCTGGTGGCTCTTCCACACGAATCCTAAATGGATTTTTCCGCCTGGCTGGTGGCGGCAGTGAGTGCTGCGCGCACGGCGGACAGCGCTTCGCGCACAATTGAAATGGTGCGAGGCGAAGCGAACTCCGGACTGCACGCGGACCCGCTTGCGGTGATCCTTCTTGGTCCCACGGGCAGCGGCAAGTCGGCGCTCTCGCTGGTATTGGGCGAAAGGTTCGGCGGCGAAATCGTCAGTTGCGACTCGGTCGCCGTTTATTGCGGAATGGATCTCGGCTCGGCCAAGCCTTCCATGGCGGAGCGTGCGCGCCTGCCCCACCATCTGATCGATGTTGCCGATCCCGACCACCCCTTCACTGCAGGTGAGTACAGCCGAAAGGCGCGAGCGGCGCTACGCGAGATCGCCGGCCGCGGCTGCTTGCCCATCGTTACCGGCGGAACCGGACTCTATCTGCGCGCGCTTACCGAAGGGCTCTTCACCGGGCCGGAACGGCAACAGGATCTGCGGGAACGCCTGGAGCGTAGCCGCCACAGGCATGCAAGCGATTGGCTGTATCGTTTGCTCGAACGCCTCGACCCGCTCTCGTCTGCCCGCATTCACCCCAACGACACGCCCAAGCTGATTCGCGCCATCGAGGTATGCGTTACCGCGCGTAAGCCGATGTCCGAAGTGATGGCGCGCGATCCGCTCACTGGCTTCCGGCTGCTGCGCATCGGTCTCAATCCGCCGCGCCAGCAGCTCTATGCGCGGCTCGACGAGCGCTGCGCTGCAATGTTTGCCGCTGGGCTGGTTGAGGAAACGCGCGGACTACTGGCTCGCTATGGGCCCGCCAAGGCGCTCGATTCGCTGGGCTACCGGCAGGCGCTGCTGGTGCTGCGCGGTGAACTAACCGTCGAAGAGGCCGTCACAGCCGCGCAGCAAGGCCATCGCAACTTTGCCAAACGGCAGTTGACGTGGTTTCGCGGCGAGCCGGACGTCGCGTGGATAGAGTCTTTTGGCGACGAACCCGAAACCATCCGCACCGCCGCCAATCTAATAGAGTCGCACCTCGATTTAAACTAACCGAGGCGAAGGGTCGCTGAATCCGCGCCCTGGAACGGAGTTCGCGTGGCAGAGACGATTTACGACGTGGCAATTATCGGCGCCGGCCCGGCCGGCTACACGGCGGCCATTCGCGGCGCGGAATACGGCCTGAAGGTCGCGCTGATTGAGAAGCAGGAGCGGTTGGGCGGCACATGCCTGCTGGTCGGCTGCATTCCCACCAAGGCGTTGCTATTCAACGCCGAGCTCTGGGACTACCTGAAGAGCGCGCCCGAGTACGGAATCGACGCTATCGGAACGCCAGCACTGAACTGGGCTGCTGTAATGAAGCGCAAGAATGCGATCGTGACGAAGCACGTCAAGGGACTCGAGTTCCTGATGCGCAAGCACAAGATCACGACGATTCGGGGCGCCGCGCAGTTCACTGGCCCGGCGAAAGACGGCCTCCACACATTGGACATTTCGAGCGCGGGCGAATCGGGCGGGACAGGCGAAACGAATCAACTCAAAGCCAGGAACATCATCCTTGCTACCGGCTCCTCGGCGAAGATGCTGCCCGGCCTCCAAGCCGACGATCGCATCCTGACGAACATCGAAATTCTCTCGCTCGCCGAGGCGCCGAAGTCGCTCATCGTGATCGGCGCGGGCGCGGTGGGCGTCGAGTTCAGCTCCATCTTCCGCAGCTTCGGATCTGAAGTGACGATTCTCGAGTTCTTGCCGCGCCTGGTTCCGCCCGAAGACGAAGACGTTTCCAAGGAATTGGCGCGCGTCTTCCGCAAGCGCGGCATCGATGCGAACACCGGAGCGCGTGTCGAGAAGGTCGAGAAGACCGAGACCGGCGTGAAGGTGACATTTACAGATGCAAACGGCAAATCGCAGGTGAAGGAAGCGGAAAAGGTGCTGGTGGCCGTGGGCCGTTCGCCGCGCACGGACACCGTGAGCATCGATCGCACGAAAATTGAACTCGATCGCGGATTCGTGAAAGTCGATGAGGCCATGCAGACCGCCGAGCCGGGCGTATTCGCGATCGGCGATATTGTGGCCGGCTTTCCGCAGCTTGCCCACTCCGGCTCCATGGCGGGCATGGTGGCCGTCGCGAAGATCGCCGGGCGGCCATATCGGCCCATGCGCCGCGACCGCATTCCCAGCTGCACATTTACCGAGCCGCAGATCGGTTCGGTTGGATTGACGGAAGCCCAGGCGAAGGAAAAAGGCCACGAGGTGAAAATCGGCAAGTTCCCATTTGCCGGCAATTCGAAGGCGACCATCGTCGACAGCCACGACGGATTCGTGAAGATCGTCTCCGACGGCAAGTTCGGCGAGATTCTCGGCGTGCACATCATCGGCCCGCAAGCCACGGAGATTATCTCCGAAGCAGTTGTGGCCATGGACCTCGAAGGCACGGTTGAGGAGCTGATGTTCACCGTGCACGCGCATCCGACCCTGGCCGAGGCGATGCTCGATGCTTACGGTGCGGTGGAGGGGATGGCGATCAATGCCTAAGAGCGACGCTACAACTCCGTCGACTGGCTCGTCTCGAGCGCCTTCGCCTTGGCGATGAAATCGGCCAGCGGCATCGACCCCTGGTCTCCCTTGCCGCGGGTGCGGACGCTCACCGATCCGGAGGATTCTTCCTTGTCGCCGAAGACGAGGATGTACGGTACCTTCTGATTAGCGAAGTCGCGGATTTTGGCGTTCATCTTTTCGTTGCGGCCGTCGATTTCGACGCGGAGACCCACTTCGTTTAAGCTTTGGTCGACTTTCTGCGCGTAATCATGATGGCGCTCGCTGATGGGCACCAGGCCCACCTGCACCGGCGCCAGCCACAGCGGAAACGCGCCCGCATACAGCTCGATGAGATACGAAACCATGCGCTCCATAGTGCTGATGATGGCGCGATGGATCATCACCGGCCGGTGCTCTTTGCCGTCCGCGCCGGCGTACTTCAACCCGAACTGGCTCGGCAGGTGAAAATCCACCTGAATGGTCGAGTAGGTCTCTTCGTGGCCCATCACGTCGGCGAGCTGAATGTCGAGCTTGGGCCCGTAAAACGCAGCCTCGCCGCGGCCTTCCTTGTACGGCAATCCCAGCGAATCGAGCGCCTCGCGCAGCACGCGCTCGCCGAGCTCCCACATCGCGTCGTTGTCGACGTATTTCTCCTTGTTCGCCGGGTCGCGCAGGGAGAGCCGATAACTGTAGTTCGTAATCCCTAGCACCTTATACGATTGCTCCACCAGCTTCATCACATTCGAGAATTCCTGCTTGATCTGGTCGGGCATGCAGAAGATGTGCGCATCGTTGAGCGTCATGCAGCGCACGCGGCTCAGGCCGCTCAGCACCCCCGACCGCTCGTAGCGGTACATCGTGCCCAGTTCGGCGAGCCTCACCGGCAGGTCGCGATAGCTGCGCAGCTTCGACTCGTAAATGAGAATGTGATGCGGGCAGTTCATCGGTCTGAGCACCATGCGCTCGTTTTCGAGCTCCATGGGCGGAAACATGTCCTCGTGATAGTGCGCCCAATGGCCGGAGCGGATGTAGAGATCGACCTTGGCCAGGCTGGGCGTGTACACGTGTTGATATCCGTTCTTGCGCTCGAGGTCGAGGATGTATTCCTCAAGAAGACGGCGGATGGTGGCCCCTTTCGGCAGCCAAAGTGGCAAGCCGGCGCCCACATCCTCATTGTTGGCAAAGAGCTCGAGCTCCTTGCCGAGCCGCCGATGATCGCGCCGTTTCGCATCTTCCAGCCGCTCGAGATATTCATCGAGGTCTTTCTTCGAGAAGAACGCCGTTCCATAAATGCGCTGCAGTTGGGGATTCTTCTCGTTGCCCAGCCAGTAAGCGCCGGAGATGCTCATCACGCGAACCGCTTTCACGCGCCCCGTCGAGGGCACATGCGGCCCGCGGCAAAAATCAACGAAGTTGCCGTTCCGATAGAAGCTGACCTGCTCGCCGGGCTGCGTGAACTTGGTCACGAAGTGCGACTTCATGAAATCGCCGTCTTTTTCGAACTCCGAAAGAGCCTGCTCGCGCGGCTCGTACTCGCGCACAAAGCGCTCGTCGCGCCCCACTACCTCGGCCATGCGCGCTTCGATTGCGGCGAGATCTTCGGGCGTGAAGGGCTTCTCACGATAAAAATCGTAGAAAAATCCGGACTCCGTCGCTGGCCCGTGGCCGAGCTTGGTCTCGGGGAACAGCTCCAGCACTGCCGTGGCGAGCACGTGAGCGGCCGAGTGGCGCACCACCTTCAGCGCTTCGGGATCCTTCTCGGTGACCAGCTCAAGGCGCGCGTCCGAGGTGAGCGGCGTGGACAAATCCACAAGCCGCGACGCGGATTCGTCCTGGCCGGCGTACATCGCAGCCTCCGACTGGCCGTCGGCGGCTGCGGTCTTCGTTGCGGCGCCATCGAGCGGTGTGAGTCGCGCAACCACGGCAGCAGCGGCCAGGCGCGGTGAAATCGAGTTGGCAATCTCCAGCGGAGTGGTGCCGGCGGCCACCTCGCGTACGGCTCCGTCGGGCAGATGAATGGCGATCGTTTCCTTCCTCATAATTGTCGATGAGTCCCATTGGCCGCGGTGCGACAAATACACGGCTCAACCTTCAGAATAGAAGGCGGAATGGGGCCAAGTCGAGGGCAAGGGGCGATTAAGCCACCAGAAGTTGCGCGAGTTAGTGAACGTTGGAATCGAGGCGCAGTTGCCTTTTTGCAATGGGCTGGCCTCTCGCAGAACTTGCGCTGCTTTTCCTCTTCGATGCGCGCCTTTTCCCCCGTTTCGCATTGCGAAAAGCGGCATTTTAACCCTCTGACAACCTTCGCGCAAATTGTTCTTTACAAAGGGGTTCGCAAAGTTTACCCGAGCGGGAACCGAGGTAACCACTTTGTTGACCCGAATTGGGGATGAGCGTTGCCACAAAAGGACGTACCTCTTGCCGCAAGGTGGAATACTCGGCGCCGGCCAACCGGGCTACCTTCATGAATGTGGATGTGATCTGAGGCCTCGGCAATGCAGGTACTTTGCAAAAGCACAAATGGAAACGCCGAGGTTCAATGCTGCATGTGCGGGCAAGGATTTGTTCTTTTCTGGGAGCGGCAATCGCGCTCCGAGCGCAACCAGGCGCTGCATGAACTCGGGAAGACGCTGCGCGGGCATCATCAGGCCAAACCAGGCCCCGATGCTCATCCGCAGGGTGCCTTTCTGATCCCGGAGTGGGGCGGGCCAGTCACCTTTTCGGGCACTTCGAGTCCGGGGCAGGCGCCAACCTGGGCGCTTTGAGAGCTTTATATCGAAAGCTTTATATATAGAACCTTATAGCGGGACGCGGAGTGGCGATTCACCGGGGGGGGAGATCGCCACTTCGGCTTTTCACAAGTTTTTCAATCTTACCCTATTTCGCAGCTTTTTCCTCGTGGTATTCCATTTCGGTGTTCACGGCCCAGATATTGTCCTTGGTCGTAACCCCGTTCACGATGTTTTCGACCGCGGTCATAGCCGTCAACATCGAGTGATCCTGGTTGTTGTACTTGTGCATTCCGTTGCGGCCCACCAGGAACAGGTTTTCGAAGCCGTCGAGATAGCCGCGGATCACGTGGAAGCGGTCGTAGCTGCCGA
Organism: Occallatibacter sp.; assembly: GCA_049676965.1. Taxonomy (GTDB): domain Bacteria; phylum Acidobacteriota; class Terriglobia; order Terriglobales; family Acidobacteriaceae; genus Telmatobacter. Next base: position 23,093 of record JBAUBR010000018.1, read on the forward strand.
AGTAAGCCGGGTAAGTCTTGGGAACGTGGACCACGTGGTAGTCTTCCACGTCCTCGGCTTTCAGAATGCCGATTTTAGCGACCTCGCCGATGGCAAACTTGGCCATCTCCTCGTCGGAAAGCTTCCATAACGGGTCGGTATCGTTGCAGAAGTATTCGAGGCCGATCCATGACTTGCCGTTGCTGCCTACCAGCCACGGACTCCAGTTGTTGAACACCTGCAGGCGGCCGACCATCACGTCCGGTTCCTGGATGTATATCCAGTTATCCTTGAGCGGCGAACCATCATCTTCGGTTACGATGAGCTTCTTGGCCAGCAGCCCGACGGTAATAAAGTCGCGATACATCAGGCCTTCGCTCACCTCGTTGACCTCGGCAGGCACCGGCGATGAGATAGCGCGAATCAGGTCGCGAACCGGCATGGTCGAAAAGAAGTAATCGCCGATGTAAGTCACGCACTCCCCGTTCGCATCCTTGCCTTCGATCGAGACAATCCTGTTCCCGTCTACGTTGATGCGGTCGATGGCTACGCCCATGTGGATTTCGCCGCCGCCCTGGCGAACAAGTCCCGCGGTATACTCCCAGAGCTGGCCGGGCCCGAGCTTGGGGTAGAGAAACTTCTCGATCAGCGAGGTCTCGACCTCGGCCTGCGCAATGCCGTCCTTCTTGCGCCCGAAGGTTTTGGCGAGGAAGTGCTTGACCACTCCGGTGAGCGACAGGCCCTTGATGCGTTGCGCTCCCCACTCGGCGCTGATCTTGTTGCAAGCCACGCCCCACACCTTTTCGGTGTACGACTTGAAGAAGGTGAGGTAGAGCTGCTTGCCGAACCTGTTGATCAGAAAATCCTCGAGCGTCTTCTCATCGCGCCGCGGCAGGATGGCTGCGCGCATGTAACTCATGCCTGCTTTGAAGGTGCGCACCAGGCCCAGCTTCTTCAGCGTGTCGGCGGTAAGGCTGATGGGATAATCGAAGAAGCGGCGCAGAAAGAAGATGCGGCTCTTGCGCGGCCTCACCAGCATCACCAGGTCTTCCTTTTCGGGATCGGGCGCCGCGGTCGCGGCCGGAACGTCGCGCTTCCGGCCCTGGTAGCCTAGATGGCCATTTCCGTTCGCGCCGGCCTCCACCGGCATCATGTTCATCCACCATTGCATCACGCGGTCCGACTTCGAAAAGAAGCGGTGCCCGCCAATATCCATGCGATTGCCTTTATAAACAATCGTTCGCGAAATGCCGCCGATCTCCCGGCTGGCCTCGATCACGATCGGCTTGATCGCCGAGTTGCGCTGCAGCTCGATCGCCGCAGTCAACCCCGCAGGACCTGCTCCGATAATGATCGCTGTACCCTGCTTCATGATTCCTGACTTCTCCTCATATCGTTGAACGCACTCGTGCGTCGCCTTCTAGTGTGCAGCCGGTTCCAGGATGGCCTGGCACTCGCCCTCGTCGTAACCGTGCCCGGAAAAAGCATCGCCGCAAAAACGATGCGTTTCCACATAGCGCCCGGTGTCGAGAATCTCCTTTTCGATCCCCGGTTGGTATCTGTCGATCCATCCCGGATCTGCCGCGGCGCTCAGCGTATTGCCATGCGCGTGCACCGCAAACCCGATGTCAATGTAGTCCGGCCGTTCCTCGACCACCTCCAGGGCGCGCTCATCGATCGGCACCGTCTTGCTCCAATACCAGATTGCGTCCTTGGGCTGGTTATAGAAAATATTCCTTGAAAAATAGGGAAGGACACCCACGGAGTGATATTGGAATCCTGCAACTCTCTTGCCCTCGATGTGGCTGGCGAGAAACGCAGCAGCATCCTTGTCTCCGGAGTACTTGCCCGTCACATCGGTTCGAATCGCATGCACCGTCCAGAAACACTGCTCCACGACGATCGCCAGCAAGGCAAGAGACAATATTCCACGCCAAACCGGGTCGTTTTCCTTCTCACTCGCAGGCCAGTCAATCCATAGGATACCAATAAACGCCACAAACAAGGCGCCGAGATGCCAGGCGTGGGCGATAACCAACTCAAACAGCAGTTGCAGGAATATGTAGGGAAGAATATCGACAAGATTCCCGTGGGTCATCAGATAGATCAGCAAAACGCCGATGGCTATCGACGAGAGCACCCATGAATTCGAAAGACCGTAGGTAGCCGCCCTCGTGTATCTGTAGAAGACGTGCTTCAGACCGCGGCTCTCGCGAATGTGCCTGTCCAGCGTCGTCTCGCTGACGCCGGCATCGGTGCCGGCGGGCAGCCGAACGGAGGCCCATTGGGTGTCAACGAATTCGTTCGGATGGTGTATGCGGTACCACACCGGCTGATATCGATTGTCCAACGTGGGGAAGACCGTCCAGACAGAGAAGCACCAGCATGCGACGAGGCAGGTTGTCGCGATCGCCAGGCGCCGGGATGTGAGAAGCTGGGGGTCCCGCTTGCGTTCCCGCCAAAGACGAATCGCGAGCATGCACGCTAACCCCGCCGCGATGCAGAACCCATGCGCCGAGAGATTACCGAGCAGCGACAGCACAACGGCGAGCGCGATGAGATTGCGCGCGGGTTGAGCGAAGAGTATTGCAACGGTGAAGACCAGCAGGGGAAGCATAATATAGCTTCGCGACACGACTCCGTACTGATAAAGCAAGTAGAAGCTGAAAGGCAGGGTGACGCGCAGGACTGCGGGAAACGGCGAATAACGGAGAAAGACCCAGATGCCGGCGACGGGAAACACGGCCATGATCCACCGCATCCCCAAAAACGAGACGTGCATCCGCGCCAGTATCCAGAGGGGGATATACCAAAGCCCTGGCGCACCTTCCAAGCGCAGATAGTGCGCAAATAAGGCAGGCAATGAAAGCTCGCGCGACAGTTGCCAGGCCTGCGCCTCGTCGGCCCACGGAATATGATGAGCCAGAGTCCACGTCAGCAGCACAACGTAGATGGACAGTACCGTGGATTCGAGAGCGCCGAATTTGAAACGAAGCCTCGGCCCGAAAAACCAATTCAAAATGCGTGCACCAATGGAAGTCGGCTCGCTTTGCGTCGAAACATTTGACAACATCGAGATCTCCTCGCGTGGGTCAGGGTAATCCGGGTTGCCGCTTCCCACGCGGATTCGCTTGAGCTTTTGGCCGGATCCAATGCTTTTCGCCGGCGCAAAAGAAAAAACCTAGCGCGTCATTCGCTCCAGGATAAGTTGACAGAGTCCCTCGTGGTATCCGTGTCCCGAAAAAGCATCACCGCAAAATCGATGAGTTTCCTCGTACTCGTGAGTGGCGACAATTTCCCGCTCGAGCTTGGGGTGAAATGTCTCCGGATAACCCTCCGGCGCGCCTAGGTTGCCGAATGAATCCGGCGGACGCACCGCAAAGCCGATTACGATGTAATCCGGCCGCATTTGCAATGTCTCCGCAAAGTGGGCATCCACATCGACCTTCCTGGTAAAGTTCCAAAACGCCCCCCCACGCCAGTTCGCGAAGATGTTAGAGGAGAAATAGGGTTGCACGCCCACGGAATGATATTGGAAACCGGCGACGGTCTTGCCCGCAATGCGACTGGCGAGGAACTCCGCGGCATCCCTGTCGCCCGAATACTTTCTCACAGTATCCGTGCGAATGGCGCGGCCGCTCCATAGGCATTGCTCAATAATCAAGGCTAGCAGTGTTACTGACAGAATCGCACGCCACAGCGGCTCGTGTGAACTCCCCTCAGGCAGCCAGTCGATCCACAGAACTGCGATCGCCGCAAGGAACACCATGCCGAAGTGCCAGGGGCGGCCGGTTACAAACTCAAACAGCAATTGCAGCAGGATGAATGGAACGATGTCGAAGACATTTTTCCGAAAGATCAGGAACGCCAGGACAACGCACCAGACCAGGAGTGATACCAGCCAGGAGTTAGAGACGCCATAGGTCAGATCCATTTCGAATCGATCCAGCGCGTGCCTTAACTTCGAAACTTGGTGGGTGTTCCGCTGCGGGCCGGACTCGTCCGCGTCGGCGCGTGGAGTGGCAGTCCGCGCGGAGTCCGAGTTAGCTTCACCAGCTCCCGCGCCACCCACATGATGAGTCACCTCCCAGGCTGGCGTGTACAAGCTGTCTTTCGCCGGCCGCGTGGACCATACTGAGAAGGCCCAGAATAAGCAAAGGCAGAGACTCGCGCCCGCGATGCGTTTCAAGCTGAGAAACTGAGCTTCGCACTTGCGCTGCCGCCAGATGCGAATGGCGATCATCAGTACAAAGCCCGCCGAGATGACCATCCCCTGCGCGCAGAGGTTGCTTAGTAAACCCATGACTACGGCCAGGGAGAAGAGATTGCGCGCGGGATTGGCAAACAGCACCGCGATAATAAAGACCAGCAAGGGAGCCGCGATGTAGTTTCGCGAGATAACTGCGTATTGATAGAGAAGGTAGAAACTGAACGGCAGAGTTATGCGAAGAATGGCGGGGAACGGCGAGTAGCGCAGAAAGACCCAGATGCCGGCGACGGGAACTACCGACGTGATCCAGCGCATCGCCGTAAACGAGACGTGCATGCGGCAAAGGAACCAGAGTAGAAGATGCCAAAGGCCCGGCGAACCCTCGTAGTGCAGGCGCGTGGTGAAGATCTCGGCCAGCGAGGAGTCGCGCGCCACCAGCCACCCCTGCGCTTCGTCGGCCCAGGGAACATGGTGCGCCACGGTCCACGCCAGCAGCGCGGTGTACAAAGCCAGCACGACGCCCTCCAAAGCGCCGAACTGGAGCTTTCGCCGCGGCCTCATCAATCCCCAGTTCAGCAATCCGGACACACCGATGGCGCCGGGTTTGCTTTTCGCCAGGGCTTCCGACTGCATTCAAATCTCCTTCCGGCGAGCAGCGCCGTTCCGCACCGTCCAGATCGCCGATCTCTGTTCTTTCATTGTCGGAGCCCGGCTGAGTTCACGCGTCATTCGGGGTAACGGATTCGGCGGCGCAAATCCTTTTCCGCAACTCCCTTTCGCCGATAGCCATAATTTCCGCCGGCAGTAAACATCCGCGCTTTCATGGTTTTTCGCTTTTCGCGTTTGCGGCATTGTTCCTTACGTAGAGGTCGCAACCGAAGCCCCATTGCGCGTGCATGATCCGGTGGCCAAACAGCGTAACCCACAGATGTCGGGGAGCAGGCTCGATCAGGTGAAAATCCGCCGCATTCAGCTTGGCCGGAAACGGGCGTGGAGAACTGCTGGACCCGTGAAAGCCATCGTAGCAGTTGGCCACGCCGTCGAGCTTCGAAAAATGGTCCAAGTCTTCGGCGTCGGTCAAATGAATCATGGAGTGAAACTCGGGTTTGAACAGGTCATAACTGCCGCCCTCGAGCGTGACAATGTCATCCGGCGAGGGCAACTGGGCGCGCAGGGTGGCGGGCTGCCCGAGGGCTGCCCGGTACGACGGCCCCTGCTCGGTGCGCTCCAAAATGTGAAAACCGAGATCTGGAACCCTGATAAGGACCGCAAACAATAGCAGCGCAAGACCGGGAGCTGCGAGCTTCGCTCCTTGCCGGCTGGCGACGAGCAGAGCAACGGGGATGCAAATGGACAGCGAAGTGATGTAGATGTATTGAAACGAGAAGACGGCGATCGAGATCAGCACGCACGCACAGCCGGCGGCGATGGGGAGCCACTCCCGGGCGCCTAACTCGCGGCGGCGGCTCACTGACCAGGCCAGAAGCACGAAGATAGACGCAAGGGACGCGAGATAGGTCCACGCAGCCACCGGGCTCACGCCGAATGCGGCCCAATGCAGTGACTCGAGCCACCCTCCCGACTTGATCCGGTTCAGGCCGCTGTGCATGCCCAGCGCGTGGGTTGCAAAGCGCATCAGCGAAGTGGGGTCGAGGGTGTAAAAGAGCAGGGCCACGGCCGCAATCGGAATCACCGCAGCGGCGCCGGCAACTACAATCTGCCGCGGCGTGAGCCGCCAGCGACAGGCGGTGTTCCAATTGCGCGAGAAGAAAAGCGCGGTCACCCACACGGCCGAGGCGACGGCGTAAAACGGGTGCGCCAGGAAGGTGAGCGCGATCAGCAACCCCACCACAACTGGCCGTACGCGGGGACTGGCGGCTGCGGCAACGGTTGCAATAAACAGCACAAACGCGATCGCCTCCGGCCTGTCATAAGTAATAAAAGCGACCGGCAAAATTGCGACGGCCAGCGCCGCCCAATTGCGCAGCCTGCCCTCCGGCTGGCCCAGAACCCAGCGCAGCGCGACCCCCGCTCCCAGCAACCCCAGCAGGAGATTGAAGACGGTGCCCGCGTAGGCGTTGCGCGGGAAGATGGAAGCATAGCCGGCAAACAGCAGGGGCATCATCGGCGTGTAGTGCGCATAGAGCCGGGGAACCAGGTCGGGCATGTACATCAGGCCGGCGGACTTAAAGCTCCCATAAGCGGCGAGATTCCACCCCGCGTCGCGGAAGATGAAGACGTCGGTGCCGCTCATCGCCGGAGGCAGGATCAGGTTGACCGCGAGCCACGCCAGCGCGCAGGCGGCAAACAGCACCCAGTAACGGTTCCACCTCATCCCAGCTCCAAGACACAAAAAGACAAATGCTGTTCGCGGGACGAAGGAGGACTTGTCGCGTTTTTCAATCTGTCGAAGGCTCCCGGAGCGCTCCGTGCCGATCGTGCGGAAAGAGTGTGTTCAACCGAATCGCTCCGGTCGCCGTTGTACCGCTTTTTCTTCATCCAATGGTCAGATTTTAAATGATCGGTCGCGTCAGGAGCCAACGATTTCGATGCATCCTCAGGCTGGGACCCCGACACTTGCCGCCTCGCCGGCAGTGAGTATCGGGAATTCTGTCATTGCGAGCTCATCCGATACTATTTGCCCTGAGCAGCGTGGCGTTTTTCCCAAATCTTCGCGTCCACCAGGAACCGGAACCAGAAGGTCTGCAACACCCAGAAGGTGATGCCCTCGCGGCCATCCAGAAAACCCAGCCGCAGGAAGTAGCGGTAGCCAAAGAGCAGAAACGGCCGGACAAATAATGGCATGCGGTTGTACTTTTCCCGCAGGAACCGCTTGCGCTCTATCGGATTACCGCGCGCGTCGGGCTGGATCCGTCCTGCCGCCGGTCCGCCATCGAGTTCGGCCACTTCGTTGTCGGCCCAGCGGTTGTGCCGCGCCGTCCATTCGCTCAGGGTCATGCGGTTGTCGTCGATCATGGCGCCCGCCAACTTGGCGCTGGTGCCGCTCAGGAGCTGAAAGTGTTGATCGTATTTGCGTTCCTCGCAGCGGCCAACGCCGGTGCGGAACAGGCGCAGGTGCCACGTCGGGCTCATGCCTCCGTGGCGCAGCACGCGGCCCAGAAACTTTACATAGCGGGGCAGAAAGTAGCCGGAGTGTGGCGGATCGTCGGGCAACTCCCGAATTGCCTCAACCAGCCGCTCGTCCATCCATTCGTCGGCATCGAGGTGCAGCTGCCACGCGCGCGTTATGGGCAGGTTGTCGATGGCCCAGTTTCGCTGCGCGCCGTAATGCTCGAACGGATGCTCGGCCACCGTCGCGCCGGCTGCGCGGGCGATCTCCAGCGTCCGGTCGTGGCTGCCGGAATCGACCACGAAGATCTCGTCGGAGACCAGGCGCGCGCGGCTCAGGGTTGCGCCCAGCGTGTCCTCGGAATTGAACGAGAGCAGGATGACCGCTGAGCGCATGAACCGATGTTAAGCCGCGCGCCCGAAACCTGGAAGCCGCGACTTGGATTCAAAAATTCTATTTGAGGACCGCGATGCCCGTCCCGTAGGCTTCAGAACTGTCGGGATTGATGATCAGGACCGTGGTGCTCACGCCCGCACTGTTGAATGCGGAGAGATTCAGGTCCAGACCCCCGTCGCCATCGCTGAGCGTTATCGTTCCCGAACCGTCGGCTTTGACAGCGTAGGTTCCCTCAAGTGAGCCGGGAGTCGTGGCGTCAAGCACCATATGCCCGTTATTCGTAATCACTTGGTCGCCGGGCTTGGCCGGGCAGGTGATGCTCACCGTAGCGTCGCTGGCCGCCGAGTTGAAGTGATGGATGTCGCTGGCGCTGATGCTCACGTGACCCTTGCCGTCAAAGGTCGCTTCGCCGTTGATGATTTCGGTGTTGGCGCTTTGCCCTCCGCCGCTATAGGTATATGTAATGTTCGTGTAATGGCAGCTTACATTTCTGTACCAGTACACTTCTTTGACTTCGGACATGTGAAACTCATAAGTCCCGCTCAAGCTGGCATTCGACGGCGTTGCTGCGAAGCTGCTGCGCGGAGTCGCCAGCAGCGCAATAATGAGCGGCAGCAAAAACGCGCCGCCGAACTTGGGTGAACTGGACAGAATTCGATTCCATGGATTTAAGTTCATACGCGCCTCTCTATTCGGTCTGCGACCGGGTATTGCCGCGTAGTTTATGAAGAGCCGTTGGCAATGTAAATGCAACTTTCGCGGCTGTTGGCAATCGAAGAGGAAGAAAAACGCCGTCGGCACTCACGCAATTCCCAGCATGCGGTTCAGGAACCCGAGGATGTACTTCCACACCAGGTAGTACGCTGCCAGACCGGCCAGAAAACCCAATCCAATCCAGGCATACGGGATGTGCAGCGCATTGAACCACGTAACCTGAGTGGCCCCGAATGCGACGATCCCCAGGTGCCTGGCAATGGTCGCTCCCGCCGGCAGCAACAGGAAGGGCAACAACGCTCCGTGAATTCCCAGAGGCAGGTGGGTTTGTGGATGCGACCAGAGCCAGAGCATGCTCCACAGGCCCCAGAGCGCCGGCACCAGCGCCATGGGAAAGACCAATCCCCGCTCGATCGGAACGGGCCACTGCAGCACTAGCCGGGTGGCGACGAAGAAAGCCAGCAGCAGGGGCAGGATCAGCGTAGGCACAAAAACGCCCGCCAGGAATGCGCGGATGTAAGGATGGGTGTTCATTTCTTCCTCCAGCTCTGCGGGCATTTGAGCTCGCGTTTTTCACAGATAGTAGAGAAGCACGGGAATCCACGCGGGAAAGACGGCCACAATGGCTACAACTCCGGCCGCCAAAGCCCAGTCGTACCAGGGTGGCGCCTGCCGGGCGTTGAGCCGCTTGAGAACCGCCGGCCAAAGGTCATGAGCGGGCTCGGCTTCGCCATCGATCGGCGGCAGCGCCTGTTGCAGCAGTTTCTTCAATCGGTCCTGATCATTCGGGTTCATGGCGTGATTCCTTGGCGTTGCAATTCTTTTCTCAGCAAGCGAAGCGCCCGAAAGACGCGCAGTTTGACGGCCGCGACCGAGATGCCCAGCGCCTCGGCGACTTCCTTCTGCGGCCGCTCCTCAACCACGGCGAGCACCGCCGCCGCGCGCAGCGTGGCGGGCAGCTTGGCAAAGGCCAGCGCGGTCTTGCAGCGAATCTCCGCGGAGATCGCCGGATCGGCGCCGGCCGGAGAGGGCAGATCGACAGGCAGCTCCGTCTCCAGCCGCCGCGTTCGCAAGTAATCGATCGCGGCGCGTGTGGCGATGCGGCGCGCCCAGGCCTCGAATCCACGCGCCGGGTCAAATCGCGCATGAGCGCGGTAGATGCGCCAAAAGGTTTCCACCACGATCTCCTCGGCCGCCGCCGGATTGCGAACGATGCGCAGAACCCAGCCGAAGACCGCGCGCTTGTGAAGGCGAAAGAGCGTCTCGAACGCATCCCGATCACCCTGGCGGAAGGCGAGCAGATCGTCCCGGTCCTGACTCTGCTCCAGGCCGATCTCCGCGCTTCGTGCCATCGAACTCCGCGCCTCTATCTGTTCTTACGGGGAACTTCGTGGAAGGTTACATCGTATCTGCTTTGCGGAGAGGGAAGTCGCGCCGGCTAGGGTTGCGGCGCCACCCTCCAGCAGAGCTCTTCGGGCAAGTGGGAGGACAGGTTCCCATGTTCCATATTCCGGCGTTCTTCATTCTCCTCGCGCTCTACTTTCTGCCCACGATCGTCGCTAGTAGCCGGCATCTGCCTGAACGAGGAGCCATCGCGATGCTCAACGTCTTCTTCGGGTGGACGTTCATCGGCTGGATTGTCGCGCTGATCTGGGCCATCGCCGCTCCCGCCCCGCACATCTTCTACGCGCGGCCGCCCTACCCGCCGCGTTACTGGTAGCAGCGCGATAAACCGATTTTTTACGTACGGAGAGGCTTCGCCGCCGCTTGACATTCCTCACCCGCGCCTTTAGCGTTGGCTGCCGGAGAGTGGGCGCAAGCGTTCCTGTCGCTAAAATCCGAGCTGTCCTATGATCGCCCGCTCCGGAGGGGACAATGAGGATTCCTGTACGTCATCTGGTTGCGTTCGGACTCGTCTGCGGTGCACTGCTCGGTCTCGCCGCTGCGCAGGAGGCAACGAGCGGCGTCGCGAAAGATGCGGCCAAACCCGCGTACCTCGACACGAGCCTGCCCCCGGTGCAGCGAGCCGCCGACTTGGTCCAGCGCATGACGCTTGAAGAAAAGGTCACGCAGCTCGTCAACCAGGCGCGCGCCATTCCGCGGCTCAACGTGCCGGCTTACGACTGGTGGAGCGAGGCGCTGCACGGCGTGGCCGTGAACGGCACCACGGAGTTTCCTGAGCCGATCGGCCTGGCGGCCACTTTCGATGTGCCGGGGATTCACCAGATGGCCATCGCCATCGGCACCGAGGGCCGCATCAAGCATGCGCAGGATGTGCGCGACGGGCACAGCAACATTTTCGAGGGACTGGATTTCTGGGCGCCGAACATCAACATCTTTCGCGATCCGCGCTGGGGCCGCGGCCAGGAGACATACGGCGAGGATCCGTTCCTGACCGCGCGCATGGGCGTGGCCTTTGTCACCGGAATGCAGGGCGACGATCCGCGCTATTACCGCGTGATCTCCACGCCCAAGCACTTCGACGTGCACAGCGGACCCGAGCCCACGCGCCACACTGCCGACGTGACGGTGAGCAAGCACGATGAGCTCGATACTTATCTGCCCGCGTTTCGCGCCACGGTGACCGAGGCTAAGGCCGGCTCGGTGATGTGCGCCTACAACAGCATCAATGGGCAGCCCGCCTGCGCCAATGAGTTCCTGTTACAGGATCAGCTTCGCGGCTGGTGGAACTTCCAGGGCTATGTCGTCTCCGACTGCGGAGCGGTGATCGATATCCACGAAGGCCACAAGTTCAACACCACGCAGGCCGAGTCCTCGGCCGTGAGCCTGCGGCGCGGAATGGACAACGAGTGCATCGACTTTACGCAAAAAGTGACCGACGACCACGACTACAAGCCTTATCTTGACGCGGTCAAGCAGGGATATCTGAAAGAGAGCGAGATCGATACGGCTGTGACGCGCCTCTTTACCGCGCGCATGAAGCTGGGCATGTTCGATCCGCCGGAGATGGTGCCCTACTCGAAGATCGACGAGAGCGAGTTGAACAGCACGGCGCACCGGGAGATGGCGCGCAAGCTGGCCGATGAATCGATGGTGCTCTTGAAGAATGACGGTGTGCTGCCCTTGAAGACTTCGGGAATCAGGATCGCCGTCGTTGGCCCGCTGGCCGACCAGACCAAGGTGCTGCTGGGCAACTACAACGGAACGCCGACGCACACTGTGTCGATTCTTGAGGGCCTGAAGGGCGAATTCAAAGGCGCGAAGATCGACTATGTTCCGGGCACCCAGTTCCTGGCGCACGAGGCTTCGCCGGTTCCGGCCGCGCTGTTGACGACCGACGGCCAGCCGGGCGTGAAGGCCAGCTACTCGAAGTTCGACATGCGGATTATGCAGGATCCGACGCTGAAGCCGGCGATATTGGCCACGCGCACCGAGCCCGCGATCGATCTTGCCGCGCAGCCTCTGCCCGCGGAAGTTGCCAATGTGAAACCGCTCGCGGTGCATTGGGAGGCGACGCTTACGCCCAACGATTCCGGAGAATACAACCTGGGCATTCAGGGAGCGGGCGGATTCCAGTTGTCACTCGATGGCAAGCAGTTTTTGCGAGGCTACGCGATGGCAGCCGATACTCGCGTGGGGCGCGTGAATCTCGAAGGCGGAAAAGCATACAAACTCGATGTGAACTATGCGGAGTTCGGCAGCGTTACACCGCAGGCCAAGCTGGTTTGGTCGAAGGTCGACCTCAAGCCGAAACCGGAGGCGGTCGAGGCGGCCAAGGCCGCCGACGTGGTGGTGGCCGTCGTCGGTATCACCAGCGAGTTGGAAGGCGAAGAGATGCCGGTGAACGAGCCGGGTTTCAAAGGTGGCGACCGCACCAGCCTCGACTTGCCCAAACCCGAGGAGGACCTGCTCGAAGCCGTGGCCGCGGCCGGCAAGCCGCTGGTTGTAGTGCTCACCAATGGCAGCGCACTGGGCGTGAACTGGGCCAATGACCACGCCAATGCGATTCTCGATGCGTGGTATCCCGGCGAAGAGGGCGGCGCGGCAGTCGCCGAAACTCTGAGCGGACGCAATAACCCCGCGGGCAGGCTTCCGGTGACTTTCTATAAAGACATCAGTCAGCTTCCTCCCTTTGAAGATTATTCGATGAAAGGGCGCACTTATCGCTACTTTGAGGGAACTCCGCTCTATCGCTTTGGCTATGGGTTGAGTTATACGAAATTCAGCTACAGCGATTTAACTGTTCCCCCGGGTGCTGTGCAAGCGGGCGGCCCCGTCATCGCGGAAGTTACCGTAACTAACACCGGAAAAAGGGCAGGTGATGAAGTAGCGCAGCTTTATCTCGGCTTTCCCGATGTGCCGGGGGCGCCGTTGCACGCGTTGCGAGGGTTCCAGCGAGTGCATCTTGAACCCGGCGCCTCGCAAAAACTGCGCTTCGAGCTCAAGGGGCGCGATCTGAGCATGGTGACCGAAGCCGGCGAACCTATTATTGCCGAAGGCAAGTACTCCATCTCGATCGGCGGCGGGCAGCCGAATACGGGCGCACCCGGCGTTACAGGGAGCTTCAATATCGAAGGCAAGCTGTTCCTGCCCGAGTAAGTTCGGAGAGGCGGCGCAACCGAGCCATGCTCATAGACGAGGTCCCAATCGCTTTCGGCCGATGACCCTGAGGAATCCATGCTGTATCAGCTTGTGATCCAATTTCATCCAGCTGGCGCGCTCGACCTTGAAAAGTTGGTGGCGATTGAAGATGCCCTCACCCACAAACTTGGTGACTCAGCGTCGGTGGATGGTCACGATACTGGATCGGGAGAGTTCAACATCTTCATACTTACGGCCGATCCAAATGGGAGCTTTCAGCGTGCGCAGAGACTCTTAGAAGAAGACAGGCTTCTTGGAAAAATGAACGTCGCATATCGTGACATAGATGGAGAGGACTACGTCATCCTCTGGCCTCCAAATTTGACTGAGTTCAAGATTGCGTAGTCGGGGGGCTGTTTTCTGAGCGGCCCTCAGCCGTTAGCGCTGCCTGTCAGTTCCCGGCGCTTGCCGTCGGCTCTCCGAGAATCTGTTTCAGCTTGAGATAGACGGAGTTCGTCCAGCCGAATCCAATCTGATTGGCTTTGTAACCGATTGCCACGTGGACATTAGTGTTCCGTGAAGTGACGTTGTACTTTTCGAGGATGGTTCCATCGGTCGCGAAGCCAGTGTCGACCGTGTGGTCGAAGTTGCGAGCATTGCGTTTTGCGTCGTCGCGAAAGCCCGTGACCTCGAGTCCGTCGATGGCGATCCAGTTGGTCGGCGCCCATCCGTAAGGTTCGTCCCATTGCATGCCGGAGTTGAAGTTACTCATGGACAACCCACCCGGCCGCTCGAATAAGTTGAGCTTTGCCACGATCTGCTGCGCCTGCTCCCGCGTAGCCACACCGGCCCACAAAGGATAGAGCGACGAGATATAAGCATAAGTCGACCTCCGCGCGTGATAAAAGTCGTAGTCCTCGAACACGCCTTCCTTTTGATCCCAGAGATAGCGCTGAATGGCGGCGTCGCGCGCCTTGGCGCGACGATCCCACTTCGCTGCGTCTCCCGGCATTCCCAGCAGGTGAGCGAAGTGCTCCAGGTCGCGCTCATAACGATAAAGCAGGCTATTCAGGCACACGGGCGCATAGTGATCGGTCGCTTCATCGAAAGGCCCCCAGCGAAAACTGGGATCGAAGCCGGACTCGCGCATGGCGCGGTCGCCTTTATAGAACTCGCGCGTGAGCCGGTAACCGTCGGCCCAGGCGCGCTCGCACACGCGGCTCGAACTCACGTCGCAACTGGCCTGGGCCAAGCGCTCCGCCTCGCTGCCGGTGGGGTGTTCGGAGCCTTTCACAAGATAACCTGGACCGGTTTCTTTGGGATGCGCGACCATCCAGCGGATTACATCTGGATAGTAAGTGCTGTCGTCGGCCATCTCCGGTACCGGGCCGTTGCCGTAGTCGTAGTAACGCGCGAGGCCGGTTGAGCCGGCTAAGTGCTCTTGCCGCGTCCACGTCGAGTAATCCTTTTCGGCCAGCGTGTAGGCGTGTTCGAGCCAGGCGCGAGCCTCCTCGCGGCCTGCAGTGGTGGCTGGAAAGCTGGCCGGATTCTCGTAAACGGCGCGAACCATGGAGGTAAAGAACGGCGGCTGCGAGCGGGTGAGATAGTAGGTGCGATTGGCGTTCAGTACCGCGCCGTAATGCTCAATCTCGAAGAAGAAGTTATCGACCATATCTTTGGCCAATTCAGTGCGATGGTCCGCTTCCAGGCCGAGAACGATGAAGTAACTATCCCATCCGTACATTTCGTTAAAGCGTCCTCCGGGGACCACATAGGGATGGGGAAGATAGAGCAGTCCGGGCGCGGGAAGCTCATCCGGACGAACGTCCGCAATCTTCTCGATGGGCCGCGGCAGTTTCGCAATCTTCACGTGACACTTCTGCTCGGCTTCAACGGCGTCCTCCGGCACGGGCAGCTCCACGGGAACATAAAGCACCGGGTTGGTGGTGACCTTGATGTCGATGAGCGAGTGGCAGTCGGTTGTGGAGCGGGTAAGCGTGTCCCAGGCGCTGTGAATGTAGCGCAAGGTGGCTGCGGGGTCGGGTTGAGCGCTCGCACCCGCGGAGCCTTCCGGCGCCTGCGCGTTTGAACCTGCGATTGCGGCGACGAAAAGCAAAGACAAGTGAGACAGTTTCATGGCTTCTCCAACGTATTCGTTGTGATTGCATGGAGTGTACCGCATGGAGTTGCGAATTGCGCGGGAACAGTTTGTTCAGTCCCGGTGTCTACAAGAGCACAGTGGTTCCGAATGGGATGAGCGGAGGGCCGTGAATGCGCCGGCCGCCGTGCTTCGCGCACGGCGAGCGCTAGAGCGCGAGTGTGCGAACCGGCATTCCGGGCTTCCCGCCGGCGCGGCTGAATTGAGAGTTGAGGGAGGCCGATCGTGTTTGAAGACTCTACGTTCGAATCCACGGGAAGAATTCACACGCGCAGCCGCGGCTGGATGATCGCGGCTCTCATCGTCAACGGTTCGATCCTTCTGGCGCTGGTTCTCATCCCGCTCATCTATCCCGAGGCGCTGCCGCGCGCCGCCATGCGTTACCTGGTGGAAGCGCCTCCACCGCCGCCCGCCGCTGCACCGCCCGTGAAGAGACCGGAGCAGAGATTTCACGGCGCGCCGGTGATGAACGGCGTCGAGATCTCGGTTCCCACCCAAATACCCACGCACATCTTGATCGCGAATGCTCCCGAAGAAGCGCCGCCCAGTTCCGACTTTGCCGGATTGGGGCAGGCGGGCGGCGTTCCGGGTGGCGTGGGAAACGTCTTTCGCGGGGGTGATGACCCACCGATCGTCAAGCAGGCTCCGCAGGGGCCGGCGCACGTTTCCTCCGGAGTGATGGCCGGGCAACTGATCTATAAGGTCACGCCGTTGTACCCGGCGATCGCCGTGGCTGCGCGCCTTGAAGGCACTGTGGTGCTGCAGGCCGTAATCTCGAAAACTGGGACGATCGAGAATCTGCGCGTGGTCAGCGGACCGGCGATGCTGCGGCAGGCGGCGATCGACGCGGTGAAACATTGGCGCTACCGGCCGTATGCGTTGGATGCCCAGGCTGTCGAAGTGGAGACCACGGTGAATGTGGTGTTTTCGATGGGGCGATGAGTGGCGTTGCTCGCCGATGTGCATTCTGTTTGCATGAGCAACAACGGCCGGATCGCCTGCGATATGCGTTTTGAACGCCGCAGTCTACGCGCCCATCAGCGCGGGAGCCGAGAGCGCCGCTGTCGCTTCCACTTCCTCTTCGGCGGGCGACTCTTTGACGGGTATGTGAGCCAGTTCCCAGGCGGCGCGGTCCTTAAGCAGGCGCTGCACCAGCGCAGTATGCATGGCGTGGCCGGCGCGCACGGCCACCACGTGGCCCTCGATGCGGCGGCCTGCGAGAGCCAGATCGCCGATCAGGTCCAGTATCTTGTGGCGAACATATTCGTTGGCGAAGCGCAGAGGGCCGTTCTCCGGCCCGCGTGCGCCGAGAATGATGGCGTTTTGCGGGCCCGCGCCGCGAATCAGACCCATGTCGCGCAAGCGCCTCTCGTCGGCCTTGTAGCCGAAGGTGCGCGCCGGCGCAATGGCCGAGCCGTAAGTGTCGGCGGCCAGGTCGACGCTGGTGTGTTGTTTGCCGATGGGCGCGGGAAAGTCGATGGTGTAGCGAATCTTGTACCCGGATCCGGGATAGACGCCGATGAACTTGTTGCCCTCGCGCACTTCAACGGCGCGCAGCACGCGGATGGATTCGCGCCGCCGGCGCTGGGTGCGGATGCCCACGCTCAAGAAGGCTCGCACGTACGGCAAAGAGCTTCCATCGAGGATGGGAAGCTCCAGGTTATCGAGCTCGACAATGACATTGTCCACGCCCATGCCGATGAGCGCGGAGAGCAGGTGCTCGGTGGTGGAGATGAGCACGCCCTGGCGCATCAGGCTGGTGGCATAACTGACTTTGGCCACGTTCCGGCCGGTGGCGGGAATCTCGAAGTCATCCAGGTCGGAGCGGCGGAAAACGATGCCCGAACCCGCCGGGGCAGGCAAGAGGCGCATCGTTACAGGTGCGCCGGAATGAAGTCCAATCCCTTCAAATTCAAGGGGTTCCGCAATCGTCTGTTCCAAGTGTGCAAGACTCGCCAATAGTGCTCTCCAAACTGTGCAAAACGGGGCGCAACCGCTAGATTAGACGCAATCTCCGCAATCCGTCTTGTGGCATTTTTGCCACACATTGCGCCTGCGGAGCCACCACCGAGGGGCTGAATTTAGCATCGTCTCGATCCTAAATATCATAGAATCATGGAATCGCAAGACAACGCGGCAGACAGGGGAAATGGTGCAGACTTCCTCCGGTTTTTCGATATCCATGCGTGCTCTTTTGGCCGGCGCCAGGCGCAAGCAGGCTGCGCTGCTGGATTTAATGCAGCGGCTGGTGCGGGCGGAGTCGCCGTCGGATTCGAAAGCGGCCGTAGATGCGTGCGGAGCGCTGGCTGCGGCTCACGCCACGGCGCTTGGCGGGCGGGTGAAGCTGCACCGGCAGCGTGAGTTCGGCAACCTGGTGGAGGCGCGGTTTGGACCTCGGACAAAATCCAGCGGAGCGGAACCGGTTTTGATTCTTGGACATATCGACACCGTTTGGCCGTTGGGAACGCTCAAGGCGATGCCCTGCCGGGTGAGCGATGGCCGGCTGTGGGGCCCGGGCACGCTGGATATGAAAGCCGGCGTGGCGATGGCATTCACCGCGATTGAATTACTGTCGGAAGCCAGCCTGCTGAGACGCGAGATCGTGTTGCTATTGAACAGCGACGAGGAGATCGGCAGTCCGGTCTCGCGGCCCATTACCGAGCGGATTGCTTCCGAGTGCGGAGCCGTCTATGTGCTGGAGCCGGCGCAGGGGCTGGCTTACAAGACCGCGCGCAAAGGGACGGGAAACTGGCGCGTCGAAGTGAAGGGCGTGGCGGCGCACGCCGGCGTCGACTTCGAGAAAGGCGCGAGCGCCATCCTTGAGCTGGCGCGCGTGGTGGAGAAGGTGAGCGGCTGGACCGATCTCCAGCGTGGGCTGACGGTGAGCGTGGGCACGGTAGGAGGCGGATCGAAGACCAACGTCATTCCCGCGGAAGCATGGTGCGAAGTGGACGTGCGCATCGCGCGGAAGGCCGACGGTCCGCGCATCGAGGGCAAATTTGCCCGGCTGAAGACGGCGGACGCGCGCTGCGCGCTGACCGTGACCGGCGGCATCAACCGGCCGCCGATGGAGCGGACCTCAGGTACGGTTCGACTCTTCAAAAAGGCTCGCGCGCTGGCCGCGGAATTGCGCTTAGCGCTCGATGAAGCGGCTACGGGAGGCGCCTCCGACGGCAACTTTACTTCGGCGCTTGGCGTTCCCACCCTGGACGGGATGGGCGCGGTGGGCGAGGGCGCGCACGCACGGCACGAGTCGATTTATTTGGAGCACCTGGCGCCGAGAACGGCGTTGCTGGCGGGGATGCTCGCGAATTGAGACGCGCACTTCACCGCTGCCTGCGGCGGTGAAGTGCTGCGCAGGTTCCATTTGCCGTGCTACATTGGCTGCGCGACGGATTCGCCGCGCGAGGTATGGCCATGGTGACTCTTCCCGACAATGGCATGGTGCATTTGAGCAGTCCGCACTCCGTTGCGGAGACGCTGACCCGGCTTGAAACCGCGATCGCCTCCAAGGGCATCCATATCCATGCCCGCGTCGACCATAGCGGAGACGCGGCAGCTGCCGGCCTGGAGATGCGGCCAACACAGCTGGTGATCTTTGGCAACGCCAAGGGAGGCACGCCGTTGATGATTGCCGCGCCTACGCTCGCGATCGATCTCCCGCTCAAGGCGCTCGTCTGGGAAGACAACGATGGACGAGTCTGGCTCTCCTACAACAGCCCCGAGCATCTCGAAAAACGGCACGGCTTCCCGGATGAGTTGATCAAGAACATAGCCGTGATTCGCACGCTCGCCGAGGAAGCCGTGCGCTGAGAAGTGTACGGATCGATGCGAAATAGGGCATGCGAGCAAAACGGTTCTGGCGCGAACCGGCAATCCGAATCGCATTCGCTTAGAGCCGGCTCTTTGCCTCCAGCACCCGCGCCAGCGCTTCATCCGCTGAGGCGCCGACCGCCGATAAGTGCCCCATCTTTCGTCCCGCCCGCGGCGTGTGCTTCTCATATAAGTGGAGGCGGACGCCAGGAACCGCGAGCGCGGCGGCAAAGTCTGGCTCGCCGCGAAGCCACACCTCGCCCAGCAGGTTGACGATGGCCGCCGGAGTGACGAGCGCGGTATCTCCGAGGGGAAGATTGCACACGGCGCGCACGGCCTGCTCGAACTGGCTGGTCACGCATCCGCGCTCGCTCTGGTGATAGCTGTTGTGCGGTCGAGGAGCGAGCTCGTTCACCAGCAAATCGCCCCGGCGGGTCACGAACATCTCCACGCACAGCATGCCCTGGATATCGAGTTTTTCGATGATGTCCGCGGCCAGCGATTCGGCGTTCAATTCGAGCTGCGGCGGAATGCCCGCAGGCAGTACGCTCCAGGCCAGGATCTGGTTTTCGTGATGATTGCGCGCGGCAGGAAAACTGCGCACTTCGCCCGCCGGGCTGCGCGCGGCCATCACGCTGATTTCGAAGTCGAGATCGAGGGCCTGTTCGGCGACCGCGGGCCGCGCGCCGATGCTGTGCCACGCCGCCGCGATCGCTTCTTCGCTTGCCGGCGCGTCGAGACCGATCCGCGCCTGGCCGCGGCCGTCGTACCCGCCACGGCCGATCTTGACGAACACGCGCCCGCCAAGCGCGCGAACAGCGTCATGCAGTTCTGCCTCGCTGCAAACCACGCGAAACGGGCCGACTGGAAAGCCTTGTTCGGCCAGCCAGGTTTTCTGCAGCGTCTTGTCCTGGATGATGCGGATGGGCTCGACGCCGGGCCGCAATGGTGCGATGCGCGCCACTTCAGCTAGCGCATCTACGCCGATCTGCTCGATCTCGAGCGTCACCACGCCAGCGCCCTCGGCAAGCCGGCGGGCCGCGGCCACGTCATCCCAGAGGCCCACCATGGTCTCGTCGGCGACGAAGCTGGCTGGGCACGCGCGTTCGGGGTCCATCACGCGCACGCGGTAGCCCATGGTGCGCGCGGCCATCGCCATCATGCGCCCGAGTTGCCCGCCGCCGAGGATTGCAATCAATCCGCCGGGCCGGACAATAGTGGATTTCTGCCGATGCGGCGATTCGATGTGCTGGCTCAACCCGGCAGCTCCTGCTCCATCACTTCCCGGGTGCGGGCAGCACGCCATGCGGCGAGGCGCTCGCGTAACTCCGAGTTGGTAAGAGCCAGGATTTCCGCCGCCAGCAGGGCCGCGTTGGCTGCGCCCGGCTTGCCGATCGCTAGCGTACCGACGGGCACGCCCTTGGGCATCTGCACGATCGAGAGCAACGAATCCATGCCGTTCAGCGGCGTCGTGGGCACGGGAACGCCGAGCACGGGGAGCAAAGTTTTGGATGCGATCATGCCGGGCAGATGCGCCGCGCCTCCGGCTCCGGCGATGATGACGCGCAACCCGCGGGACTGCGCCGTTTCGGCATACTTGAAGAGCCAGTCGGGCGTTCGGTGCGCGCTGACTACGCGCGCCTCGTGCGGGATTTCGAGCGCGCGCAGAATCTCGACGGCCGCGGCGAGCACCTCATAATCGCTCCTGCTGCCCATCACCACGCCCACCAGAGGCTCTGCGCTCATAGGCCCGATTATACGAGTGCGCCAGATGCGAATACGCGGGGGCTCGAACTTCAATGCCGGCGCAGCGCCTCGATCGTGGCTTCAATCACGGCGAACAACACGCTAATGGCGGCGAGAAACCCCTTGGTGCGCTGCAGATGCTGCTCGTGCAGCTCCATGCGCCGCTCGATTTCGCAGATGCGGCCGCCATTGCCGTCGCCGACAAGATTTGCCATCTGCGTCTTGAGCACGCTCAGGTCGCTCAGCACCTGCGCTTCGAATTCATTCATCATCCGCATCCGCCGGACTCCCCGTTCAGAATTGCCGCTCAGGACCCCAGCGGAAGGTTGATAAATAACGCCGCTGAGAATTCGGAATAATTGGGCGGGTTCGAGCCATCGTACATTCTGATATAAAAGCGGTCCGCCGTGCTTTCGCGGGCAAAGCTCATGTTTGGCACGGTGGCTCTCACCACCAGATCGGGATCTTCGCCGGGCATAAAAGCAAAGTCGCGGCGCCGGACTTCGAACCCGCCGCCTGTGGGCGGAGTTATGCCCGTGTTGATGGCTACTGTAGTTCCATTCAGCGTAGTTACCGTGAGATTGTTCAAGTTGGCCAGAACAGTGGGAGCGATCGCCGCCGGGAGCCAGGTATCCGCGGGAACAGTGGCGCTGGTCTTGATGGCCAGATCGTCGGCCCAGTCGTTGGCAAACTGTATCGAGTACTCGATCAAGTCAGGATAACTGGCCCCATAACTCACTTTTACGGTGCGCACGACGACCTGCGCGTCCAGGCTGGTCGACGGCGCATTCAACAGCAGCGCGTCGCCCGGCCAAACGTCCGTGGCAAAGGTCGATCTGTCTCCTTTGTAGGTCCCGCTCCACAGCGCGCTCACGCCGGCCGCCGCCTGCTCCATCGCCTCGGCTGCATTGCGGCAATCGGCGGAGCTGCGCGCGGGAGGGTTCGTTACCGAGCCGATCCACGTGGCCACCGAAGGCAATCCGGCTGCGAGCAGAGTAGCCTGGCTCGCGGCGCTGACCATTCTTCCTACGGCCCTGCCGATGGTGCGATAACTTACCGCGATCTGCTCACCGACGGGCGGCGCAAAACCGGTATAGAAGACCAGCTTCCCGGTGCGCTCGATGTGACACTCGCCGGCCTGTGCCACCGTGCCGATGCGGCGTGTATAGGCCGATCCGCCTGAAGGCGTGCTGACCACCCAACCGGAGCCAAGGCTGGTCAGGTCGATTGCGCGCATGGTTCCGATGAGGTTGATGCTGGAGGCAGCGACCACCAGGCCTGTCGCCGGTAAGCCGGTCACCGAGCCATCGTAAAGAGTCACGGGCGTTCCGCCGACTCCATCGACAAACTCCTGCACCTCCATTTGAACGCGGGCGTTGCTCGAGACGAATTGCCCGCCGTAAGTAATGGCTCCGCTGTCGCCGAAGGAGCGATAGATGGACAACTCCCGCTCCAACTCCGGGCTATTGATCCGCATGCGAAGTGTGTATTGGTTTGCCGGATTCACAGCGTAAGTTGAACCGCTCGGCGTACCGACGAGAATGGGTTGCAAGCTGACCGCCCCGGTGCCGATGGCCGCTGTTACCTGAAAGCCCGCGATGCAATCGGCCGCGGTCTCCGCTCCGTTGAAGAATCCGGCGAGAATTCCGGTGCTTCCCAGCGACAGGGTCACGCCCACCGCTTCGAGTAACAGCGTTCCGCCCAACTCGATAGGATCGATCCATGTTAGAAGCGTATCCCCATCGACGCCATTACCGCCGTTCATCACCAGCCCCGCTGCTCCCAACGTAAGATAGCCGTCGTTGCCTGGATTGCCCCACACGCGACGGTCGATTTGGCCCTCGTTGAACAGTTCCTCGATGATCGCCGACTTAGAAGCCGCAAGAAAGAACGGATCATAGGATAAATAGAACTGCGTGGTGACGCCGTCGCCAAGAAAATACTCGGTCGCATAGACGACCGGTTCGTGCTCGCCGCACACGGTTACATCGTTGGCCAGCGCGCGCTTTACGCTGGCTGTAAATGCCAATGCGGCGAGATTCAGGCTGCCATCGGTCTCGTTGAGCGTGTGCACGACGGATTCGGCCTGGGCCAAAAGCAGGGCTCCGTTGACCGCGCGGTACGCGGCCCGAGCCTGGCTGGCGACCTGTTCGGCGGCTTCGCTCCAGCGCGCGCCCTTTGCCGGAGCGTAGTTGCTCACCGGCGCGCTGAGCGATAGCCCCGCGGTGGAGAGCGCATTCGACCCGGTGCGCGTGACCAGGTTTGTCAACAGTGAGCCGGTCGTCTCGCCCGTGGCGCCGGCGCTGGGCGGCATCAGTAACTGGTCGAGTAATAACTCATCGCTCAGCGCCTGGATGGAAATACGGTAGCGCGGACCTTCAGGCGCCAATCCTGCATACTCTGGCAACGGAGTTACAGCGATGTACCCGGTGAAATAAATTGTTCCGTCGTCGCCGGTGACGGCCAGGCTTGCGTTGCGGACCGGCGTGGTCAGACTGCCGTTGGTTGGCAGGCTCAGCCAGAAGAGACACTCGGACGGCGCATTGAGCTTGCGCTCGATGGTCAGCGGATGAATGGCATCGAGCGCGGATGTGTAGTCCTGGCCTTGGATTGTGATCTTCATCTTGGCTTTCTGGTTAACTAATGTGGAAATGTGAAGCGGCGATTGTTCCGTTCGTCAGCAGTCAAACCAGTGCATTTGGAGCGGGAACGAAGCTACGGTAACAAACAACGCGCTCGCCATCGAGAGGGTCTGTCACCGGCAGCGCCAGAAACTGCGCTTTGAGCAGCACGCGCGCCAGGCTTGACTTACTTTTGCCGTTGAGCGGCACGGCGGATTCTTCGGCTCCGGTGAGGGTCTGCAGGCGGGGATAGTAGAAGAAGACGCGCTCCCCCTGGCCGCCTTGCAGAATGAACAATGCCGACCACTCCTGGTAAAAGCTGCCGCCCTCGCGATCGACAAAGCCGATAACTCCCTGTAACTTCGCGCCCGCGGCCGGAGCGCCACCCGGCAACGCTTCGGCGAGGGTGAGTCCGGCCGACGAGGATTGAGATACCAATGCTACATTGAACGTTATGCGGCGAATGTAATCCACGTCGCTAACTGCCTGGCGAAGATAGGCACCGGAGACAGGCGAGCCCACATAGCCGGTCTGGCCGATGTTATCGATGTCGATTGCGACAATGGAACCAGGCGCGATTTTGGACGCATCAGTCGATGCCAGTGCCACGAATGTGGCCGTCGATCCAGTCTGTACCGTTACGGCCGAGGCGGCCGTGGCTCCGTCGGCGGCAGCGGGGGCACCGCTGGCGGGCGCGAGCAGGTTCATGTGCTGCGAGCCTGTGGCCAGCGCCATGGTGAGCTTGGTCCAACTTAGAAACTGAAAACTTACCTGCGCGGCGAGGGTTTCGCGGACCTGCTCGAGAGCTGCCGCGGGAATGCCGGTCATGATCGGGGCGGTCTTGCTGGTGGGCTGACGGATGAATCCTTCGATCCAGCCCAGGCTGATCCAAGGAGCGGGCGGCGAGTCGAGATTGAAGACCGCTTGCTCCGCCGGATCGAAGATGACCGGCGTTTGCGCGGTGCGGTTGACAGGCGCGAAGTAGGCGCGCACGCGGCGTGTGACCGGCGCCGGATTGGAATACCAGTTAGCGGCCATTTACTCCCCCTGCTCCTGGTAGCTATAGACCGCTACTTTCGAGGTGCGAGCCAGGCGGTCGCGCTGAATGACGATCGGCCCGAATGCCGGCTCATCCCAAAAGACCTGAGTCAGCATGGCCGCGGGAGGCTGGTTGATGAAGTTGAGTTTCGGTGTGTAGAACGGCTGGATCATGGACATGAGCTCTTCATCCATCTGGCTGAGCGCGCGGCCGCGATCGAGACCACCGAAGCTCTGCGTCCCGCAGGTTTGATAAATGATGTCGCACTCCTCGGCTGCCATGGTGGAGTCCAGATCCACATCGACACCGAGGCCGAGCCAGCGCAGGACGAACACATCGTCAGGGAGTTGGCTGAATGGAGCTTCGGCGTCTTCGACGACGATGCCTGGACGCACCGCGCCGCGCAGTAGAATGGTGCGCTCGGGATTGATCGCGATGAGCCGCGTGCGCAAGGCGACGTAGAAGGAGTCTTTGGCGTTCTGCATGAGAGCTCCGAGAGACAGTTCTTAGTTCGCAGTTCACAGTTCCGAGCCGCTGAAACGTGCCGCCAGATTGATCACTTTCCACTGGGCGCTGTGAACTACGAACTGTGAACTGCGAACTGCGAACTGCGAACTGCGAACTATTACACCGCCTGCTGCCGGGCTTCGCGCAGCAGCAGGCGATAGAGATAGACCTGGCCGAAGGCTTCGTTGGCGGCGATGGACTCGATCAGATAGTCCTGACCGGCGACCGTAACCGCCAGAGTCATGGCGAAAAGCGATTGGGCCGAGGGTAAGTCGAGCGCGTTGACCTGCTGCTGGACGCCGGTGGCGGAGATGAGTAACTCCCATTTCGATTGGCCGCCTTCCTGCCATGTGGGGCGCAGCTTGCGCATGACTGCAGGACTTACGACGACCTCGGCAAATGTGGTGGGGACAAGTCCCACCTCGGACTGGTCGGTATCTGTGGTTGTGCCGGTGACACGCAGCAGAGCAGAGGTTCCGGTAAGGCTGCGCAGCAAGGCGTCGGCCAATAACTGGGGCGCACTTACCGGGTTGCGCGGCGAGGTATCACTCATAGCTCACCCCAACCTGTTCGCTATGTAAGGACGGAGCCAGGTTTGCACCGTCTCGTCTACCAGCTAGCTCGAGAAATACTGCATCTGCATGGTGTCGATTTTGGTCTTGCTGGCGTTCAACGCCGGCGTGGATTGCGCGTTGCGCACAATCTGCGCGCAGGCGGTCTTCACGTCGTCGCCGATGGTGGCGAGGCCGGCCGTGTAAGTCACCATTACCTCGTTGTAAGGCAGCCCCAGCACATTCCATGGAATGGTCAACTCGCCGGTGTTGGGGTCGAAGTCAACGGTGGTTGGATCGATGGCGGTCCATTGGCCGGGAAGAGAGAACGCCCAGACGATTTCGAACATGGGCTCGTCGAGCACTTCGCCGCGCCGCGGCTTGGCGTAGCGGCCCTCGATGCCGACGATGGGCGAGGTGGCCGGCGCCAGCGGAGCCAGGGGGAGATAACTCAGCAACACGGTTTGCGATCCACTGACCAGGCGCAGACGCTCGGTGTATTGGATTACGTTCAGGTCGGGGCGCCGGCAATAACTGTTGATGAGCGCCGTTGCCGCTGTGATCCAGTCGGCGGTAGTTGCCGGCGGCAATCCGTAGTTCGGATAGTCCGTCGGCTGAAGGTAGGGCGTGCCCATGGGAACCTCGCGGAGCAAGGAATAGGGATGGAGAACAGGAATAGTGCCCAGGGTCCAGGGTCCAGCGTCCAGGCTGAACGAGAACTGAAGGTTTCCTGGACCCTCGACGCTGGACGCTGGACCCTTGCTGTTACCGGTCGACTAACACCTGGTAGTGAGCGTAGTTTGCGCCTTTGACGACCACGGCGCCGAACTTTACCACGACGTACTGATGCGAGAGCGAGCTGGGCAGACCGAGCTGGAAGACGCGCGGCGTGGGGTCGCCGAGCCAGTGGTACTCGATCAGGTCTTCGGTGACGATGTAAGCGGGAAGGACGGCCGTGCCCGAGCCTGGGGTTCCGGTGTAACTCAGGCTCCAGTCCGGGATAAGCGGGAGCTCGCCGGCCTGGGTAGAGAGCAGCTTGACGCGGAAGCCGCCGGTGATTTCGCCGGAGTTGAGCACGACGTTGAATTCGGTCTTCATCTCGCGGTCGATCAGGTCGAGGAGCACCGGGTTGGCGTAGATGGCGGAGGGGCGCACGTAGTAGCCGGTGCTGGCCACCATCTGCGCGATGGCCGACTTGATGCCGTCGACGATCGATGCCGTGGTGGCGATGGTGGTGGTGTTGCCGCCGGCCACGATTTGCGCGGTGACGCCCATGTATTGCGTGGTGGTGGGCGTGGTGAGGCTGGTGTCGTTGCCGTTCCAGAGGGCCACGTCGTGGGTGACCATGACGCCGCTCACCGTGTCAACGAGATCCTTGGCCTGCAGATAGGCGAACTGCTTCTGCTGGTCGCCCAGTTCCATGTCGAAGAGGTTGTAGCTGATCTGCGCGACGATGGCTTTGAGGGGCACGCTGCGCTCCACGCGCGTGGGAGTGACGACCGCGGGCGAGATGCTGCGCGGATCCATGAAGCCGGCGGTGCCGGGGTTGGGGATGGCCGTCTCCTCGAAGAAGCGCGATGGGTGACCGGTGGCGGGAACCTGCTTGATGCGCTGGCCGAAGGGGCTGGAGCGGCGGCAGATATCGAAGATTTCGGTTTGATAGAGCGGAACCTCGATGGCGCCGGGGCCGATAAAGTCCGCTGCCGCATGAATGTCTTGAAAAGTTGCGTTCATAGGCTCTTTCCGCCCCGGAGTGGGGCCTGGCCGGTCGTTGACCGACAGTTGGTGGTTACGAGTTCATAGTTCACAGTTCGTAGTTCATAGTTCGGAATTCGACGCGAGGGGCGGCGGGCGACGGTGACCTAAAGATGAGTTACCCGATAGGTGCCGGTTGCGTGGAAAACCTGGCTTTCGCGCCACTGTGAACTTCGAACTGTGAACCGCTTCTACGCGATTGCTCCGGCGCGCAGGAGCTGGGTTTTGACGGCGATGCGCTGCTCCAGACTGAGGCCGGAGAGCGCGGCGTCAAGCGTGCGGACGTCGATGGGGCCTTCGCCGATGCCGTGCTTGGCCAGCATCTCGGTAGCGGCCGAAGGCAGCGTGCGGCGCAGGATGTTGAGCGCCGCCGGCGCGGCCGCGGCTTTCAGTTCCTTGATCTCGCGCTCGGCGGCGGCCAGTTTCTCGGCCAGTTCGGTTTCCCGCCGGCTTTGGTCCACGGTTGCGGAGATTCGCTCCACCTCGCCGGTGAGTGCGGTATGGCGCTCCTCCAGCCGGCTCAGCGCACGCTCGAGCTGAGCGGCCGCGGCTTCGAGGCGGTCGGCGATCTGCTTTTCGTCGATGTTCATGGTGGTCCTTTCCTGAAATTCAGTTCATAGTTCACAGTTCACAGTGGACTTGATCAGTTAGCGGGACTGCGGGTCCGCTAGTTACCGGGTTAGCGAATCGGCAAGTTAGCCAGTCAGCAAGTTAGCGAGTTAGCGGACCAGGGAATGGTGCTTTACTCTGTACGATCCCTAGTCCCTGTTCCCTGCCTTGCTAATTTGCCATGCGGAAGCTCGTGGCCCGATACGCGGCTTTTTCACGCAGCAGGATGGCGGCGCCGGTGAAGGTTACGCGGACGAGCTTCCAGATCTCGGCGTGCATGTCTTCGACGCGGGCGTCGGCGAGCTCATAACTCATTCCCATGGCCTCGGGCGATCGGGCCATGATCGACTCGGCCACGTCGGGAAAGTCGCGGGCGTAGAGGTAGCCGCGCACCACGAGGCGATGACCGGCCAGGTCGGCTTCGGTGAGCAGCCCGATCTTGCGGCGCGCGTCGTGGCCGTCCCAGCCGGGACGGTAGTCGACGGCCATGCCGAGCAGCGAAGGCAGCGCCTTCTCCGCGGCCTCGCGGGTGAGGATGACGCGATGACCTCGGGCGCCGGCGGGGGCCTTGTCACTGGCCGCGTTGACCACCGTCAGGACTCCTTCGAAGGGCACCCGGTTGGGATGACCTTCTACGTGGGGAAACTTCACTGCCATGGCTTCGAGTTGCATGCGGGCTCCGGAGGAGTTCACAGTTCTTAGTTCTCAGTTCTCAGTTCTCAGTTCTCAGTTCTCAGTTCGCAGTTCACAGTGGTCAGTGATCGGTGATCGGGCGTCGTTGATTTCGGCGATGGTCACGGGTCCGCTGACTCACTTGCTGCTTCGCCGGATAACTGCGCGGTCCCATCCGGCGCCAGGGGCGCGAGGCCGCGCATGGCGCGTACCTCGCTGACGGTCAGCACGCCGGCCTGCAGCAGTTGCACCTGCACGGTCAACTCGGTGAGTTCATCTCTCGCGTCGAGGTCGTTGAAGGCGAATTCAAATTCGCGCCAGCCGATGCATTTGGCGAAGAGATCGCGGGTGATGTGGCCGGCGAGGAGATGGGCGAGCGGCGAGATGGCGCAGCGGAAGGCCTCGTCGGTGAGCTCGGATGCCGTGGACTGGTTGACGTCGTTTTCCAAACCTAATAGGAGCGGCGGCAGGCCGAAGGCGTTGGCCACCATACGGATCAAAAACTCCTGCCAGGCGAGGCGCATGTCGGCGTCGGTGCCCTGGGCGAAGCGCAGCACTTCCGGTTTTTGCTCGGTGGAGAGCAGCGGGACGCGGCCCGTGCCTTCGATCTCGTCCTGCCACCAACGGATGAGGCGGTCGTGCTGCGCGGGTGTGGCTTCGTTGAGCCACAGCGCGTACTGCGCGACGGTGTTGGCGGCCAGCTTGGCGGCGTAGCGATGCGAACTCAGGAACTGGTTGACGGTTTCGAAGGCGACTTCCAGCGGTCCGAGGCCAAAGGGCGTAAAACTCCGCGGGTTGATGCGCACATAGATGAGCTGGTTGTCGCGGAGTTCGATGGCGCTGGATTCGAGCTGGCCGGGGAGGGCCTGAGCGAAACGAGGGGAGTCCTCGCTGCCGTCCCAGCGGGGATTGATGCGGATCGACGCGCCGTCGACGGGCCAGAGCATGGCGGGACGGTCGGCGTCGCCGGTGGGCTCCATCTCGATGGCGCCATAGCCGCCGGTGAGCGCGTCTTCGATGACCTGCTCGATTAAAGTGCGGAAGCTGTCGACGGCGTTGGGCTCTTCGAGCGTGCGGCGGAGGGCGCGCAGCTTTCTGGCCGCGTAGGCCACGTC
>JBAUBR010000019.1:0-2934 GCA_049676965.1 Occallatibacter sp.
TGGTAGTGTCTCTGCGGGCCGCAAGAACGACCCGCAGAGCACAGAAATCAACCATAACGCAGCACAAAACCAGCCGGAATGGAACCGAAAGCGGAGTAAGACCGGCAAACAACTTAGTTTTTCAGCAGCCTGCTAAGCCCGGATCGGCGTCGTTGCGCGGTGGAGCATGCGCAAGAACTGGGAGCGAGTGAGCGTCATGCGTGCCAACTGGTGTATCAGCCACGCGGCACGCAGCGCTACCAGCCGACCCAGCGCAACGACGAAGACGCACTGACTCGGGCGACGATCGCGCTGGCCAGTCAATACGGCCGCTACGGATATCGACGCATCACCATCAAGCTCAAGGAAGCGGGCTGGCACGTGGGCAAGGATCGCGTGGAGAGGATCTGGCGCAGGGAAGGGCTGAAGGTGCCACAGAAGCAGAAGCCGCGCGGCCGCTTGTGGCTCAACGATGGGTCGTGCGTGCGACTGCGGCCGGAGCACCGCAATCACGTTTGGTCGTACGACTTCGTCAGCGCGTTCACCCATGATGGAAGGACGGTGCGGATACTGAATCTGATTGATGAATACACGCGGGAGTGCTTGGATATCTACGTGAGCCGCCGGATCAACAGCAACCAGGTGATCGAAGTGCTGGCCGCGGCCATGATCGAGCACGGCATCCCGGAATATATCCGCAGTGACAACGGCCCTGAGTTCGTGGCCACAGAGTTGCGGAAATGGCTGGCGCAGACCGGAGCCGCGACGTTGTATATCGAACCCGGCTCTCCATGGGAAAACGGCTACTGCGAATCGTTCAACAGCAAGCTGCGCGATGAGTTTCTGAATGGGGAAATCTTTTACTCACTCAAGGAGGTCAAGGTTCTGGCTGAACGCTGGCGCGTCTATTACAACACCGAGAGACCGCACTCCTCGCTGGGCTACAGACCGCCGGCGCCACAGGCGCGCCGGCCAGGGAACAAGCAGGGGTATGGAAAAGTGGAAAGCAAAGAACGCTTCCCACTTTCCCACACCCCCGACGGTTACTGCGACGGGCGGTTAACTAACTCTCCCGCCGCGCTACACTAACACTCACGCTGGTACAAATTACCGGGCAGGCCAGTGTCCCTACGGGCGCGGCCTATGAGCAAGCAGTAAGAACTGCGCGAGCGATCGCCGCTTCTGCCCCTTCTGTAGTGAAACAGCTCAAGAGACATCTCGGAATTAAGAAGACGGAGATCGACGCCGAGCTTGAAATGAACGCACAACAGCAGGCGAGAGATTTTCAGACCAAAGAGTATCGTTCGAGGGCAGCTGCCTACCTTCCCAATTACTACGGCTGAGCCGATGAGTTTGGAGCTGGTGGATTCATGAAAACACTGATTGTTGGCGCGGGAGCATTGGGTGGCGTTATAGGAGCGCGTCTTCTGGCAGCGGGCGCTTTTGTCTCCCTGGCAACCCGGAATGCCAAATCAGCAGAAGGGCTCAAAACCTCCGGTCTTCGCGTCACTGGCAATGGAGGTGACCTGTCTATCAAAGCCGGAGAGGTCGCTCCATTAGCTGAATATTCAGTTTCAGGGTCATTCGATCTGATTATCTTGGCTACAAAAGCGCGAGACGCTATTGATGTGGCTCCGAGCCTCGTGCGACTAGTTGCGCCCGGGGGCACTCTTCTTCCGATCCAGAACGGCGGAGTGCCACAGATACTTGCAAGTCTGATTGGGGATAGATGCTTGCTTGGCGGACTCTCAAACCTCGCCGCCACAATGCTTAGGCCTGGAATATTCGAGCAAAGCAATGCCGGCTACCTTTTGATAGGAGAGCTTGACGGAGGGGGCAGCGATCGAGCCGAACGAGTGCGCAGGTGGCTTAGTCGTGGGGTAGATGTAAAGGTAACTTCCAATCTTCAAGGAGCTGTCTGGTCCAAGCTCTTGCTCAACTGCTCGGTCACTACGATTGGGGCGATCGCGGGTCAGACAATGCGCGAGTACATTGATCGACCTCAAGGACGCGAGCTGTTCTATCGCGCGTACGGCGAAGCCCTCTCGGTAGCACTTGCGAGCGGCGTTCGACCAGAGAAGATGCTTGTTGATCCAATTCCAGCGGGATGGAACGGACGAAGTATTTCGGGAGAAGCCCATGATCCGTGGCTCGTTGAAATCCTTAGCGCTTATGGTGACGCGAAAGCATCGATGCTGCAGGACTTTGAACGTGGACGGACAACTGAGATTGACTTCATCAATGGGTACGTCGTAGACACTGCTCGGCAGTTTGGTCTTGATACGCCAATAAATACCGCAATTGTAGAGGCGGTATATGCGATCACCCGGGGGCAGAGTGCTCCTAATCCCAACCTTCTAGGGCAAATCCTACAAATCAGTCGTTGATGTGGGAGAACAGACTTTGCCTCGGACCCGCACAGATATGCCGATTACTTAACAACAGAACAAGGAGAATGAGGAAACCACCGATGACCGAAACTAAGAGGCTGCAAGGAAAAGTGGCAGTAATTACAGGCGGCACAACCGGGATCGGGTTGGCTACCGCAAAGCTCTTCGTGAACGAGGGAGCCTACGTTTTCATTACTGGCCGTCGCCAAAAAGAACTTGACGAGGCCGTGAAGGCAATCGGTAGGAACGTCACTGGCGTCCAGGGAGATGTTGCCAAGTTGGCCGACCTTGATAGCCTCTACGAGATCGTCGCGGCCAAGGGGAAAATCGATATCGTCTTCGCCAATGCCGGCGTCGCTGAATTCGCATCCCTGGACAAAATCACTGAAGAGCATTTTGACAAGCTTTTCGGAATCAACGTCAAGGGGACACTGTTCAGTGTGTTTTCGGCAGAGGTGCGTAAATCAGAAGCTGTTGCCTTGGGCGACCCAGTAATGCCAGTCTTCGATGGCCTGTGTGGTTGATTCATCCACGCCGATAGCCTCTAACTGTGAGAGTGGTATGG
>JBAUBR010000020.1:0-36793 GCA_049676965.1 Occallatibacter sp.
GGCCGCATCGTTTTTCCCCGCTTTCCAGGCCATTTGCTGCGCCTTCAGGGAAATTCTAGACCATAAAACAACGCGTTTCATCAGGTTTTATAGGAGTATTACCTGTTTTTCAGGATCGACTGGATTAAGGTCGACATTGTTAGACTTGGCTTGTTTGTTCCCGACCTACGGAGACGCTCCCATGAGATTGATCCGGTCGCTTCGACTATCGCTTGGCTTGCCCGCGCTTCTGGCCCTTGCAGCGGTTGGCGTTGCTGGGTGCGTCCAAGCGCAGGATTCTGCCGGCCCAACATATCACCTGGTCAAGAAAGTTGTGTTTGGTGGGGAGGGGGGATGGGATTACTTCACCGCGGATCCAGCGACGCACCGGATCTTCATCGGTCGCGGGAACTACGTAATGGTAGTTGACCCCAACGGCGACACCGTTGGGAAGATCGACGTAGGCAAGGACAACGAGGCGCACGCCGTCGTCTTCGCGCCGGATCTCCATCGCGCGTTTACCAGCAACGGAGGCGGTAATTCGATAACGGTCTTCGATCCGGAAAGCCTCAAGGTGATCGGCGAGGTAAAGATTCCCGGCCGGGACACGGACGACATCCTTTACGAGCCTGCAACCAAGCGTGTGTTCACGTTCAATGGCGGCAAGGGACATGACGCCACGGCAATCGATGCCGAAAAGGGTGTCGTGGTCGGAAACGTGCCTCTGGAAGGCAAGCCGGAGTCCGCACAGTCGGATGGCAATGGTCACATCTACGTCAACATCGAAGACAAGAGCGACCTGAGCGAAATCGACGCGAAAACACTCCAGGTGACCCACACCTGGCCGCTCGCGCCGTGCAAGAGCCCCTCAGGCCAGTCGATTGACCGGGAGCATTCGCTTCTCATCATCGGCTGCCACAACGGTCTGATGGAGTTCTGGGATTACGCCAACGGAAAGGTGGCCGGAACGGTGCCCATCGGGCCGGGAGTCGATTCCAACCGCTTCGATCCCGGAACAGGCCTGGCATTTGCCTCATGCGGCGGCGGAGACGGAAGCATCACCGTCGCTCACGAAGACGCGCCGGACAAGTTCCAAGTGGTGCAGACCATCACGACCATGAAAGGCGCGCGCACCATGGCACTCGACACCGGCAATCACAATGTCTACACGGTAACGAGCGAGTTCGGGCCTCCGGCTGCGCCGACCCCGGAGCGTCCTCATCCCTGGCCTACGCTGAAACCCGGTACCTTTACTCTGATGATCTATAGCCGGCAGGAGTGAAAGCGCGCGCGCACTCTTACAACTGGTTCATATTCTGCAGAAACTCGGCGTTGTTGCGCCTCTTTTCCAGCTGGCCGATCAGCAGTTCCATGGCTTCGACCGGCGACAGCGGGTTAAGCACCTTGCGCAGCACCCAGATCCGCGACAGGTCGTCCTTGGGAATCAGCAGCTCTTCCTTGCGCGTGCCCGAGCGCTGGATGTCGATGGCCGGGAAGACACGCTTGTCCACCAGCTTGCGGTCGAGGATGATCTCCATGTTGCCCGTGCCCTTGAACTCCTCGAAGATGACTTCGTCCATGCGCGAGCCGGTATCGACCAGCGCGGTGGCGATAATGGTGAGCGAGCCGCCCTCTTCGATGTTGCGCGCCGCGCCGAAGAAGCGCTTCGGGCGCTGCAGGGCGTTCGAGTCCACACCGCCCGAGAGGACTTTTCCGGAGGGAGGCACGATGGTGTTGTAGGCGCGCGCCAGTCGCGTGATCGAATCGAGCAGGATCACCACGTCGCGCTTGTGCTCCACCAGCCGCTTGGCCTTTTCGATGACCATTTCGGCCACCTGCACGTGCCGCGCCGCGGGCTCGTCGAAGGTGGAGCTGATCACCTCGCCCTTCACGGAACGCTGCATGTCGGTCACTTCTTCGGGCCGCTCGTCGATCAACAGCACGATCAGTACTACTTCGGGATGATTCGAAGTAATGGAGTTGGCGATGGCCTGCAGCAGCATGGTTTTGCCGGTGCGCGGCGGCGCGACAATCAGGCCGCGCTGGCCCTTGCCCACCGGGGTCAGCAGATCCATCACCCGTCCGCTGATGCCCTCGCGGACGGTTTCCATCTTTACCCGTTCCTGCGGATAAAGCGGCGTCAGGTTGTCGAAGAGGATCTTGTTGCGCGTCTCCTCGGGCGACTCGAAGTTGATGGCCTCGATCTTGACCAGCGCGAAGTATTTCTCGCCCTCGTGGGGCGGACGCACGTTTCCGCTGATCGAATCGCCGGTTTTCAGGTCGAATTTGCGAATCTGCGAGGGCGAAACGTAAATATCGTCGGGGCCGGGCAAATAGTTGTAGTCGGGCGAGCGCAGAAAGCCGTAGCCGTCGGGCAGAATTTCCAGCACGCCCTCGGCAAAAATGTGGCCTTCTTTTTCGCTTTGCGCCTGCAGAATCTTGAAGATCAGGTCCTGTTTGCGGAGCCCGCTGGCCCCTGGAATCTCCAGGGTGCGCGCGATGCGGCTCAGCTCCGTGATGTTTTTTTCTTTTAGTTCAGCGATAGTCATGTTCACCTGCAATAAGGCGGGATGTGAGTGGGAAATCCGGGAGGGGGAGGTGCTCCAGGAGAGAACCAGGCGGGTGTGAAGTGGTGCAGCCGGCGCTTCGGACGTTCAGCCGGCTTCAGCATCGAAGCACCGGGTAATGGCGCCCATCCTTCATGGGAGCCGCTTTGAATTCATCAACTTACGGAAAGAACGCAAGGGGAGGCGGTCAGGCGGCGCGACGCCGCTCGATCGGCTGGACCGCAGGCGCCGAAACGGGCGCCGCAGCACCGGGATTGGTCGAATGGAAGCGAACCAGTACTTCGTTGGTCGTGTCCTGCAGGCGCGTGTTCGGCTTGTGCAGCTTCCGTGTAGCCTTGCTGGCCAGTTGACAAAGCTGGTAGCGGTTGGACACCTGAGAAAGTGCCCCAAAAACCAAATCAGAACGCATTACAGTCTCTCCTTTTAATCTTGACTGCCCGGCTGGAACTTCGTGGCTCCCCCGGTGCAGCAGGCATCCAAAATGACGCCACGGCTGCCCAAAAAACTCTGCTTTCATGCTTTAGACGCACAGTCGGGTCGTCCAGTTCAAAAAATCTTGACTGAGCCGGCTGAAAAACGAAACAGTGCTTACACCCCTACAGGCAACGATTTGCAGGCTTGGGAATCCACGCGCCCGCCCTTCCCGTTCCGGCGCGCAAACAACGCACACGGGCATCAGACGGATGAGCCTTCGCTCACTATGATGCGGGAAACCAGGAGATGGGCGCGAAAGACGCGAAAGTTTGCGCTCCGCCCTCGGGATGGCACTCATGAATGTATAACGAGATGCACTTGGGGTCAATAGTTTTTTTCGGCAGGACGGGCCGCGGCGGACGCCGGGCCGGTCTTCGCGGTTCATGGCGTACTTTATTGTTAATAAATATCTTAGATAGCGCCATTCGTCCCGGAAAACCGGCCCTTCGCCGGCGCTCTCCGCAACTTGAACGACTGCGGGCGCCGGGATGAACCATCCTTGTTACTCACGCCAGGTCAGCCGGATCGCAAATGGATCGAATGCCCCTGGCTGAGAATGCCCTCATGCACTACTCAAACCATCGGCGCAAAGTGAGCAGATCCTTAGAGTCGTAGGTAACGCATTGGCTGGAAGCGAGGGCCTGCCGGGCTGTAGGCGCGAGGTTTTCAGGCGCGCCTCAGCGGCGATTTACCTCCCGGCCAGGCCATCGGGGTCCCAAGTTAACGGATTCCCGTTCTTATCGAGGCCGCTGAAATTCCAAAGCGTGCGTAAGAAGCTGGCGATTGCTCTTGTAACTTATAGCGAGAGTTTAGATAGATTCTGGTGGAAGTATGAATAGGTTCTAAGAGTCCGAAGTAGCTCGCGCATTGGTCTAGACCGCAATCACCCGCCGTGGCCGTTGACAATCCTTGTGCGCTGGAGCCCCACACTATCTACGCCCAATAACTTCGATCCAGGGTCCGATACTGAATCGCCTCAGCCAGATGCGAAACGGCAAGGTGCTGCGCGCCCTCCAGATCGGCAATGGTGCGCGCCACCTTCAAAATGCGATCGTGGGCGCGCGCCGTCAGGCCCTGTTGCTGCATGGCGCGTTCAAGCAGCCGCTCGGCGTCGGCGCTCAACTCGCAATGCGCGCGAATCTGCCGCGTGCTCATTTGGGCATTGGCGTAAATCTTGTCCCCGGCCTTGAGGAACCGCTCGCGCTGACGTTCGCGCGCCGTCAGCACGCGCGTGCGAATCTCCGCCGAGCCCTCGGCCGCCGCGCCGCCGCGCAGTTCCTTGTATTGCACGGCCGGCACTTCGATATGAATGTCGATGCGGTCCAGCAGCGGCCCGGAGATCTTGGCCACATAGCGCTGGATCATCGGTGGCGTGCACATGCACTCGCGCGATTTGTCGTTGAAGTATCCGCAGGGGCACTGTTGCGTTGCCTTTTTGCCATTTTGAGATTCGAGCTTCCAGACGTAAGCCCGCTATGTACCCCAAGCAGATCAACAGCTTAGGTGATCATATCCGCGCCCGTCGGCTGGACCTCAAACTCCTCCAAAAGCAGGTTGCCGACCAAATCGGGGTTCACGAACAGACCATTACCGGTTGGGAAGGCAACGCAACCGTCCCCGAGGTCCGATACGTGCCGGCTATTATTCAGTTCCTGGGATACAACCCCCTACCTGCCGCCCGCTCACTTCCTGAACGCCTTGCTTCAGCGCGCAGGGCACTTGGCCTGTCGCAGCGGAAGATGGCAGCGAAGCTGGGGGTCGATCCGGCATCGCTCATGGGCTGGGAGGGCGGGCGGCATCAGCCCACCGGGAAGAGCTTGGATTTGATCCGGGGAGCTCTTCAAATTCCGTAAAAGCTGCCGTCTGCTGAATTGACGCCAACCCCTGTCTTGCATCTTGTATGGCAAAATTCCTTTAGTGGACTATTCCAAACTCAGCCGCGAGGTACTACGGAGAATGCTGGATCGGGATCCGGCAGATGTCGGAATGCGAATCAGAATCAAGGAGGAGCTTGATCGTAGGAGCCGCACAGAAGGC
This sequence comes from Occallatibacter sp., assembly GCA_049676965.1. GTDB lineage: Bacteria > Acidobacteriota > Terriglobia > Terriglobales > Acidobacteriaceae > Telmatobacter. Next base: position 5,058 of record JBAUBR010000020.1, read on the forward strand.
AGATGGACGAGACACGAAAAGTGGGTTGCTGCGGGGACGGTTCTTGCCTTTATGGGAGTCCTTGCAGCTCTAGCGGTGGTGCCTGGCGTACCACAATGGCTGGGGTTAGAAAAGCGCAGCCAATCCGAACAAGAGGGACCTCTCCAGTCGCCGAGCAGTCAATCCGATCGAATTCAAGGAGGGGGAGTTTCGCCGTCTTCCGTGCCATCAGGCCCGAGGCCTGTGCTGGGAGTCGAACTTAGACTGCTATACGGGGGTCCCGAAATCAGAGTATTTAACGAAGGCCGTTCCTTGGCGCAGCAGATCAATGTTGATGTAGTCGCTTGGCAAGCGACATTGTATGGAGTCGAGTTCAGGAGAAGCTATCCGGTACGAGACCTAATTCCTAACGCCGATTATACAATTGACCACGTCTTCGGCGAATCGGAGGAGGAGTCGGACAGTAGTGGACACCCCTTCGAAAGGAACCTGTTCATGCGCGACGAGCATCTACCGATTTCCGGGTATTTTGTGATCACATGCAGCAGTTGCACTCACCCTCGGGCGTGGGCTTTCGCGCAACCACAGCGCAAAAGAGATGATTCGGGGCCCCTACCCTTCGCCAGATTTTACGGGGTGGACCATCCATGGCCCCTAGTTGAGTTTGTAGTACCCCAAGGAAAAGCCCAAGACATACCAGTGCGTCAATGTTCCGCGAGATGTATGCGCGGAATATCAAAGTGACAAAAACGTGCTATGGTCTCCGTGGTTTCCGCCAACCAGTTCCTCGGACAATACCCGGAAGGAATGCGCACGGCTATTCTATCGGTCGGCACCCACATCTTTTTTCAGCTGTCGTCCCTTGATGCCGTGACCATTGCCCAGGCACTCGACGGGGGAAAATCCTTGGCGGAGCGACTCAAGAATCTTCCAAGTCGGCATTTTGTCGTCAAGAGTGGGTCGGACCATTGGTCCGAAGGCTACACATCGGTGGTGGACGACCCAAAAGCAAATGCAACTGATCTCATGAACCGCGTCCGCGCGTATCGCGCACGCCCCCGCGCGGTGGTCGAGGCTGAGATTGCCGAGCGCCACGCGGCGCTCATCCGCACAACCGACGCAGCGCTGCATGAATGGGAATAGCAGGATCATTCTCCAGGGGCGCGACCTGCAACTATTCCGGGAACTTTCCGTAATGCGCATTGCCGACCGCGGAGAGCTCATGATCGCAGCGGGGTTCGGCTCTATCACGCGCGCCAACCGACGGCTGCTTGTCCTCACCCGTGCGGGATTTCTCCGACGCTTCTTTCTCGGATTCAGCGGAGCCAGGAAAGCGCTCTATGTGCTATCGCCGAAGGGCGCGGCAACGGCGGGAGTTCCCGGTCGTGGTCCACGACGACCGCAAGAGACCATGCTTGTCGCGGACTATTTCACGGAGCACCAGCTCACCATCAATGAACTCTATTGCACGCTCAAGTTCCGAACCATTCCGACGCCGCAAATAACATTCCACCGCTGGCAGAGTTTCCATGAGCCGGTGATTCCAGGAATCAATCTCTTCCCGGACGGCTATGTGGAGTTTATGACTCCTGCCGGTATTGCCGCGTGCTTTATCGAAGTTGACCTCGGGCATGAGTCGCGCACGGTCTGGAAGGAGAAAGCCAGACGGTATGTCCACCTCGCACTATCGGGAGAGTTCGAGAAAAAATTCGGACAGGAGCGATTCCGGGTACTCGTCGTGACGCACTCAGAACGGAAACTGCATTCGATCCGGAAGGCGGTTACGGAGATCACACAAAAGATTTTCTGGTTCGCGCCGCTTGCATCGGTGAAGGACGGCTTCTTTGCTCCAGTATGGCTGCGCCGTGCGGATGAAACACAAAAACCACTCTTTGAGGAACTCCCATGACATATTGCTATTCGTGCGGTCGAGCCACGGCGGGAAAACCGCTGTTCTGCAATCACTGCGGACGAAGTTACGACGTGAAACTCTGCCCGCGCTTACATGAGAACTCGCGTGGCGCGGAAGTTTGCTCACGGTGCGGGAGTCGGGAACTGTCCACCCCGCAGGCGAGAATTCCGATGAGTTGGCGATTGATTGCCATCATCGCGCGCCTGGGGATCGGCCTCCTGCTCTTCTATGGAACGCTTTCGCTCATCGTTGCATTTCTTCAGGAGCCTGCCTTACGGCACGCCCTCGCCGTCTCTGGCGCGTTCCTGATCGGCCTCTGGCTGCTCTATACCAAGCTTCCGGACTGGCTGCAGGACGTGCTCCGTTCTCTCTGGAAGCGGAAGCAGAACAACGACGACTGACATTGAGAGACGCAAGTTGGCTTTGCGAGATCACGCAGGCACCTTGCAAATTCAAGGAAAATCGCTTCTTAGCCTAGGGCAAAGCTGCCCGCAGCGTTGCCCTAGGCTCGCCGAGTAGAGAAACACGAAGCGCGCCTTGGAGTCTGGTACGCGGGCCACACCCATTTCTTTCAAAAACTATGGGGAAGGCAGTGCCCTTTCCCAATCCATCAACGAACAACCAACAGACGTAAAGGAATAACCCGATGACGGAAACGAACACAGAACCTCAGCCGCGTGAAATCGACGAGGCGATCCGCAAACGCGTTATCGAACGCGCTATGGCTATCAACACGAAGCTCCTCGCCCAGCTCGCTATCGTGGCGGACGACTTCGATGTAGGAGGCCACCGCGCCGCTCTTGGTGGCCTTGATGGCATTGAGCGGCAGATAGACACCATGCGCAGTCCCCTGCTTCTACTTTCGTAGGAGCCCTGCTCTTTCACAACCAACCCATAACCCATAGGAGGAGTTATGACCGCACAGAAAACCGCACCAACTACACCAAAAACCGGACCGGCTACGACACCAGCCGCTGCACCAACAGCTGCACCAACAGCCGAGACTTCAACTTCCGGCCGCAAAGCCTGGATTAAGAAAACTCCGGTCGAGATCGTCCTCGAACAGATCGGAAAGCAGGAAGAAAAAGTTGCCGAAATGCGCAAGGAACTCGTCCGCGAGGAACGCGAACTCAATAAGCTCCAACAGGCCAAGAAGGTCCTGGAGTCGTAATAACCCATGTAACAGCAGAGGAGCGATCTCTCGAGACGCTCCTCTTTTTCATAGTGGAGACTGGTCCGCTTTTTCAATTGCATGAATGGCATTTGACAGAAAATTATTGCCGGATATGCTGAATGTAAACACAGAAGCAATGCTCGAAAAACCCTCCGACAACTTTAGAATTTCGCCTGAGATCACGAGCGATGAAGTGATTGCGATAATCGCCAATGATTTTCCGCATTGGAAGCTTGCGTGTGACCGCGCTGGAGAAGAGCCTGTGATCATTGAGCAGAGGGAGCTCGGAAGATCATTGCAAGCGATCTTTTTTCTGCACATCGCTTTCCGTTATGCAGGTATCGTCGGAAAGACGGTAATGATTCGTCCTTGGTCACTAGAGTGAAAACCTAGCACGGGATACAGGATTAAGGCATCTATGCAGCGCGGAGTTAGCCCGTAGAATGGAAAGTGGGACAAGTCAGGATCTCATTGGGGGCCTTTCTTGGGGAGAGTCATCCATAATCTCCCGAATATTTCCCAGCATCTCTTGACATTCAATGCTGTCTTCGTCGCAGTGGGTGCGAACATCCCTCACGAAGGCCCGCAAGTCAGAAATATTTCCCGAATCTGTCCAGCGACGGAACGGTTTACGCACGTCAATGCTGAGTTTTTTGTCCTTGAGGACAAGGTTCGAACCGACCGTTGTGAGGATCATGCGCCTACGTTGCAGATTGCCCGATTGAAAGCGAGAAATCAAGCTATGGTTGAAGGAAACTACGCTCGCTGAGGGTTCGAACCGTTCCGCCTGTCGATTGGTCATGTCGAGCTTCTGGGTGAGGCCGAGCCCCTTCCGTTCAAGCTCCCGACGCTCTTTGACGTACTCCTCGTCGGAGAGCAGGTCACGAATCCGCAGCTTCGTCAGGTTATCCAACTCTCGCGCAGATGCCGCCTGCGCGCGGAGAAGAGATTCCTTTTGTGTCGCATGGTCGTGCTGCTTTTCTTTCATCGTCCGTTCCAGGTGCTGCGCCGCCCATTTGTGAAACCGATCCGGCAAAGAAATCTCACTCAAGAACGCCGTGATCTGCGATTCGATGTTTTCGAGGGAGAGATACGGTTGAGCACAGTGGCGGTCGAGACGTCGTTTGCTGCAATGGTAGTAGGTGTAGTGCGTGCCGAATCGATTGACCTTCTCTTCTCCCGTGACCATGAATCCGCACTCACCGCATCGGATCATGCCGGTGTATGCAAATGTACGCGTTTTGCGCGGTTGTCCCGGGCGTCCAAGGAGACGCTGGACGTGATCGAATTCCTCGATGGTAACGAGGGCTTGGTGCTTTCCTGGGTAGGTTTTGCCTTCCCGTTCTAGGACCCCCGCATAAAACGGATTTGTGAAAATGCGATAGACGGCACTCAAGGACGGCGGCTTTCCTCCGATCCGCCTTCGCTTTACGGTGCGCAGGCCCCAGTCTTCCGTTGCTATCTCCCAGATACGGCGCGGTGAGTATGCACCGGTGACCATGAACTGCCACATCCGCTTTATTAAGAGATAGCTTCCAGGGTCGATAACAATGGTCTTTGCTTCTTTGTCGTTCAGATAGACGTTGACGCCTTCGACCACAGCGGCCTCCATCGCGTTGGCCGCCGGCAGAATCAGGTTGGGAATATTTTTCTCGCGCGCCATGATGGCGATGGGCAACATGCCGGGAATGGGGCGCACGCTGCCATCTAGGCCCAGTTCGCCCACCAGCAGAAACCGGCTCAAGTCGTCGATGCGCAGCGCGCCATACGCGCCGAGAATGCCGACGGCAATGGGCAAGTCGAATCCCGAGCCTTCTTTTTTCAGATCGGCAGGCGCCAGGTTGATAGTGATGAACGTCGGCGGAATCGTGTAGCCGGAGTTCTTGATGGCGGCGCGCACCCGATCCCTGCTTTCGCGCACCGCCGCATCGGGCAGGCCCACCGTATGGAACACGTCCTTCTCGGCAACCACGCCGCTGTAATCGACCTCGACGTCAATGAGGCTGGCGTCGATTCCGTAAACAGCAGCACTGAGGGCCTTGAATAGCATGGTGGGAAAGTTGCTGCGAGTGTAGCAGAACCAGTGAACAGTGGTCAGTTGTCAGTGATCGGTTGTCATGGTGCGTTCGGAAGCCGGCGGCTTCCATTTTACGTTGACGGTTATTGCCGAGGCCTGTCGGCGTAAAACTGATCACTGACCACTGTCCACTGATCACTGCGGAAAGCTACAATCTCATCCGTGATGACAAGTCTCTTCGACCTGTACAAGATCGGCGTCGGTCCATCGAGCTCGCATACCATGGGCCCTATGCGCGCGGCCTCCACGTTTGCGCGCGGGCTCGCCGGACAAGGGCTGATCGCACGCGTCGAGCGTGTGCAGGTCGATTTATATGGCTCCCTGGCCCTCACCGGCCTGGGGCACGCCACCGATCGCGCGGTGTTGCTGGGGCTGGCGGGCAACGAGCCGGCCGGCATCGATCCCGCGGGGATCGACTCGACCGTCGCCGCCATTCGCCAGGCAAAGCGCATCGATCTTGCCGGAGTTCGCGCCATCGCGTTCGAAGAGGACCGCGATCTCAACTTTCATCGCAGTACCATGTTTCCGCCCGGCGCGCACATGCAGCACCCCAACGGAATTCGTCTCACGGCCTTCGACGCGAGCGCCGAGCAGATCGCGCAGCGAACCTTCTTCTCCATCGGCGGCGGATTCATCGTCGAAGACGGCGCGGCAGATTCTTCAGTCGCGCCGATCCAAAACGAGGAAAAAATTCCGTTTCCCTTTCACAGCGCGGCCGAGTTGCTGGCGACCGCCGAGGCGCACGAACTCTCCATCAGCCAGCTCATGCTGGAAAACGAGTGCGCGCTGGTGCGCCGCGATGCGTCCCAGGCGCCCGTCGAAGCAGTGCGCGAGGGCATCGATCGCATCTGGCAAACCATGACGGGTTGCATCGAACGCGGCATCGCCACTGAAGGCATTCTGCCCGGCGGATTAAATGTGCGGCGCCGCGCGCATCGCCTTGCCGCGCGCCTTCGCGAAAAGGAAGCGGACGGTTTGTACGGCGATCCGCTCGCCCCGCTCGACTGGGTCACCGTGTATGCGATGGCCGTGAACGAGGAAAACGCGGCGGGCGGACGCGTGGTGACTGCGCCCACCAACGGCGCAGCCGGAGTTGTTCCCGCAGTGGCGCAGTATTACGAGCGCTTCGTACCCGGCGCCGATCATGAAGGCATCCTGCGCTACTTTCTCGTCTCCGCGGCCATCGGCGTCCTCTACAAGGAGAATGCGTCGATCAGCGGCGCCGAAGTCGGCTGCCAGGGCGAAGTGGGCGTCGCCTGCTCCATGGCAGCCGGTGGATTGACCGCCGCGCTGGGCGGAACGAACGGCCAGGTGGAGCACGCAGCGGAGATCGGCATGGAGCACAACCTGGGCATGACCTGCGATCCCATCGGCGGCCTGGTGCAGATTCCCTGCATCGAGCGCAACGCCATGGGCGCCGTCAAGGCGGTACACGCCTCGCGCATCGCGATGAACGAATCCGAGGAGCACAAGGTCTCGCTCGACCAGGTCATCCGGACCATGTATCTCACCGGCCTCGACATGCAGTCGCGCTACAAGGAAACGAGTCTCGCCGGCCTGGCCCTGAACGTGATCGAGTGTTGAGCGAACGATCCATTCGGCGAATCTCATTGAATATCAGCGGGACCGTACAACAAAAGTTGTAGAAGGATGTTGCATTGTCGACGCCGGGGAACCAACCACTATCCGCGCCAATGGCTGAGGCGCCTCCGCCGCGAGTTGCGTCGCCGGTCGCGCCCGCGTGGCACACCATCGTGCTCATCGCCGCTATTCTAGCGGTCTCCGCCACCGGCGCGGCGCGCCTGCCCGGCGCCCACGGCGCAGTACAACGGCTCGCTACTTACGGCCTCACCATGGCGATGGAGATCGTATTGTTTGCCTGGGTGCTCTTCGGATTGCGATTGAAGCGCACCTCCCTCCGCTCGCTGCTCGGGACAAACGCCAACGATCTTCGCTCCATCGCGCTCGACGTCGGAATCGCTCTCGTTTTCTGGATCGGATCGCTGATGGTGCTGGGCACGCTGGCCATCGCGTGGACGGGAATCGAAGTCGCGATCACGCACCGGCCCCTGCTCTCGCCTAACGGCCAGCCAACCGCTTCGCAAGAGCGCACGCTGCATACGCTGGTGCAGCTCGCGCCATCGAACGCGGAAGAAATTGCCGCGTGGGCGCTGCTTTGCATTGTCGCGGGATTCGTTGAAGAGGCCGTCTTTCGCGGCTATTTGCAGCGCCAGTTCACGGCGTGGGGCAAAGGCAACTCGGCCGCGGGCGTGGTGTTTTCGGCGCTCATGTTCCGAGCGGCGCATGGTTATGAAGGCGCGCGCGCCATGTTCCTCATCACCGTCTTCGGCGCGCTGTTCAGTCTGCTCGTGCTCGTGCGCCGCAGCCTGCGGCCGGGCATCGTCGCGCACATCTGTCACGATATTTTTTTTGGATTGCTCCTCACATTCCTCAAATCGCAGCGCCTCATTTGAGCCCGAATCGATTCCGAATCGCCTCTTCAACTTTTTCATCGAAGAAATTGTTGCTCTTTTTTCCACCACCTCATCGTTTTTTGCTTGACACTTGTGCAACATAAATCTATACATCTTTTCAACTGCAATTTCTTATTGCAGGAAATCGATGCAACCCATCGAAAAGGGAGAATAGGCAAAATGGCAACCAAGAAAGCAGCCAAGAAACCAGCCGCGAAGAAAGCCGCAAAGAAAGCAGCGAAGAAGAAGTAACGGCTGATCCAACCAAAAAGGCAACACTCAAGGGGGGCGCTTCCAGCGTCCCCCTTGGTGTGTTGGGAGAAAACAGCCGCATGGACACTGGAGAAAATACATGACGCGCCGCCGCTGGATCGCCGAGCATTGGGACGAGGCCACCGCTACGATCGCGGGCGCGCAGGCCGAGCACCTGGCGCGCGTGCTGCGCGCGCAACCGGGTGCTGAAGCGCATGTGGTCGCCGGCGGACACGTCTTTCATGCCGAGATCGCCGCTGTCGCGCCCAATGAGGTCCGCTTTAATCTCATCGCCGAAGTCGAGGCCGATCCCGCGTTGCCCATCACGCTGGCGATGACCGTTTTCAAATTCGATCGCATGGAGTGGGCGCTCGAAAAGGCAACCGAACTGGGTGTGGCCGGCATCGCGCCCATGATCGCGCGAAGGACCGAGAAGCATCTGGCGCAGGCCGCTGCCAAACGCGTTGAGCGCTGGCGGCGAATCGTGCATGAGGCGTCGCAGCAGGCGCGCCGCTCCGATGTACCGGTGATTCATGAGCCTGTTCCGCTCGCCGATCGGGTGCGCGCTGCATCTACGGCGACGCGCATCGTGCTTGCGGAGCAGGAGCGCACTACAACGCTTCGCGCTGCGATTGAAGAAGCGCTGGCCGCAGCGAAATCCGAAACCCCCGCGATTGAAATCGCCATCGGCCCCGAAGGCGGATGGGCGCCGGAAGAAGAAGCCCTCTTCGACGCCAACGGCTGGCGCGCGGTGTCGCTGGGCCCACGCATCCTGCGCGCGGAGACGGCGGCAATTGCAGCGCTGGCGGTGGTGGCGTCGTTTCTGGAGTGAGAATCCCGAAGGATCGAGTGCTGTGGAATCCCACCCTTGCGGCAAAAGACGCCGCAAGGGTGGGGCACCCAACTTGTTTGGGATCAGAGGACGGCCTTACAGCGAGACGCCTCGCTTCCACGGAATGAAATCGTTCTGGCCAAGCAGCTCGGCTTTGGTGAACGCGCGTCCGCTGGCCACATCGATCGAAAGCTCGAGCAGCTTTTCGGCACATTCGGGGATCGTCGTCTCTCCGGAGACGACGCCGCCCGCATCGAAGTCGATGTTGTCCGGCATTCGCTCGGCGAGCGGAGTGTTCGTTGAGATTTTGATCACGGGCGTGATGGGATTGCCCGTCGGAGTACCCAGGCCCGTCGTAAACAAAACGAGGTTCGCGCCCGAGCCCACCTGCGCCGTCACACTCTCCACATCGTTGCCGGGAGTGCAGTGCAGGTTGAGTCCCGGCGTGGTGGCGTATTCGGGATAATCGAGTACGCCGCGCACCGGCGAGACACCGCCCTTGCGCGCCGCGCCGGCGGATTTAATCGCATCGGTCGTCAGCCCGTCGGCAATGTTGCCCGGCGAGGGATTCATCTCGAATCCCGATTGAACGGCCTTGGCGCGCGCGGCGTAGGCGTGCATCAGGTCGGAGAAGCGTGCGGCGAGTTCGTCCGTCGCGCAGCGATTGATCAGCTCCTGTTCAACGCCGTGCAGCTCGGGAAACTCGGAGAGCAAAGTCTTGCCGCCCGCGCCGGCGACGAGATCGGAGACGTAGCCGACGGTCGGGTTTGCCGAGATGCCGCTGAACCCATCCGACCCTCCGCACTCGAGTCCAATGGTCAACGCTGAGATCGGCGCAGGCGCGCGCTCGACGCGATTGGCTTCGACCAGCGCGATAAAGGTCGCATCAAGCGCGTCGCTCATCAGCACCGTGTCGCGGCCGGAGCGCTGGTGCTCGAAGACCAGCACAGGCTTCGTCATCCGCGGATCGCGCGCGCGCAGTTCATCCATCAGCATGGCGGCCTGCGCGTTCTGGCAGCCGAGGCTGAGCACGGTTGCGCCGGCCACGTTGGGATGATGAATGTAGCCGGCCAGCAGCCCGCAGAGCGCCTGCGCGTCCTGCCGTGTGCCGCCGCATCCGCCCTGGTGGGTAAGGAAACGAATGCCGTCGAGATTTTCGAACACACGTTCGACGTGATGCGGCGCCTTCGCCTCCGCGGCCGCTCGGCCGTTCGACTGCTTCTCGACAAGCTCCCGCACCAGCTGCCGGTAACTGTTGCGGCTGCCGTAGCCGAGTTCCTCTTCGAGCGCTTCCCTCATGCGATCGACGTTGCGGTTCTCGCAAAACACCAGCGGCACCACGAGCCAGTAGTTACGCGTGCCCACCTGCCCATCGGCGCGGCGATAGCCCATGAAGCTGCGTGCGCGCCACGCCGATGCATCGGGCACATCGAACGAGACCGGCTGCCGCGCAGTCGAATACGCGCCGGCGCGATGGCGCACGTTGCGCGTCGAGATAACTCCGCCGCGTGCAATCGCTTCCGTGGCTTCGGCCACGACCATCCCGTAAAGATAGACAAGATCGCCCGGCTTGAGTTCGACGATGGCCAGCTTGTGTTTTGCAGGAACCGGTTGCGTTATGGTGCAGGAGTTTGCGCCGTAGCGCACCACGTCGCCTGGCGCAAGAGGTTTGAGTGCGACCAGCACATTGTCGCGCGGATCGAGTTGCAGCACGGATTCAGCCACAGGAGTTCACCATTTACAAGTGAGCATACCGCAACAACAGCCCTGCCAGCGCGGCTCCTGCAAGGTCACCGGCGATGGGAATCGGCGCATAACGCCAGTTGGATCCGCCTTTGCCGGGGATGGGCAGCAGCGCATGCGCGATGCGCGGCCCCAGATCGCGCGCGGGATTGATGGCGTACCCCGTGGTGCCGCCGAGCGAGAGGCCAATGCCCCAGACCAGGCTCGCCACCAGCCACTGGCCCACGCCATTCGCCGGCCCGTTCTTGGCCACGCCGTGTGAGTAGATGGCGCCGGCCACCAGCACCAGCACTCCGGATCCGATGGCTTCGCTCAACAGATTGACGAGAGGGCTGTACACGGCCGGCGCAGTGCAAAAGATGCCGAGCTTGGCCGCGGGATCGGGCGTGAGACGCCAGTGCGGTGCGTAGTGCAAGGCCATCAGCGACGCGCCGCACACCGCACCCAGCATCTGCGCGGACCACAGGCTGAAGAGCTGTCCCCAATTGCCGGTAGAGATGGCAACCGCCAGCGTGATGCCGGGATTTAGGTTGGCGCCGGGACTGCCGAAGGCCTGCGCCACCAGCACTCCGCACAACACCGCGAGCGCCCAGCCTGTGGTAATGACCATCCAGCCGGAATCGGCCGCGTAGGATTTGCGCAGCGTTACGCCGGCGTTGACGCCGTTGCCCAGAAGGATCAGCACCAGCGTTCCCAGGAACTCTCCAAGCCAGGGAGATTGCATTGAGCTTCCTTACGATTCCGCGCGCGGGATCAAGCGCCACATCCCACGCTCAACTCGCGCACAGAGAAGATTTGCGGAACGCAAGCATTCTCGCTCCCCGAACCCCCTCACGCCAAGCTGCGATGTTTGCTCGCGCCGCTTTGGATGTGCGGTTGCGCATCCAACTGCGATTGACGTCGAGCTCCGCTATTTGATCTCAGTGAACCGCTGTCGCGACCTCCGACGGTAAGTGGGCGGACGAATCGTTTCCACCCGAGGGTGAGAAGGCCGGGGTTGCCGCCGGGGGCTTGATCGAATACCTGGCCGAGACGATGGGGCTTTCAGAATGCCCGGGCGCGATCGCAATCGCCTTGATCGTCTCGGTCGAGGCCACGGTAATCGGCCCTGAATAGAGAGTTGATGCCTTGCTGGGAGTCGCGCCATGAAGGGTGTAGTAGATGGAAGCACCCGCCATCGAATCCGTAATCTTCACTTGCTGTGGCTGCCTGTAGGCTCCCGCTTTCAATGAATAAACCGGCGCTGTGGTTTGTGGTGGGATCTCAAGTCCCGTCACGGCAATCCGATTCTCGTAACCAACCATATTCAAGGAATCTGTAATCGCTGCGACATCGCCATGAATGCGAAGAGATCCGCTGCTGAGATCGTTGCCCGGCTGGAATTCGATGGGCAGCGAGCAACTTCCGCCGGCAGCCAGAACCGTGCCGGATGTACATGCATCGACGGCCGGCTCACTGGATCCAAATCCAGGCGGATAGCTCACTGCAGAGAAGGCAAGACTCGCATTGCCGATGTTGAACAGGGACACTGTCTGCGGCGCGCTGTTCAGGCCTTCGGGTGTTGCAGGGAAATAGATAACCGGAGGCTTGTTCAAATCGATGGAAAAGAATGCGCCGAAGCCGGGGCCGGGCCACGAGTCGGTCACAAGGAGGTTTCCCGCTGCCGTCATGGCAAATGCCGTCGGCTCAATTGCGGTCTTGTCGATCAGCACCCTGGTATAACGTCCATTTTCCTCTGGCGTCTCGCGCCAGATTTTTCCGTCGAGCACAAACAGGCTTCCCGAAGCATCGATCACAACGGAGGATGGCTGCTTCCATCCGCTGCCGATCGCCGTCTGCACGTAGCTGCCGTTCGCCTGCGGAGTCTCTTTGAACACGGCCGGACCGCCGCGGACGCCCTTGACCAGGCTTGTCCACTCCGCCACATAGACGTTCGCGCTCGCATCCACGGCGACACCTTGTGGGCTCGCCCATGCCTTCCCGATCGACTTTTGGATGTAGCTTCCATCCGCCTGCAACTCCATCTTGTAGACTGCGCCGGCTTTGCTCGTGCCTCCGAGGGCGCACGATTGACAGTTGCCGCTGTCGGCCACGAAAACATTCCCATTGCCATCGACGGCGATGCCTGCCGGCCCAACCCAGTTGGTACCAATGGACGTTTGCACATAGGACCCATCCGCCCGCAGTGTCTCCTTGTAGACGCCGGGCGAGATGACCCACGGCTCCGTCTCGAGTCCGACATAGGAGAATCCAATGTCGGAGACATAGACATTGCCCGCGCCGTCAACGGCCAGGCCGTCCGGATCGCCGAATCCGCTGCCGATCGTTCCCGGGTTTAGGTTCTTTATCACGTGAGGGGGAGAGAACTCATAAACGCTGGGTTCGGTCTGCCAATCCTCATCGGGATCGGGGCCGGTCCCCTGGTCACCCACGAAAACATTCCCGCTTCCATCCGCCGCAATGGCCTCGGGAGACTGGAATACAAAACTGTTGACCGTTGCGGTCCCGGGACTCAGAATGCCCTGAGGCCCGAAGCCGTTGCCCCGGAGATATACGCTTGCAATCAAGCCGCCGGCATCGGAGAGCACAACCGCGCCGTATCGGTTCCCCGAGGCTTGGGGAGCGAAGCTCACCTTCACTGTGCATTGGGCGCCGGCTGCGTAGGCCGTCCCGGTCTGGCACGTCCCTCCACCGGCGTTTGTAAAGGCCAGGCCTGTGGCGCCCTGGGTTCGTACCTCAATGTTCGTCAGCGTAGTTGCTGAAGGAATCGTCAGCGTAACGGTCGCACTTCGACTGCTTCCGAGTTCGACCGTTCCCAGGTTGACAGACGAATACGCCGGCAAACAAGCCGCCGCAACAAAGATCGGCAATACGACTGACCTGATTTCTCTCCATCTCGGCAGCATAGGAACAATCCTTGATTGTTTCGCGAAAGCGAAAGAATATGACTCGCTCAGCGGGTCGATCGAGGCGGGCGTGCTTCGGCGAGCTATTAGAGAGAGTTATAGTAATTCGGTTGCCCTGTGTCAACCACGCAAAAGTGAAAGGGCGATAGCGGAGCGCCTCGACCACGATAGCGCGCTTGTCTTTGGTTCTAGTGTGGTGAGTCCGGAGAGTGTCGCATAAATTGGCGGCCTGAACTGCAGATCCTTCGCTCCGCTCAGGATGACACGGTTTAGGGGCGGATTAGAAAAACGCGCAAGGGAAGTGGATGCCGGGGAAGTATCGGCCCTCAGAGGCTGAAGCCCCAGCATCTATCAGACCCCTTTGCGACACGACTGAAGTCGTGCCCTGACACCTTCCACAGGGACAGGACACTAGTTGAACAGATCCTTCATCTTGCTCAATAAACTGCGCGAGGTTGGCTTGTTATCCACGGCGAGCGACTCGGCTAACTGCTTTACCTGGTCGCGCTGGATCTTGGTGAGCTTGCGCGGAATCTGCACCACCACCTGCACTACCAGGTCGCCGCGGCCGTGGTCGTTGAGATAGGGAACGCCCCTGCCGCGAATGCGCAGCTCCTTGCTGCTCTGCGTGCCTTCGGGAATCTTGAGGATAACTTCGCCGTCGATGGCCTGGATGGGAATCTCCGTGCCCAGCGCCGCCTGCGGAAAACTGATCGGAACCACGCAGTGGATATCGTGGCCGTCGCGCTCGAAGAAGTCGTGATGCCGGATTCCGATCACGATATAGAGATCGCCTTTGGGACCGCCGGAGCGACCCGAATCGCCTTCGCCCGCGTAGCGGATGCGGGTTCCGTCTTCAACGCCGGGCGGCACCTTCACCGTAAGCTTCAGTTCCTTGGTCACGCGCGTCTCGCCGCGGCAGGTCTGGCAGGGGTCGCCAATAATCGTCCCCATGCCGCGGCACACGCTGCAGGTGCGCGCCACGGAGAAAAATCCCTGCTGATAGCGGAGCTGCCCGCGGCCCTGGCACTGTGCGCACACCGTGGGCCCGCGCCCCGATGCGCTGCCGCGGCCCTGGCACGCCGTGCAGACCTCAAGCCGGCGAATCTTCACTTCGGTTTCGGCGCCGAAGATTGCGTCTTCGAAGTTGATCGCCAGGTCAAAGCGTAGATCGTCGCCGCGTTGCTGGCGGGAGCTCGACCGCGTACCCCCGCCCATGTTGAACATCTCGCCGAACAGGTCGCCGAAAATGTCGCCCAGATCCACGGCCCCGCCGAACGGGCTGCCGCCGAACCCCGAAGCGGCCGCGCTCACGCCGGCATGACCGTAGCGATCGTACGCGGCGCGCTTGTCGGCGTCGCTCAGCACCTGGTAGGCCTCGCTCGCTTCCTTGAACCGCTCCTCGGCAGCCTGGTCGCCGGGATTGCGATCGGGATGGTATTTCAGCGCCAGCTTGCGGTAGGCACTCTTCAGTTCCTGTTCGTCGCAATCGCGCGAAACGCCCAGGACCTCGTAGTAGTCGGCTTTGCTCACTCTTGTATTAGAACTCATCGCCCCGTCTGTTCACTTGCTTGGTTGATGGTGCAGTTATTCGCTTTTCTGTTTCGGATTGGACACCACGCGCACCATCGCCGGCCGCAGCAGCCGCTCGCGCAGCCGGTAGCCGCGGCGCACCTCTTCGGCGATCGACTGGTCGGGCAGATCGGCGCGCTCCACCGAGCCGATCGCCTCATGCAGGCGCGGATCGAAGTGCTCGCCCACGGTAGGAACGGCCGTGACCTGCAACTGGCGCAAGACCTCATCCATCTGTTTCACGATCAGATCTACTCCGGAGCGCAACTGCTCGGCCGACGCGGTGGATTTGAGCGCCAGCCCGAAGTTATCGAGCACTGGAAGAAACTGCTCCACCACGCTTCCCGTCGAGTACTCGCGAAACTCCTGCCGCTCGCGCTCGGTGCGCTTGCGTGCATTTTCAAACTCCGCCTGCATCCGCGCCAGCCGCTCCAGCAACTGGTCGCGCTCGGTCTTCAACTGCTCGAACTCCGCGCGGCTCACCTGCTCCTTGCCGGCAGCGGTTCCTTTTGCACCTGCCGTTTCGGCGTCGGCGGAGGAACCTCCCGCGGCGCCTTTCTTGCTTTCAACGCCCGCTTCCTGTGCAGTCGAAGACTCCGGCTGATCTTCGACAACCAGCGCCGAAGAAGCTCTTGCCGACTTATCCGCGTTTAACTCAATCTTCTCGTCTGGCATAACTCTGCGATTTCTCCGTGTAACAACCATGATGTTAGTTCCATGAATCTTTGAGTGCGGCGGGCGCCGCATGGCCGGCACTTTACTTGAGCCACACGCTCACACGCCCGCGGGCGGGAAGCTCTAACCTGCGGGAACCTCCAGGATTCGCTCGGAAAGCCGGGCGACGTAGCGCACTGCCTGTATCATCTCCTGATATTGGATGCGCGTGGGTGCAATTACGGCGACCGTTCCCAGGTGTCCGCCGCCCAGCCGCGCCGGCGCGCCGATCAGCACCAGGTCCTGCATCGCCGGGGAAGCGTCGTCCAGGCCCACCACCACCCGCACCTCCTGCTGCCGGCCATCGACATACGCGGTCAGCAACTCCACGAGCCGCTGCTTGGCCTCGAGCGCCAGCAACATCTCGCGCAGCCGCTCGCGGTCGACGTCGGCGGCGATCAAATTCGCCATCCCCTCCACGAAGATCAGCGGCCCGGCCTCGGCGCTGGTCAGGGCTCCCTTGCGGCAAAGCTCCTCGATCGCGGCCAGCATCTGGTTATACGCTGCGCGATCCATCTCCACGCGCCGCTCCACCTCGTTGCGGATGCGGTCGATGGGCCAGCCGCGGAAGTTCTCGTTCAGATAACGAGCCGCCGTCTCCAGTTCCACCGGCGTCAGTTCGCGATCGAGGTTGAGCACGCGGTCGAGCACCGTGCCGGACTGCGTGACCACTACCGCCAGCACGCGGCCCTGCGAAAGCCTTGAAAAATGAATATGTTCCAGCACCTGCTCGGCGGCAGACCGCGCCAACGCCACGCCCAGTCCGCTCGAAATCAGCGCCAGAACGTGCGAGGTCCGCTCCAGGTATTCGTTTGAGCTCGAAACACCGCTGAAGCTGTCTTCGATCTGCCCCCGCCGCGCCTCGCTCAGTTGCGCGCCTGCCGAAGGCATGGTTCCCTGTATATTCCCCTGCATTGTTCCCTGTATTGTTCCCAAGCCCGCCGGCGCCGTGCCCGTCCGGCCAGGCTGCGTAATCTGCTCTACGTAGTAGCGAAACGCCGCCGCCGTAGGCACCCGGCCCGCCGAGGTATGCGGCTGCTCCAGCATGCCCGCCTCGCCCAGCGTCGCCATCACGTTGCGGAGAGTCGCCGAGCTCAGGCCCTCCCGGTTCTCAAAAAAGCGCGCAAGTGCCTGAGAGGCCACAGGTTCGCCGGTGGCGATGTAAAGCTCGATGATGGCCGTGAGCACCAGCCGCTCTCGCGGGCTGATGCGCGCCTCAGGCATTCTGTTTGCACTCCCCATGGGACGACCCCACGCGCCGGCGAAAGCGGGTCCGGCCCCATGCCAGCCTCGCTCGTCGCAGCCTAAATGCCGTTGTTTCTGGCATTTGCTCCGGAAATGGTCGCGATTACCCTCTTTAATTCTAGGGTGCAGAGATGGGCGCGTCAAGACAGGCAGTCTCAACGTTCGGGTGCGGCGCAACCAACTCGCCTTCCGCAAGCGAGTCGTAGTTGGCCGAGGTTACGGCTGGTTGTAATATCCGCTGCTGGTCCGCGCAATCATCCCGGGCTTGTCGATCTGCAAATTCAGCTCGTGATACTCGTCGGCGCGGTCCGCATGGGGAGGATCGAACGAGAGCGTATAAAAGGCGCTTGCGTCGGCAATGCAGCTATCGATCTGCCCGGCCAGGTTGTTGTCCGGACCCAGAATGCGCCCGCCGCTTTCGATGGCCAGGACCTTCAGCGCCAGGTTGCCGTTATCGGCCTGCTTCGCGGACTTCACGCCCTTCAAGAAACTCTGATAAGTAAATGTGT
The DNA here is from genome assembly GCA_049676965.1 of Occallatibacter sp. Classification (GTDB taxonomy): domain Bacteria; phylum Acidobacteriota; class Terriglobia; order Terriglobales; family Acidobacteriaceae; genus Telmatobacter. The sequence continues at coordinate 22,447 of JBAUBR010000020.1, forward strand.
ACGCACCCGTTGACGTACTATCCGCGGGCGAGACGCTGTAGACTACCATGCGTGCTTCCCTCAACTTGGTCGAGAGTTCCACAATGGAATCGAAGTAGCGCCGCTGGTCCTTGTCCCCCATTCTGAAATTCGCGCTGTTCAGTATCGGCCAGCCGGGCCCGACCCAGATGAGCAGCTTCCGGTCCGGCATCTGCGCTTCATTCTCGGCAATGGTCGTCATTTGCCGGATGGATAGCTGGAATCGCTCCAGCAGGCCCTCGCCGGACGCGGCGGTGTCGATGGTGCGAACGCTGCCTTTGATCTGGTCGAGCACTCCGACCAGCGCATTGCCGTCCGCCGAGGGCCGCGGCTGCACCCGCAGCGCGGTATCGGAGAGCAGAAAGAGCGAGACCGGCTGGCTGAGATGACCGCCGTTCTCGAGCAGAAACTTGCGCAGCTCCGAGCGCACGAACGCCACCTGCTGAAAGGGAAGATTGGAGGTATCGATCAGCAGGATCGCCTGCACCGGCGGATCGGGCTTGACCGCAACGCCATCGAAGGAGCGAAAGGAGAGGATCTTGCGCGGCTGGCTGTTGTCGAGCAGCGTGAAGTCCCACGGCTGGAGCCCGGTAACGGCCTTTCCTGCCGCGTCCGTCACCGTCACATCGAGGTGAATGCGGCCCTCCGGGGTGATGGCGCTTGCCGGCTTCGGCTGATTCGCTGGAGGCCGATGAACCAGAGTCGGATCGGGAGGATTTTGCGGCTGGGCCTGCGTTTCCGTTTGGGCCGAACTTTGGCGCGTGAAGACCGCGCGGACAATCGCCGGTGCGAGAAGGATGCACGCACACACCAGAGTGCTCACACGAATCATTCGCACAGGGCCCACTCTGTATCCTTCGCGCCGAACCGGTTTGCTCTCGCCTTCAAGGCATAATAAGAATACCGGACCGGGAAAGATGCCCTTGGCGCGCGAAATCCCCATTGGCGCAAAGAAGTTCGCAGCGAAGATGAAGCGCACTGGCGTCTCGTGCGGGCTTGTCCTTGTGCTGCTGCCGGTTTTACCGACGCTGAATTGCACGGCGCAGGCCGCGGCACCTTCGCCATCACCGGCTTCTGACGCTGCATGGCGGCAGAGCGTGCTCGCCTGGCGCACCGCGCGCGACCGCGAAATCTCCGCGCCGGACGGCTGGCTGACGCTGGTGGGCCTCGATTGGCTCAAGCCCGGCGCGAACTCCATCGGCGCCGCGGCCGACTGCCAGATTCGGGTGCGCGCGCAGGCGCCCGCTCATCTCGGCCTTCTCACTGTCAGCGGCAATGTTGTGCAATTGCTCGCGCCAGCGGGAGGGTTTCCCGCCGACCTCACCGTCGACGGCGCCCCCGCGCGCGAGGGTCCGCTCACCGTGGAAGGCGACAAGCCCTCCACCATCGCGTGGCACGGCCTGAGCATGGTGGTGCTCGAACGTGGCGGCCGCTACGCGCTGCGCACCAAGGACGCCGACTCGCCCGCGCGCACTGGTTTCAAGGGACTGCACTGGTACGAACCCGACCCGCGCTTCCGCGTCACGGCGCAATGGACTCCCTTTACGCCGCCGCGCACCGAAAAGATTCCCACCGTCATCGGCGCCACCCTCGACCTTCCCTCGCCCGGCGTCGCCGAGTTCTCCATCCAAGGCAAGCCCTATCGCCTGCAGCCGGTTATCGAGGGCGGCGACGAGCACCAGCTCTTCTTCATCCTGCGCGACGAAACCAGCACGACCTCCACGTACGGCGGCGGCCGCTTCCTGCACACCGCGCTGCCCGATCACGGCCTCGACCAGCCCGGCGCGCTGGTGATCGATTTCAACCAGCTCTACAATCCCCCTTGCGCCTACACGCCCTACGCCACCTGCCCGCTGCCGCCCGAGGAAAATCGCCTGCCCGTCCCTATCCCCGCCGGCGAGCAGCGTTACATGCACTGAACCTTCCGGTCCCCGGCACGCGCGCCAGTTAAGAATGCTGCCTGAGAATCACCCTGGTGCGCTCGCGCGTCATGCGAATGCGGCAGGACAGCACGCCTCCGCACGTACGATCGCGGATGCCGATCCATGCCACCTGTTGCGGTTCCAGCATCCACGCCGTGGCGTTGGCGCGGTGGCCGGTCTGTTCCATGAAGTCGGCGGCGTCAAAGTCGGCATCGGCTGCATCGGCGTTCATCTGCTGGCAGGCATACTGGTCCGACGGAGGCGCGCCCGGCGGAACCGCGCAGTAATCCTCGTCGTGCGCCAGCACATATTTCTTGCCACTGTCGGGAATGAAGTAGCGCGGCGATACGATGGGAACGCGGGTGGCCGCGGCCCATTGCGCCAGGTCCTCGGCGAACGCCGGCGGAAGCTGGCTCATAGCCAGCAAATCGACATTCAACTGCCGCGAGAAGATGGTCAGCGTGGGCGCGGGTTCGCCGTTGGTGGGCGCGAAAAAGAAGCCGCCCAGGGCAATACCGGTCTGCATGTCGAACCACATGAATCCCTTGCCGCGCAGGTACGGTCCGCCGTGGCTGGCCACCATCGCATAGCGTCCGTCACGGATATTGACGGGCAGCGGCGGCCCATCCAGCACCGTGTCGATGGCTTCGTCGAGCGGCAAGTCGTGGCCATAGTGGTACACGGTGCGCGGAACCGCTATCTTCATCAACTGGCGGAACCGCTTGTCCTTCTTGAGCTCGGCAGGCGTGCGGCCGGCATAGTCGTTCAGAAAGGCGAGCTTGTCGGCCGGAATCAGGTTCCGGAAAGAGACCGGCGGCGGAGGTGGTTGCTGAGCTGCGGGCGGCGCGTTCTGCGGGTCTTGCGCGGCAGCCGTGGGCCTCAAAACCCCGGCGCACAACCAGGCCGCGCCCAAAAATACGCTGCAGCCCAACCTGACAGAAAGAAGGGAGCTTCGATTCGTGAGCAAGTTTCACCTCACCGGTCCAATCTAAGACAGAATCGGCGCAATGCCAATGGGAATTTCCGAATTGACTTGCCGAATTCGGCCGCAATCTTGAACCCGCTATCATTGAATCGAGCAGGGAGAACGGCACCAACCATCCATGCCCACGATCTTCATCTCGGCAGGCGAGGCTAGCGGCGAGCATTACGGCGCGCTGCTGATCGAGCGGCTCAAGCTGCTGCTCGGAAACTTCGCCCCGGCGACAAACTTCTTCGGCATGGGCGGCCCGCGCATGGAAGCCGCGGGTCTCGAGCGCATCGTGCGCGCCGAAGAGATGGCCGTCATGGGCATTACTGAGATCGTGCGCCACCTGCCGGAGATCTATCGCGGTTACGCCAGGCTCAAGCGAGCCATTCGCGAGCGGCGCCCGGCCGTGGCCGTGCTTATCGACTTTCCCGACATCCATTTCAAGCTGGCCCGCGAGCTCCACCGCCTCGGCATTCCGGTCATTTTCTTCGTCAGCCCGCAACTCTGGGCCTGGAAGAAGCACCGCATCCGGCTGGTGCAAAAATTCGTAAGCCGCATGCTGGTCATCTTCCCCTTCGAGGAGCCGTTTTACCGCGAGCGCGGAGTCGCTGCCGAATTTGTCGGCCATCCCCTGGCCGAGCTGCCGCTGCCGGCGGCCGGCCGCGAGCAATTCGCCCAGGAAAACGGCCTCGACCCCACGGCAACTTGGATCGGCCTCTTGCCAGGCAGCCGGTCGAAGGAGATTCGCGCCAACCTGCCGGAAATGCTGAGAGCCGCCCGCGGCCTCGCCGAACGCGCGCCGGACACCCGCTTCCAATTTCTCTTGCCGTTGGCCCCAACGCTCAACTTCGCCCAGCGAGACGAGGTGCGCGGCCTCATCAATATTCATGCCGCCGGATTGGACGTGCGCCTTTTGGCCGATGCCCGTGCCGCCCTGCATCACTCCCGGGCCTCGGTCGTTGCCAGCGGCACCGCGACCGTCGAGGCCGCGCTGATCGGCAATCCCTTCGTGGTCGTCTACCGCGTTTCGCCGCTCACTTACGCCGTCGCCAGGCGCGTGGTTACGGTGCCGCACGTGGCCATGGCCAACCTGGTGGCCGGCAAACGCGTGGTTCCGGAGCTGATTCAGGGCGACTTCACCGCCGGAAATATCATCCTAGAAATTGAGCGCCTGCTACCCGACGGGCTTCCCCGGCAGTCCATGAAGAGGGAACTGGCCCAGATTCAGGGCTTGCTGCTGTCCCAGCGAGCGGCACCGGGGGAAACGGGGCCGGGCGCGATTGGCCGTGTCGCGGAGATTACCCTTGAATTACTGGATGCCCGTTCTCCGGCGGAAATCGCCGAGGCCGTGTCATCCTGAATGAGCGGAAAACAGCAAACGCGTTCCGCAGGACCCCTCTTTGAGGCCCTACCATATTGACGAATAGAAAAGACCCGTCTAACCGGGCGGATGTGGAAACAGGTGAAGATCAAATGGTTGGAACGATTACTTCGCTGCTCGAAAAGGCGCGAAACCTACTGATTTTACCCGCCGCTGCACTGGCGGGCGCGCTCATCGCTGGTTTACCCCTCGCCGCGCAGAGGATCGAGCGGCCGGCGCTCGATATTACCGGCTATGTAATCGATGCCGAGATCGACACGGCGACCCATCATCTGACGGCGAAGGCCGTGGTCACCTTCACCGCGCCCGAAAACGCCGAAGAGGTGAGCTTCGGCTTCCATCCCGCGCTCAAGGTGGAAAAGATTACCGATCAGGACGGAAAGGTGCTCACCGGCGAGCGCACCGCCGACGGGACTGTCCGCGTCACCCCAGCTTCGCCCATTACCAGAGGACAAGTATCGCACTGGACCTTCGAGTACGACGGCATCATTACCGGCAACGAAGATGGACCTGTCGAGGGGCTCAAGCTAGCCGCAATTGAGGAGCCGATCACCTACCTGCTCTACCCGGCGCGCTGGTTCCCAATGACCGGCTACCTCACCGACCGGTTCACGGCCGAGATGCACATCCGCGTTCCCCAGGGTATGCGTGTCTTCGCCAGCGGCTCCGAAGGAAAAGCGCACCCGGTGACCCTGGCCAGCGGCAAAGCCGGCGACGAGTACGACTTTAAATGGACCAAGCCGGGGTTTCCGGGGACGGTAATCGCCGGCCGCTATATGGACCCAGTCTCAGTCGGCGCTGGCAACGTGAAGGTCTACCTGACGCTGGCTCACCAGCAGGCCGCCAACCAGTTGGCGCAGACCGCCGCCAAGGAATATGAGTTCTTCTCCGACAGCTTCGGCGAGCCAGAGACCCCGCACCTGATCGTGACCGAGATTCCCGACGACACCCTGCCCGCGGCGTGGGCCCCCGAGCTCGCCGCCATCCAGGCTGCACGCGTCAGCGACAAGTCCGGTATCCGCTTGCTGGCCAATACCATCGCCCACCAGTGGTGGGGGTCTGAGGTGAGCCCGCGCACGCTGAGCGACGCCTGGATCACCAACGGCATGTGCCGCTACGGTGAGCTGATGTACCTGGAAGACGAGGAGGGCAAGAGCGCCCTGCGCAACGCCATCCTCGATGTCTCCGCCGGCGCGCTGGCTTACGACACTATCCCGCTCTCGAGCATCGGCCGCGAAGACCCCTTCTCGCCCCAGTTTCAGTCGATGACCCTTGAAAAAGGCGCCATGATCTTCCACATGCTGCGCTGGGAGGTTGGCGACAAGGCCTTCCTGTCCATTCTCAAAGGCGCTCTGAGCCAGTACACCGACCAGGGACTTCGCACCGCGGATTTTTACAAGGTAGCCGAGGCGCAAAGCCAGCAAAATCTCGTGCCCTTCTTTTCGCAATGGGTCGATGGCACCGGCGCGCCGCAGTTCACCGATAAGTACGAGGTTTTTCGCCTGGGCAACAACAAGGGCTTCCGCACCATTGGAGAGATTGGCCAGGACCTCGATCTCTTCAACATGCCTGTCGAACTGCGCATCGAGACCGACGGCAAAACCGAGATTCAGAGGGTCGACGTCGTAGGAACCAATTCGAACTACGTTGTGGACACTTTCGGCCGGCCGCGGCGCATCAGCATCGATCCCGGCGACTGGTTGCTGAAGACCACGCCCGACCTCCAGGTAAGGATCGCCATCCTGAAAGGCCAGCAACTGGTTGCCCAGGGCGATCTCATAGGCGCACTGGCTGAGTACCAGAAGGCACTGCAAGCCAACCCGCAGAGCTCCCTGGCCAGCTACCGCATCGGCGAAGTGCTCTTTACGCAGCGCAACTATCAGGCCAGCGTCAACTCCTACCGCGATGCGCTACGCGGCGACGATGAGCCGCGCTGGACCGAAGTCTGGAGCCACATCGCCATCGGCAAAATCTTCGACATCACCGGCCAGCGCGACCGCGCCGTGAACGAGTACCGCCTGGCGGTGCAGACCAACGACAACACCCAGGGCGCCATTAACGAGGCGCGCCTATACCTGCAAAAGCCCTACACGCGGCCCGCGGAACAGTAGCGCGAGTCAGCCCCTCGCGCCCTCTTCCCCTATTGACAATCTATAGGAGTCGACCTATGCTTCTATAGATTGTCAATAGGAAACCCCATGAACTCGAATCAGACAAATCTTCTGCAGGGAACGCTCGATCTGCTCATCCTCAAGGCGCTGGGACAGGGTGAGCTTCATGGCCTTGGGATCTCTCGGCGCATCGAGCAGGTCACTCGCGGAACTTTTCAGGTCAAGCCAGGCTCGCTCTTCCCGGCTCTCCATCGCATGGAGGAAGCTGGCTGGCTGAGTTCGTCATGGGGCGAGTCTGAAAATAATCGGCGGGCAAAATTCTACAGGCGAACCAGGGCTGGTGAGCGTCAGCTTGGCATCGAGACGGAAGAATGGGCCACGATTGTCCGAGCCATGGCGGATGCGCTCAAGGCGCAGGAGGCGTAAATGGCATTGAATTCACGCCTGAAATCGGCGGTGCGGAACCTGCTGCACAAGGAACGGGTGGAAACAGAGCTGGACGCGGAGATTCGCGCGTATGTCGAGGCCGCCGCGGATGAAAAGATCGTCGCCGGAATGACGGAATCCGAGGCGCGCCGCAGCGCACTCGCGGAGATTGGCGGCATGGAGCCTGTGAAACAGGCGGTGCGGGACCACCGCGCCGGCGCAAATGTCGAGCTGCTTTGGCAGGACGTGCGTTATGGCTTGCGTCAACTGCGCCGCAATCCGGTCTTTGCATGGACTGCCGTCATCACGCTGGCTCTCGGGATCGGAGCGACCACGACCATTTTCTCGGCGGTCTACTCCTTGATGATTCGCCCCCTGCCGTATTCCCAGGCGGGCGAACTGATGTCCGTTTCGAGTCATACCGCCCACGCTCCCGGAGACTTGCTGATGTCGCCGGACTTCGTTGCGGCACAGGAAGACTTGAAATCCTTTCAGCAATTCGCCGGATACTACTGGAGGAACCGCAATCTCACCAGCCCAGGTGAGCCGATGCGCGTCGACTGGGTGGGCGTCACAGCCAACTTTCTGCCCATGCTGGGAGTGGTTCCTCAACTCGGACGCAACATTTTGCCCAATGAAGATCGCCCGGGCGGGCCTGCGGTCGTTTTGCTCAGCGATCGGCTGTGGCAGAGCCAATTTCACGGCGATCGCGGGGTGGTGGGTAAGACGGTCGTCCTGGATGGCACGGCGGAGACAATTATCGGCGTACTGCCGCCGCACTTCATTTTTCCTGATCTCGATTTTGAGCCGGATGTTTTTGCGCCCATCGACCTGGATCGCGATACCAGCCTTTCCGTTTATAAGCCGGTACTCGGGATCAACACGATCGCTCGTTTGCGTGAAGGAGTGAGCCGCGAACAAGCGCAGGCGGAAGTGCAGGCGTTTTTTGAGGGCCGCGCCCGGAACTATCCTGCGGCGTTCGCCTCCTGGGTAAGCGGGCGGAAGATAATCGTAGAGCCTCTGCAACGCCATTTGACCGGGGACGACCGCAAGCCTCTATTGATCCTTCTTGCTTCTGTGGCTGTGGTGCTCTTGATTTCGTGCGCGAATGTGGCCAATCTGCAGTTGGCTCGCGCGGTTTCAAGGCGGCATGAAACGGCTTTGCGCGGTGCAATGGGCGCTTCGCGTCTGCGAATCGTCCGTCAGCTTCTCATCGAGAGCCTCCTGCTTTCCTTGCTTGCTGCTGCTCTCGGACTTGCTATCGCGTTCATCGGGACCTCGTTGATCAGGAGCGCCAACAGGCTCGATGCATCTCAGGCAGCGGTTCATTCCCTTGCCGCACAAGCGCTGCGTCTGCCTTTCGGTAAACTCAGCGGGGCGATTCAGGTCGATGGATGGGTGCTCGCTTTTGCAGTAGGTCTTGCCGTCCTGACAACCCTCCTCTTCGGCCTGGCCCCGGCAATCGGCAGCACCCGAACCGACCTGCGCAAAGCACTTCAGAGCGCCGCTCTGCGCATCACCTCCGGACGCGAGCAGCGCCTGCTGCGCCACGGACTGCTGGTGCTGGAGGTAGGACTTGCGGTCGTACTTCTCTCCTGTTCCGGACTGCTGATCCGGAGTTTCGTCAATGTGTTGCACTACGATGCGGGCTTCGATCCCAGTCAAACACTGACGGCGGAGACGCTCCTCTCCGGCAGCCGCTATTCATCCCTTGAAGACCTGCAAGGTTTTGCGGATCGGTTATTGCCGCGCCTTCAGGCGCTCCCTGGCGTTCAGGCGGCGGCCCTCACCGGCGCGCTTCCGCTGGGACCGGCCTATGGAACTCAAATCTCATTCGAGAACAATCCCAATCCTCCCCTCGGATTGCGTCATGACATGACCACCATCAGCGTGACGCCCGATTACTTCCGCGCGGTCGGCACGCCGTTGATCGCAGGCCGTCCCTTCGACAAGGACGACAACGCTTCATCGAACTATGTGGCGATCGTGAACCGGGCATTCGCAAGGGCATACTTCGGAGGAAATGCCGTCGGCAAACACTTCCGTGTCGGCGAGGTGATGAATAACCACCACGAGATGGTTTCGGTTACAGTAATTGGGGTCGCCGAGGACGTTCGTCACAACGGCTTGGAACAGGAAGTCCATCCTGAATGCTTTGTTCCCATGGCGCAACTTCCCGACGGGTACATCGACTTCGTGCTGCGCACCACGACCGATCCCGAATCGCTTGCCAACGCGATGCGCAAGGCGGTGCTTGCGGTCGATCCGCAGCAGCCGCTGTTCGACGTCGAGACCATGGATGAGCGCATCGCCGATTCGCTGGCCCAGCGTCGCCTCATCATGCTCCTCATTGCGGGCTTCGCCCTGCTCGCCATCGTGCTTTCAGCAGTCGGCGTCTACGGTGTCTTTGCCTATTCGGTTTCGCAACGCACCCAGGAGATGGGCATTCGCCTGGCTCTCGGCGCGTCACGTGGCGGACTGCTCCGTCTCGTTATTCAAGAGGCAGCCGGTTTGATTTTTATCGGCAGCACTTTCGGAATCGGAGCGGCGTTGCTTCTGAGCCGTCTGTTGGCGAGTGCGCTCGTAGGCATAACTCCTCACGACGCACTTTCCTATTCCAGCGCGTGGGTGCTGATGACCACTGTAGCGCTGCTGGCAAGCTCCATCCCCGCGGCGGACGCTGCACGCACCGATCTGATTTCCGTACTTCGCTCGGAGTGAGGGAGACTAAGGTATCATGCCTCGCGAGGAGCGCGTCACCAACGATCAGGGATCGTTTGCTTTCACCGCACCGCCGTCGCCGCGAATTTCTTCACCATGGCCAGCAGCAGCTTGCGGTCGCTCTCATTCAGATTGGTAGAATAGCGCCGGATCTGGGTGAGAAAACGCAGCTCGTCGTCAGAGAGCTTTTGCGTGTTGAAATGATGGCCCACCGACTCGTCGGCGAAGAACTGCGCGATGGACAGATCGAGAGCCAGAGCGATCTTCGAGAGCGTATCGAGCGAGGGAACGGTGTGTCCGTTTTCAACGCGGGAGAGGTAGCAGCGCAGCAGGCCGGTCTTCTTTTCGATATCGCCTTGGGAAAGACCCTTCTGCAGCCGGTGAGCGCGGATCGTAGTGCCGATCTTCATCACGGGTTTGTTTCCTGTCTGTTTCGGGCTAATGTTTACTTACGCGGTAGCAACCAAAAGAATATTGGCTCAAGAGTTAACATGCGCCCCTAAGGCAATGCAAGCCCTAAATCGCGTCCCGCTCGCAACAAAAGGGTGATTCGATAACACAAAGGTCATTTGGAATTGTTAAAGACGCTTTACAAGATAGGCAAGGCCTTCCACGGGATTGTCGTTATACGGCGCGCAGGGCGTGAATCCCATCTCCAGATAGAGCTGGTGCGCCGCGCCCATCGAGGCGGGTGCGGTGTCGAGAAAAACTGCATTGCGGCCCGCGGCAATCGCGCGGTCGAGCACCGCCTGAGTCAGAGCGCGGCCCAGTCCAAACCCACGGCCGGCGGGCCGCACCCAGAGGCGCTTCAGCTCCCATGAATCCGGCGCAACCGTAACAGGCACATTGCGCCAGGCGATGAATCCCACGGGGCCGGACTGCATGGACGCCACCAGGCAGCCGCCGCCCTGCTCGTGAAAGCTGGCGGGCAGTCGCGCGGCTTCCTTTTCGAGCGAACCAAAGCAGAAGCGCGCCGCGCCGGGCTGGGCGATGACAAATCGACCATATTCGAGCAGCAGTTCGCGTGCCTCGGCCAGTCTTTCTTCGCCGGCGCCGGCGGTGATCGCTTCGATTTCGAAAGGCCGCAACGCGGGTTCGGCAGTCGCCATACCTGAGTGTACGATGTGCCGTGTCGCGGCGAATCCGTAAACCTTCGCGCTCACTGGAGCGTCAGACTGAGTACGGGCGGGAAGTGGGAGCGTGGATGCGGCGATCGGTAATTGTCAGTGCAGTTGCGGCCGGAATGCTTGTGGCCGGCGCGCTTGCCGCTCGCGCGCAGCAGGCTGAACCGGCAGGCAAATCGGGCGCGCCCCCGGCCACATCCGCGGAGACCTCGACTGCTCTGGCGATCACCGGCGGAAAGCTTCACGGTGTCGTCAAAAGCGGCAACATTCCCCTGCCCGGCGTGACCGTGACCGCTGCCAACACGCTCACCGGCAAGCGTTACTCCACAACTACTGACGTCACGGGCGCGTGGTCGATGTCCATTCCGCAGAATGGCCGCTACGTGGTCCGCACGCAGTTCGCCGCCTTCGCCCAAGGATCGCAGGAGGCCTTGCTGAACGCGGCCAGCCACGACCAGACCGTGAACTTCGCATTGATTCTCGCCTCGCGCGCGGCCGCACAACAGCAGCAGGAGGACCGCGCGGGATCGCAGGCCGCCGATGCCATCCGCCAGCTCGCCTCCGGCGGATTGCAGAGCCTGAGCTTGCTGAGCGCATCAGGCGAAGGGACCGATATCCAGGCCGGCGGTTCGACCGCTGGAGCCGGAGCGGGCGCGGCGCTGCCGTCCATCGCCGGCAACTCCGACTTCGGCTCGGATTCGGTCGCCATCAACGGGCAGTCGGGCCAGGTGAGCCCGCTCGCTGGCGTGGATATGGACCGCCTTCGCGACGCCTTTGAAACCTATCGCGCCCAAAATGGTGGCCAGGCTGGCGGCCAGACCGGCAACTTCAATTTCGGCGGCGGTGGACCCGGCGGTGGCTTTGGCGGGCCGGGAGGGTTCGGCGGCGGCAGGCTGGGCGGCGGGCGAATGAACTTTCGCAACTTCGATCCCAGCCAGCCGCACGGCGCCATCTTCTGGACCGGAAGCAACTCCGCGTTGAACGCGCAGCCGTTTGCGTTGCGCGGGCAGGAGCAGGAGCAGCCCGCCTCGGGAACCAATCGTTTCGGAATCACCCTAATCGGCGAACCATTCCTGCCCAAACTTACCAAGCCCAGCGGCAAGGACACGGTATTCTTAACTCTCTCCGGCCAGCGCAGCTCTTCACCTTCGGACCAGTACGCCACCGTGCCCACGGCAGCCGAGCGCGACGGCGACATCCCCGGCCTCGATGCGAAGATTACGCCGACCCCGGCTGCTGTCAACCTGCTCAAGTACATCCCGCTGCCCAACCTGCCGGGCGATGTGCAGAACTATCACCTGCTGACCACCGCGCAGGACAACACCACGCAGGCGGGCATCCGTTACATGCGCGGCATCGGCGCCAACGCCACGGCGTTCGGCGGCCGCGGAAGGAGATCGCAAACCACGCAGGGCCTGCGCCAGAGCATCAACTTCAACTACAACTGGAGCCACGCCGCCCAGGACAACATCAACATCTTTCCCCAGCTTGGAGGCAAGGGATCGACCGATTCAAACTCGCTGCAGGCCGGTTACACCCTCGGCTACCACAAGGTCACAAGCATCTTCAACGCCAGCTGGAATCGCCGCGATGCACAGACGACGAATTTCTTCACTAACGGCGTGGACGTGGCCACTGAGAACGGCATCCTTGGCCCGGATGGCGAGCCGCTCAACACCAGCCCGCTCAACTATGGCCTGCCCAACATTTCTCTCAGCCAGTTCACGGGACTGAGCGAGCAGCAGCCGAGCCTCACCCTGCAGCAAACCATCTCTCTTTCCGAAACCCTGAGCTGGATTCACGGCAAGCACAACATCCGCTTCGGCGGCGACTATCGCCGCGTGCACCGCGATTTCCTGGGCGGCTCCAACGCCACCGGTAACTTCTATTTCACGGGCTACTACACCGGCTCCGCGCTGGGAGATTTTCTGCTGGGCCAGCCGCAGGAAACCACCATCGACTCGGCCGTCTCCAAATCCTATTTGCGCGACAACGTGTTCGACGCATTCGCCACCGACGACTGGCGCCTGCTGCCCAATCTCACCGTGGTCTACGGCGCACGTTATGAGTTCTACGCCCCCTATAGCGAGAAGTACGGCCATCTCGCATTTGTCGACACCGACCCGCTGGCGCAGTTTACTCATGCCGCCGAAGTGCAGGCAGGCGGCCTTGGTCCCTTCAGCGGACCCCTGCCCACTTCGCTTGTCTATCCCTTCAGCACCGCGCTTGCGCCGCGCATCGGCTTCGCCCTGCGCCTGCCCAAGCAGACCGTCATCCGCTCCGGCTTCGGAATGAACTATACGGTGGGCCAGTACGCCACCTTCGCCACGGCCATGGCGCATGAGCCGCCCTTCGCCAACGAGCAGACCAACGAAGTGACTACAGCTTGTCCATCGAAGACAGCCGACTGCCTCTCGCTGGCCAACGGTTTCCCCGCCCCAGCCACAGTGGGCAATTACGCGGTCGATCCGCACTACCAGTTGCCTTACGTACAGGTGTGGAACATCGACGTGCAGAAGACACTGCCCTGGGGCATCGTGATGAATGTGGGATACAACGGATCGAAGGGCAATCATCTCGACGTGACGACCGCGCCCGGCCGCACGCCCGAGGGCGTCAGCTACTCCGGCACTCTCTTCAACTACGAGCAGGCCGTGGCGTTTTCGAAGTTCACGGCCGGCACCCTGCGCGTGAACAAGCGCCTCTCGAACGGGATTGCGCTGGGCGCGAACTATCAGTATTCGCACTCCATCGACGATGCGGGCTCCGTAGGCGGAACTTCGACGCAGGTTGCGCAGAACTGGCAGGACTTGCAGGCCGAGCAGGAGAACTCGAGCTTCGACATTCGCCACAAGGTCTCGGGCACCTATCTGTACGAGCTGCCGTTCGGCCAGGACAAGCATTGGCTCACCACCGGCACGGCATCGCACATCGCCGAAGGCTTCTCGATCTCCGGCTCGTTTACCTTCGCCACCGGCGAGCCACTCACGCCGGTCTACCAGGCCGCATCGCTCGATGTGGCGCGCAACACCGCCGGATCGCTGCGTCCCGATCGCGTCCCCGGAGATTCGTTGACGGCCGGCGGCGGCTCGCTTGATCACTGGTTCAACACGGCGGCGTTTACCACGCCCGCAGGTCCCTACGGGACGGCTTCGCGCAACTCGATTCCCGGACCGGGCACGATCTCGAATAACATGTCGCTCTCGAAGACCATGCAACTGGGCGAAACGCGCAGCTTCGAAATCCGCGCCACCGCCAGCAACGTCTTCAACACGGTGCAGTACTCGGGCGTGAACACCACGCTCTTTTCCGGCGTAGGCTCGAACCTGAACCAGCCATTCGGGCAGATCGACTCAACCGCTGCCATGCGCTCGTTCCAGTTTCTGGCAAGGTTCAGGTTTTAGGGAGTCGCTGAACAAGCAGCGCTGAGCGAACACTAGTTTTGAAGGGGCACGACTTCAGTCGTGCCGAAAAAGTCGAACTCGGAAGGATACGGGCTTCACAGGCTGCGGAAAAACTCGAGACGGAGGGAGGCGGGGGGGTTCAACCCATAAGCGCTAAGTTAAGGCGTTTTCGCCCGCTTTCGACCAGCTTGACACGCAGCATGTGGGGTAATCAAGGTGATAACCGCACAATGGGATGGGTTACCAAATCGTTATCTTAACGCTTATGGG
>JBAUBR010000021.1:0-1800 GCA_049676965.1 Occallatibacter sp.
GTGCCGGTGAGGCCGTTGCCGCCGGGAGAGAAGATGCTGTTGTTTTCGAGCAGACGGCTCACGGTGCAGGTTCCCGCCGCGGCGCGGCCTTCGGCGGCGGAGCAGGAGGCGTCGACGCTCTGGTCCACATAAATTGTGAGGTCGTGCAGGTGCGTGTAGGAGAGCAGATTCATGCTGTCGGGCGCGGAGGCTAGCACGTCCTGGCCGGGAAAGCCCAGCAGCGCGGAGACCTGTTTGCCCAGGCCGCCGATGGACTCGCCATGCCAGCTCAGGGTTTGGGTTTTGCAGGTTCCCTGGGGGATGGTGAGGGCGACCGAGTGCGCGTTGGCGTAGTTGAGCGCCGCCTGCAACGCGTTGGTGTCGTCGGTAACGCCGTCGCAGACCGCGCCGAACTCCTTTACGCTGCGCTCGAGTTGCTGTGCGCCGTGGGGGCGCAGGTCGAGGACGTAGAGGCCGTTGGCATTGGTGAAGGTGTCGGAGCCGGCGTAGGTGGGCGGGATCTCCATGGCTCCTGTTGTGCCGGCTGCGTTCATCGCCGCCTGCAGCGTGGTCTGGGAGGTGCCGGCCAGCGGCGATACCACGCCGTTGACGTCGGGCACCTGCAGCGGACCGGTCATGGTGCCGCCGGTAACCGGCAGCTCGGCGGCGAATGTGCTGTCGACGTAGTGCTTGTCCGCGGCTTCAAGGGGCTGCGTAGGGTCGCAGCAGAGATAGAGCGGGCCGGTAAGCGTGCCGCCGGATGCGGTGAGCAGGCTGCCTTCGAGCTCGGCGATGGCCTGGTCGACGTAGGCTTTGCTCACGGCCTGCACCGCCTGCGCCGCAGGCAGCACCTGCGATCGCACCTGGCCGATGGTTGCCGAAGCCGCTGCGGGAACGACCCAGTATTCGGTGTTGCTCGAGCCGTCGCTGAGGTTGTAGACGGCTGTGTAATAGAGGCCGGCGGGAGTGGCGCCGAGGTTGGGCGCAAGATTTACGCTGACGAAGCCGTCGGACCCGATGGTGACGTCGAGACTGCCCGCGGCCACCGCCTGATTGCTCGCCGTGGTGAAGGCCGGCCAGCTGATGTGCAGGTTTCCGGCGCCGGGCTGGCCGTTGGCGAGGAAGACGGTGCCCTGGACTGTGGTGGTGGTGACCTGGGCGGATGCGAACGAAGCCAAGAGCGCGGCGAAGAGAAACAATGCTGCCCGGCGTTCGGCATTGAGATTGCGCCGGATTGAAGGCCTTGCCTCAGGGGCTAAAGAGGCTGCGGAAAAACTCGATTTTTCGGGCAAAATCGGCCGAATAGGTCCTTCCGGGGCTAAAGTCCGCGCTGATTCTGTTGGCTTTATGCGGGTTAAACCCCCATAAGCGCTAAGTTAAGGCGTTTTCGCCCGCTTTCGACCAGCTTGACACGCAGCATGTGGGGTAATCAAGGTGATAACCGCACAATGGGATGGGTTACCAAATCGTTATCTTAACGCTTATGCGCCGTCCCCCCCGCCGTCGATCCGCTATTCGGCGCTATGCTGCTCACGGTTGCGCTGGCTGCATAAGTGAACCCGCCGCTCAGGCTTCCGCTCTGCCCCCCGACGGTCACCGTCACCGTCACAGCGCCCGCGCTTCCCGCCGGCGTAGTAGCCGTAATGGTGGTGCTGTTCACCACGACCACGTTGCTCGCCGCCGTCCCTCCAAACGTCACCGTCGCTCCGGCGGCGAAGTTTGTCCCCGTGATCGTGACCGCCGTCCCCCCGCCGTCGACCCGCTGTTCGGCGCTATGCTGCTCACGGTTGCGTTGGCTGCATAAGTGAACCCGCCGCTCAG
>JBAUBR010000022.1:0-3028 GCA_049676965.1 Occallatibacter sp.
CGCAGGCTCTCGAAGTCGCGCCCCAGCCCGCGCTGCCGCGCCTGGCGCAGTTGCAGCTCGATCTGCCGGCTGCGCGCCAGAAAAATCTGCTGCTCTTCGCCCGTCCTCAGCGCCGGATACACGCGCACGGTTTGGGTGAGCGGCGCGCGCGCCCAGCGTTCAACCAGTCCCAGCGGCGACCGGTAGCGTAGATAGAGCCAGCCGGTTTCCCAATCGCCGCGCTCGCGCGGTTCGACCCGATAGCGCAGCTTCGCCGCAACCCGCGGAAACGCCGTGAGCCGGTGCGAGGCCGGTTCGTCGACCAGCGCCGGAGGAAGATCGTCGACCAGCCGGCACTGCACAATGGTCGCGCCGCGGTTCTCGATGGCCAGTTCGATCTCAGTCTCGGAATCGAGAGCCGGCGCGTTCGACCACGAGCGCTCGGCGATGAACTGCGAAGGCTTGGGCAGGCGCGCGCCATCGAGCACCGCCGCGATCAGCACCAGCGCGTCCCATGCCGGCATGGCGAAGGCAAAACGCCAGTCCCAGAAGCCGGGAATGAGCCACGCGAAGCCCGCTATCAAGAGTGCAATAGTGCGCGGCGTGAGCCCGAACGCCCAGCGCCTGCGCGGCTCGCAGGCTGCGCGCACCGGCTGGGGATGGAGCGAGGGTGAGATCATTCAATACCTAGAATTTGGGCGAGTGAGGGGTTTCGGGTCAAACGACCCCAGACAAAAAGGCATTTCTCGGGGAAGAATCCTACGTGGAAGCTAGGCATCAGACGAAGCGGCAATTTCATGAACACCAGCCTCGAGCTCAAATCCTGCTAACTTCGGCATCTCACTCCCGGCAATTCCTTGGAGGTCGCCCTGCATAGAGGCGACGCTGGTGAGGACCCGCTCTATTCGCTTTTCTTGTCGTTTCCATCGCGCGATCGTGGCGCGCTTTTCGGCCATCAGCTCTTCACTTAGCTCGCGGAATGGTAGAGCAATCCCTTCCACGATTGCGCGGAATTCTGGGCCAATCATGTAGTCGTAGAGCCGCTCCTTCTTGGTCTCGCGACCCAAGGCGCCCTTTCTCGCTTCCGCAGTCGCCATGA
Organism: Occallatibacter sp.; assembly: GCA_049676965.1. Lineage (GTDB taxonomy): Bacteria > Acidobacteriota > Terriglobia > Terriglobales > Acidobacteriaceae > Telmatobacter. The sequence continues at coordinate 1,079 of JBAUBR010000022.1, forward strand.
TGCCTTGTCGAATCGCCACCGCTAATGCAACTGCATGAGTCGGGTGTACACACCATACGCCATCCCGGAGACCGAATGCATTAAGTCCTTTCGGCAGAACTTCGCTCACAATCGCGGCGATCTCGGCTTTGCCCTCCGCAGCATCTTGTTTTGCTTTTGCAATCCAATCCCTTCCCCAATCCTGTGCTCGTTTGGTTTCCCAAAATATTGTCCCAACGGGCTGCCCCATTTCGCCCAGCACTCGCTGAAGAATATCGCCACCACGGATCCCCGTCTTAACGGGCTCGATAGTGTCTTGCGGGAACATCTTCCTTAAGGTGTTTTCTAAATCAGCTTCCAATACCTCGCCTTGAGTTTGCTGCGAGCCCTGCGTCGCTTTCCGCTGTGCTTCTTCAAGTTTTTGCTGCATTTCAGAGATCGTCTTGTCTTTTTCGGCGAGCTTCAATCTGTTGGCCTCTGCGATATCCTTGCTGGCTTGCTCTTGAATCGCCTTTCGCTGCTCGTCTACCTTGCGCGCAACCTCGAGCTCCAGATCCTTAGCTCGCTGATCAATCGCGCCCTTCTCCTGCCTGAGCTGAAGTTCTGCCGATTGGGCAATTGCCAGCTTGCCTTGGAGATCCTTAGCCTTCGCCCGCTCCGCCTCAAGCTCTGGTGAAAGTTCTTTCAGAATGTTCTCGCGTTCGGATTCCGCGATTTTTTGCCGTTCAACCGCGAGGGCTAGGTTGACCTGAGTCTGTACCGAAGCTTCTTTCTCGGCAAGTTCCCGGTCCTTAGCAGCTAGCGAGGACTCAAGAGTCGCCGTACGTGTTGCCTTCGCGGTGATTTCTGCCTGCAACTCTGAGATCGACTTGTCTTTCTCCTCGATTTTCTGCTCTGCGATCTGTTTGGCTTCCTGGCTGGCTTGTTCTTGGATTGCCTTCCTTTGCTCGTCCACCTTCCTTGCAACTTCGAGTTCCAGATCCCTGGCTCGCTGATCGATCGCGGCCTTCTCCTGTCTGAGCTGAAGCTCCGCCGATTGAGCATTTGTCAGTTTTTCTTGAAGATCCTTGGCTTTTGCCCGCTCCGCTTCAAGTTCTGGCGAAAGCTCTTTCAGTATGCTTTCGCGCTCCGCCGCCGTGATCCTTTGCCGTTCCACCGCGATCGCTTGGTTGACCAACGTTTGAACGGAGGCCTCCCTCTCGGCGAGTCCCCTCTCTTTTGCCGCTAGCGTGGCCTCCAGGTTCATTGCCTTGGCCACTTTCGCGTTGGCGTCTTCAGTAGCCTTCCTGATGGCTTCGCTCGCCTCTGCTTTGATCCTCGAAATCGCTGGACCAGCGAGCGTCTCATCGAGACGGATGACTGTACCGCATCCTGGGCACTTAATTTCTAAGTCTTGAGGCATCGCTTCAACCTCCCTGAAAAGTTTTGGCTCCAAAGTGTCAACATGCGCCTCCTGCGCCTGAAGGCCCGAACGCAAGGATGAGCCATCAACTTGACCTGGAGCTACGAATTCCGCGACTCAGTCGAACGGAGCCCGATGGCGCAGTACCTCTTCCATCTCGCGATTCAGGTAATCTGCATTGGCGTTGATCAGCTCGATGTCTCGCGCGTGAATCGACATGGGAAGTCTCATCTTGAAATATCCGCGCAGCACTTCCTCAATGAAGGCCGATCACGACATCTTGGAGTCCGCACCCCGATCAACCTCGCCGAGCAGTTCAGGCGAGAGTCTGATCGTGATCTGCTTTTTCATGCGGCAAGTATATTCCTATCCGGCGTATCGTTGCGCCTCCGGCCAAGCCGCTTCACTGTCTCGGCACGGGCACGCCCGCGATGACATCGGCCAGCACGCGATCGGCGTCGAAGCCCTCGAGCTCCGCCTCGGGCTTGAGCATCACGCGGTGCCGCAGCACCGGCGCCACGGCACGCTTCACATCGTCGGGGACGAGATAGTCGCGGCCATCGAAGGCC
>JBAUBR010000023.1:0-2004 GCA_049676965.1 Occallatibacter sp.
GGCCCTCCTCGACCGCATCTGCGCCCGCTACCAGCAGCGCCCCGTCGCGCTCGGCGCCGGCACGCTCGGCCGCCTCCTCGAGCACAACTCGCCCGGCAATGTGCGCGAATTGGCTTCGGTGCTTGAAACCGCCCTCTTGGAAGCCGCCAACGGCGTCATCCGCCCCGCCGACCTGGCCCTCCCCACCGGCATCGACGTGCCCATCCCCGCGCAGCCCACTGTGCACGCCGAGAACCTCTCCCTCGACTCCACCATCCGCCACCACGTGCGCTACGTGCTCGACCTCAACCACGGCAACAAGCTCCGCGCCGCCCGGCAATTATGTATCAGCCGGTCCACTCTCTACCGCATCCTCGGCAACGAGGCCATCCTGGCGCGCTGATCGCCAGACGGTTCACTTCTCAAGACACCAACAGAGGGTGCCCCATCCTTGGCGTGGCCTCATCGCGCCAAGGGTGGGATACCACAAATCTGAACCTATCCCCGCCTCCGCGCCGAGCATCGTCGTGCTCTACTACTTCAGCTTTGGACCGGATTGATGTCCGTTAACTGACGTGATTCCCGCGGCAACAAGAGGACAAATCCCTCTTTCGCAGCCCTACACTCGGCTAAGCCATCGGCTGGTTCAGCCTGAGCCGTGGGGATTGCCATGAAGCTCTTAACTCTTTCTCTCTCTGCAATGTTCGCGTTTGGCGGCCTGGCCGCGCAAACGCCAGTCTGGCAGCCGTCGCCGGGACATACGCAGATACCGATATGGCCCGGAGTGGCGCCCGATCCGCAGCCCGTCAAGGGGCCGGAGACCGCTGAGACCTCGGGGAAAGACTCTCTCGTTGCCGGCAGGCCGGTGATCGGCGTGAACAACGTGACGCGGCCCACGATGACCGTCTATCCGCCGCCGGGAAACAATACCGGCGCCGCGGTGGTCGTATTTCCCGGCGGGGGCTATCAGATGCTGGCCATCGATCTTGAAGGCTCTGAAGTCTGTGACTGGCTCACACCCCAGGGGATCACCTGTGTGCTGCTCAAATACCGCGTCACCGATGTCGGGCCGTATCCGAAGTCGGGCCCATACCCTGAATCGCCGATAGCGCTCGAAGATGCGCAGAGGACCGTGGGCCTGGTGCGCTTTCACGCCGCGGACTGGCACATCGATCCGCACAAGATCGGCGTGCTCGGCTTTTCGGCGGGCGGCCATCTGGTGGCGGCCATCAGCACGCACTACGCCAGGCGTTTGTACCCCCTTCAAGACGCCGCCGACCAGGAAAGCTGCCGCCCGGATTTTGCCGTAGCGATCTATCCCGGCCATCTGTCGCTTTCCGCCGCGGAATGGGATGCCAAGCAAGGCGCCAAAGAGTTTGTGCTTCCTCGTCAGGTGCATCCGCCGGGCGCCGATGACAATCTTGAGTTGAACCCCGAAGTTCCCGTCACCAGCCAGACTCCGCCCACGTTTCTGCTGCAGGCCGAGGATGACCACGTCGACAGCGTCTACGATTCGCTGTCTTATTACATTGCGCTCAAGAAGGCCGGCGTTCCCGCGGAGATGCATTTGTACGCCCAGGGCAACCATGCCTTCGGCCTGCGGCCCACCAGGTTTCCCATAACTCGGTGGACCCAGTTAGTGGAGACCTGGCTGCAAACGATCGGGATGATTTCAGAGTAAGTGGCTGCTCAATATTCCGGCTCCCCTTCCTCTTCGGCATTCCTTCGATCTTCTCGTTCGAACTCTCGGTCCAACTCCGGATCCCCGGGCTGCCGTTGCGGTTGCACCGCCAACCATTCCGCAAGCGTCGGAGGGCGCGGCCCTATGAACGGCTCCTTTGCCGGCTCCTCGCGCGGCTTCTGCCGCTCCGCCAGTGTCACCAGCAGCTTGGCGCTGTTGTGTGTTTTCGGCAGAGGTGCGTAAATCAGAAGCTGTTGCCTTGGGCGACCCAGTAATGCCAGTCTTCGATGGCCTGTGTGGTTGATTCATCCACGCCGATAGCCTCTAACTGTGAGAGTGGTATG
>JBAUBR010000024.1:0-4913 GCA_049676965.1 Occallatibacter sp.
ACGGCCGACTTCAGGCGCACTCATCCGGCACTGCATCAATGGCTGAATGAACAGTGTCTAGCTACCGGATTTCGTCCGGCTTTCGTGGAAGAAGTGACCTCCACTCAGGAGGCCACCGATCTAGTGCAAGATGGCGTGGGGATTGCTTTGCTTCCTGAAGGTGTTTGCCGAAACGACACGCAGGATGTCTGTGTGATTCCAATCCGAGATCTCAAGCCGCTGGAATTGGTGCTCGTCTACCGCAGCAACTGCTCTCCGATTGCAGAAAGGATTGCGATTGGTATTGCTGATTCCATTCGCAATGATGAATTGGCACGTACCGGCTAGAAATCTTTACTGGAAACAGGCTCCAAATCTGCCACGCAATGTCCTTCCATTCCCAACAGAGACCGAACGATAACTAGCAGGTATCGGCGATGAACAAAAAAGTCTTGGACAGAAAATTTGGGTGAGATCAATCTGTCCCCACGACTTGCTTGTGCGGGGTCGAATTAGCAGAAATGGAGCTCCCCATGAACCTCTCGCCCAAACAGCGAAAGTGGATCCGCAAATTGCCGAAATCAGTGTCAATCGCCACCGTTCTAGTCTTAGTGCCCGTCGCCGCTTTGGCACAGAGCGGTTCACCGTTCGACACGGGCTTTACCTCTCTCCAAACCCTCTTCACTGGAACGGTCGCAAAGGTCGCAAGTCTGATTGCGATTGTCATCGGCGGTTACGGCTTCGCGCATGGTGAGCCTGGCGCGAAGAAAGCACTGGCCGGCGTTGCTGCAGGAACCGGGATTGCCGTTCTCGCTGCGAATGTACTGAGTTGGCTCTGGGGCGTGTAGATACATTGCCCAACCATCTTCAACCACCCATTACAGCGAGCACAGAGAGGGGCATATGACAGACATGAAGCCACAAACACGACGGACAAACCGAGTCTTCAAGAGCCTGCATAAGCCCCTCACTTACCTGGGTGTCGAACGAACCCTGTTTTACTTCGTTTGCGTTGGTGCTGTTGGAGCTTTCAATCTCTTCAATTCCATTCTCGCGGGAATAGCCGTCTTCATAGGCGGATTCGCATTCGGCCAATGGGTAACGAACAGTGATCCTGCGTTCTTACGGATTCTAGCCAGGTCCGAGCGTTACAAGGCCCGCTATGACGCCGGTAAACAAAGCGTTCCCCGCGTGGAGGTGATCTAATGCTCCGCCTCGACAAGATCATCAAGCCGTGGAAGGAGAGCGCCGCTCTCAATGACCACATCAATCTTTACGGTTTCTGGAATGAGACTGCATTTCTCACGAAGTCTGGAGACCTCGGGATGGTCCTGCAAGTTCAGGGCGTCGACTATGAAAGCCTCGACACCGCGGGACAGGAGTACGCAGTGAAGCGGTTGGAATCCGCTCTCAAAGCTTTCGGGCAAGGCTTTCACGTCTACCAGTATCTTTTCAAGGCAAACCGCCCGGAAATCCCGTTTGCTAACTACGACGATCCGATAGTAGAGGCCGTTATCGAACAGCGTCGTCGTTTCTTCGAATCGAAGCGCGACAACCTCTATCAGATCGAAATCTTTTATGTTGTCCTCCTCGAAGGCGCACGATCAAAACGAGGGATTGGCACCGCCATTGCTCGTCTCTTCTCCGACCCATCAGGAGCCATCGGAGAACTTCAAGCTCAGTTCTCGAACAATAGTGTGAAGACACTGCTTCGACTGCAGATTGAAACGGACCTGGCCAGGCTTGATCAACGCGTTCAAGCCTTCACTCGCCAGCTCGCTGATTTTGTGAAGATCACGCTCCTCGACCAGCAGGGACAATTCACGTTCCTCCGCCGCCTACTCAATTTCGACTCTTGGCGCATCGCAGGAAGCCCTCAAAGCACTCAGTTCCTTGACTACCAAGTGGTCAATTCAAATATTGAAGCCGAGCGCGACCACTTGCGAGTCGGGGATCACCAGGTCCGCATATTGACTATGAAAGAGGCCATCACAGAGACTCGGCCGCTGGTACTTGATTCACTGCTCAAGATTCCGGCAAACTTCATCGTTTGCACGGAGTGGACACCCCTACCGGCGAGCAAAGCACGAAAGGAAGTGAACAAACGGCGCCGCCATTTCAATATGTCGAAGACGGCCTTCGTTTCCCAGATGGGGAACGACGTCACGAAGACCAACCCGCGCGATGTGCTGGTGGATGAATCAAAACAGGCGGACATCGAGAATCTAGGCGATTGCCTGCGTGCCCTGGGAGACGGTCAGTCGCTTGGTGACTTTTCCCTCTCGATTGTTATCTATGGCGACTCAAAGGCCCGAGTAGATGAGCTCGTCGGCGAGTTCGTCAGTGTGTTCACGAATGCTGACGGGAATCTATTCACCGAGTCCTACAACCAGCTAAACGCATATTTCGCGACCGTACCGGGCAATTATGCCCTAAATCTGCGCAGGCTGTATCTGCTGAATAGCAACTACGCCGACCTCAGTTTTCTCTTTACCATCCTGCCAGGCGAAACACGCAATGCTCATCTCGGAACTGAATATCTGGCTGTGCTGGAGACGGACAATAGCACGCCATACTTTCTAAACCTGCATAACGACGAGGTGGCCCATACGCTCATTCTCGGGATGACGGGATCAGGCAAAAGCTACTTTTGCAACTTCTTATTGCAGAACGCACAGAAGTACGCGCCACAAACCTACATCTTTGACATCGGCGGGAGCTTCCAATCGCTCACAACGATCTTCGGAGGATCTTACTCGAACGTAGGCCAGGACGCACGCGACTTCACGATCAATCCATTCTCGCTCGCTCCCACCAAGGAGAATACGCAATTCCTCTTCAGCTTCTTCCGTGTGTTGATTGAGGGCAACGGGCAGCGTTATCGCATGGATTTCAAGGAAGAGCGGAGGCTTTGGGACGCAATCGAGCGGATCTATGTGCTGGAGCCTGAACGGCGCACCGTTTCGAGCCTAGGCAACATCATCGGTGAACTGAAAGAGAGACTCCACAGGTGGACGAAAGCCGGTCAGTACGGGTTTTTGTTCGACAACCCAGAAGACACTCTGTCATTCAGTCAGTTTCAGACGTTCAACTTTGCTGGCTGGGGTGACGCGCCGGAGGTGCTTGAACCACTACTGTTTTACGTCCTGCACAGGGCGTCGAACGAAATCGCCGATCCGAAGAAGCTGGCGACATTCAAGATGTTTCTCCTAGACGAGGCATGGCTGTTCATCAAGAACGAGACGATCCGCAACTACATCGTGTCTGCTCAGAAGACCTGGAGAAAACACAATGCCGCTATGATCCTTGCGACGCAATCGATCAAGGAGCTTGAGGAGTCAGGGATGCTGCAGATCGTCTCCGAGAGCTGTCCGACAAAGATATTCCTTGCCAACCCCGAAATGGATCGCAGCCTGTACCGTGAGGCATTTCATTTGAACGACACGGAACTGGACCTGATTGCCGGTCTGGTCCCACCAGGGCAGATGCTCATCCGGAAAGCGCAGACCTCCAAGAAAGTGCAGTTGAACGTCGATTCCGTCTCCCATTGGACCGCCACAAACAATGCGCGAGACAACCTTAAGAAGCGCGACTACTTCGAGCGTTTCGGCATTGCTGAAGGACTTCGCCGTCTCGCACAGGACTATCCATTTCAACCCCGCAAGCTCACCGCGTCACCGACCAGTACCAACCAATAAGGAGCCCTGCCATGAAACGCGTCATAGCCTTTGCAAACATTCTTGTGGTCTTCATCTCTTTGAACGCCGTGGCACAGGAATCGGCCCGGACGGTGCAGTATCACTCTCAGGACATTGTCCCGATCCGTGCGAAGCTGAAGTTCACGACGTTAATTGAAGTGCCGCCGACCGAAAAGATAATGGAGGCAGCGACAGGCGACAAAGAGTTCTGGATTGTCGATGTGGTTGGCAATTTCTGCTTCGTGCACCCTGCCAAGTCAGGAATCAACTCCAACCTCAACCTCATCACTGACAAGGGCAACATCTATAGCTTCACCCTTCAAGACATCTCCGCCTCGTCAGACAATCCGGATTTGAAGGTGATTGTCCAGCCAGCCGATCAGTCCACGATCGTAGCGGCCAGCGGCCCTCCTCAGTTTGTTCCAGCTACACAATTGGAGCAGTCGAAACAGCAACTCGCCGCGGTGCAGACGCACATAACGCAGGCGGTCGACGAATACAAGAGCGCCTACCCGCTCAGTCTAAAGTTCGACTACACGTTCAAAGCGAACGAAGCACCCTTCGATATCGAGTCGATATACCACGATGACAAGTTCACCTACATCAAAACCAGCGCGCCGGAGAAGTTCTCTGTCTATGAGATGAAGGACGGCAAGCCGGACCTAGTCAACTACGACCTGCGGGAAGGCACTTACATCATTCCGAAGGTTATGGATTCCGGATACGTGGAACTCGGCAAGAAGCGCATGGAATTCTCACGCAAGGGTTAGTCACACTCACACGAAACGGGGCGGACAATGACTGAGACTACGATCAACGCGCAGCAGGCAGTTCCGCAGGAGCCGGAACTCGTTAGAGACGTGCATGAGCCGAAGGGCGTTCTGCGCAAGAATTTGAAGCCAATCATCTATCTTGGTGCGGCGCTGCTCGTCATTTTGGCTGCTGTATTTAGCGGCACGAGCAAAAAGACACCCTCTCAACAGGCGGTGGCGCGGCACGAGCCGCCGCAACCCACTGTGCAGGACAACACCGACAATAACGTCCAAGATCTGAAAAACCAGCTTGCAGCCGAGCAACAGAGACAGGCTCAGCAGACTGGAGCCACCACCGACCCAGCGCTTGCCGCTGCAACTCAGGCTCAGCAGGCTGCCGCCGCAAAATACAGTTCGACCGGCCAAACGGTTCCTTGCGTTCCTGGTCAGCCATGCGCCCAGGCAAACATCTACGGTCAGCAAG
>JBAUBR010000025.1:0-16504 GCA_049676965.1 Occallatibacter sp.
TCGGGGCGGAAATCGTGGCCCCATTGCGAGATGCAGTGCGCCTCGTCGATGGCGATCAGCGCCGGGCTGCGCTTGGCCAGCATCTCGGCGAAGCCCGGAACGCGCAGCCGCTCCGGCGCAATGAACAGAAACTGCAGCTCGCCGCGGAGATATTCGGCACAAGCCTGCCTCGCGGCCGCGCGATCCAGTCCCGAGTGAATGCGCGCCACGCGCAGGCCGCGTGCTGTGAGCTTGGCTGCCTGGTCCTCCATCAGCGAAATCAGCGGCGAAATCACCAGTGCCGTTCCACCCAATGCAACCGCGGGCAATTGGTAGCAAAGCGACTTGCCCGAACCTGTCGGCATGACCAAAAGAAGATCGCGGCCGGCGACAGCGGCGCGGCAGACCGGCTCCTGGTTGGCGCGGAAATCGGAGAAACAGAAGATGGAACGGAGAATGTCGTGAAGGATTTCCGGATTGGCCGTGGTCGTCACAAGAAATAGGGAAGGCCGCATCGGACCGAAGCCAGGAAAGCTGTGCGGGCTCTTATCTGACACTCTACAGCAACGTCAGACGGCCGAAAAGCGCGAACCCCCAGCCGAAGCCGGGGGTTCTTGCTGTGGGGGGAAGCCGCGATTAATCTCTAGTCGCCCGCAACGGGCTCTTCGACTAGCTGGCCAGCTTAACAGCCTCTGCGTGGCCCGAGATAAGCCGGTGCCACGCCGAGGCCGCGCTCTCTAAATCCTCTCGGCCCTTTCCTCCGCGATCATGCGAGGTCGAAGCGATCGAGGTTCATCACCTTGCTCCAGGCCGCCACGAAGTCACGCACGAACACCTGCTGCCCGTCGCTGCACGCATAGACTTCCGCGAGAGCTCGGAGCTGGGAGTTCGAACCGAAGACGAGATCGACGACAGTGCCCGTCCACTTGAGCTCGCCGGTGGCCCGATCGCGCCCTTCCAAAACGCTCTCCGACGTGGCCGACTTCTGCCACTTCGTGTTCATATCGAGCAGATTCACGAAGAAATCATTGGTCAATGCTCCGGGCCGCTTGGTGAAAACACCCTCCTTGGAATGACCGAAGTTTGCATCGAGGGCGCGCATTCCACCGATCAGAACGGTCATCTCCGGAGCGGTGAGCGTCAGCAGGTTCGCACGATCGACCAGGAGTTCAGCCGCCGATCCCTCGTGCCCTTTGCGGAGGTAGTTGCGGAAGCCGTCCGCGACCGGCTCCAGGACGGCAAACGAATGCACATCGGTCTGCTCCTGCGAGGCGTCCGTGCGCCCTGGCGTGAAGGGAACCTTAACGTCGTGGCCGCCCTTCTTCGCAGCTTCCTCAACGGCTGCGCAGCCGCCCAGAACGATCAGGTCAGCCAGCGACACTCTTTTCTTGCCGGACTTTCCATTGGACTGGGCGGCATTGAAGTCACTCTGGATCGCCTCCAGCGTTTGCAGCACCTTGGCCAGCTCGGCCGGCTGGTTGACTTCCCAGTCCTTTTGCGGCGCAAGGCGAATGCGCGCGCCGTTGGCCCCGCCGCGCTTGTCGCTGCCGCGAAATGTTGACGCCGACGCCCAGGCCGTCGCGACCAGTTGTGAGGTCGACAGGCCAGACGCCAGGACCTTGGTCTTCAGGGCCTCGACATCCTTCTCATTGATCAGAATGTGGTCGACGGCGGGAACGGGGTCCTGCCACAGCAGCGGCTCCTTCGGAACCAGCGGACCAAGGTACCGCGAAATCGGCCCCATGTCGCGGTGCGTCAGCTTGAACCAGGCCTTCGCGAAGGCATCCGCGAACTCCTGCGGTTGATCGAGATAGCGCCTGGAGATCTTCTCATAGACCGGATCCATCCGCAGGGAAAGGTCGGTGGTGAACATGATGGGCGCGTGCTTGATCTTGGGGTCGTGCGCGTCCGGCACGGTACCCGCCGCGGCGCCGTTCTTGGGCGTGAATTGGTAAGCGCCGGCAGGGCTCTTCGTCAATTCCCACTCAAAGCCGAAGAGAATTTCGAGGTAGTTGCTGTCCCACTTGATGGGGTTGGTGGTCCATGCGCCCTCCAACCCACTGCTGATGGCGTGAAGGCCGCTGCCATTGCCAAAGCTGCTCGTCCAGCCCAGACCTTGCTCTTCGATGCCCGCGCCCTCGGGTTCGGGGCCGACATACTGCTTGGGATCGGCAGCGCCGTGCGCCTTGCCGAACGTGTGTCCGCCGGCGATGAGTGCCACTGTCTCCTCGTCATTCATGGCCATGCGAGCGAACGTCTCGCGGATATCGCGCGCCGCGGCGACTGGATCCGGTTTGCCATTCGGTCCTTCCGGGTTCACATAGATCAGGCCCATCTGCACCGCGCCGAGATGACCCTGCAACTGACGGTCGCCGCTGTAGCGCTCGTCTCCCAGCCACGTGCCCTCAGGTCCCCAGTAAATGTCTTCTTCCGGCTCCCAGGTATCCTCGCGCCCGCCAGCGAAACCGAAGGTCTTCAATCCCATGGACTCGAGCGCCACGTTCCCGGTGAGAATGATCAGGTCGGCCCAGGAGATCTTCCGGCCATACTTCTGCTTGATGGGCCAGATCAACCGGCGCGCCTTGTCCAGGCTCACGTTGTCCGGCCAGCTGTTCAGTGGAGCAAATCTCTGCGTTCCGGAGCCCGCGCCGCCACGACCGTCGCCGATTCGATAGGTGCCCGCGCTATGCCACGCCATCCGGATAAAGAACGGCCCGTAGTGGCCGTAGTCCGCAGGCCACCAGCTCTGCGAGTCCGTCATCAGGGCATGGAGATCCTCGATCACGGCATTGAGGTCGAGACTCTTGAACTCCTCGGCGTAATTGAACGCTTCGCCCATGGGATCGGACAGGGACGAGTGCTGGTGCAGGACCTTCAGATTGAGTTGATTGGGCCACCAGTCCGCGTTCGTTGCGGCTCCGGCCGCTCTGTGCTTCAGAGCGCCGTTCGAGAATGGGCACTTCGCTTCGTCCGACATCGTCTTTTCGCTTGTAGAGCTGCCGGTCGTAGTCACGGTTTCAGGCATGGAGTCTCCTTCTCTTTCGTCGTGTTCGGCTTTCGTTGTGCTCAGATTGATGGTTCCGGGCGGATTTCTATTCGAATGAGTCCGGTAAAGTGAACGCTTCATCCACAAGCCTACGCCTCTGCGCCTCCATAGTGAAAATCGATTGTTTCTACAATGACGATTGTTTCGTTCTATGATGAAAGCTGGTTATTTCAAAAGCCCTTCGTGAACCTTCAGGACCTCCGCTATCTCGTTGCCGTCGCCGAGCATCGCCATTTTGGCCGTGCGGCAGAGGCCTGCAATGTGAGCCAGCCCACACTGAGCGGCCAGATTCGCAAACTCGAGAGCGAGCTGGGCGTGACGCTGCTCGAGCGCACCAACAAGCGTGTCGACCTGACGCCGATTGGCGGCCAGATTCTCGCCCACGCCCGGCGCGCGCTGGAAGAAGCACACCAGATGGAAGCTGTGGCGAGGGCGGCGCGAGACCCGCTCATCGGGCCGCTGCGATTGGGCGCGATTCCCACCCTCGCGCCGTACCTGATGCCGCTGATCCTGGAGCCGCTGCGCCGCGACTACCCTGGGCTGACGATCGAGCTTTGGGAGGACCAGACGAAGTCTCTAATTGAAGGCTTGCGCAATCGCAAACTCGACGCGGCGCTGCTGGCCACTCCGGCCGATTCGCCGGAGATTACCGAGATCGCCCTCTTTAGTGAACCGCTGCTGGCCGCGCTGCCTCGGCAACATCCGGCTTGCGCGGAAGCCAGCGTGGGTGAAGAGTCGCTGGCCGAAGAGTTGCTGGTGCTGGCCGATGGACATTGCCTGGCCAATCATGCGTTGGCCGCCTGCGGAGGAAAGAATGTTGCTTCGCGCAGCCGGCTGCAGGGCTCGATGCAGGCATCGAGCCTGGAGACGCTGGTAAACCTGGTCGCCGCCGGCTACGGCGCCACGCTGGTTCCCGCGCTCGCCGCCGAATCGCTCCGCGCACGCGGCATTGTGCTGCGGCCACTCAGCGGCCAATCGTCGCGAACCATTCGCCTGGCCAGCCGTCCCGGATTTCCGAGGCCGCAGGCGTTGCGCGCGATCGAGAAAATCATCCGCCGAGCGATCGAGATTGCAGTCTAAGAAACCTATGAATAGGTCAAGGTCTTGAAGGGTACGGGCCTCAGCCCGTACGTAGACTCCGCTAAATCGAGAGAGCTTCTCAGGCTGCGGATAAACTCATCAGCGTGGAGGTTTGTATCAGGGCACGACTTCAGTCGTGCCGCAAATGCCGCAGAATGAACGACGGGCTTTAGCCCCCGCGGCAGCTCTTCACGGAGTCAGCGGGGAACCGAGCCTCTTTCCGCAGCCTCTTCAGCCCCTGAGGGTCTCACGGAAATGCTCGCCGGGCCATTTTCGACACGCCCTATTCAAACAGCACCGACAGCTTCGCCAGGACATCTTCGAGAATCGCCGCGGGCACACTCTCCAATCGGCGCCCATTTCGGGCTTCGAGATCGAGTGACCGCACCTGATCGCAGCGAATCACGCCCGTCGTCCGCGTTCCCGCTCCACTCAGCGAAACGGCAAACCCGCGAGTTCGCGCGAACGCCCCGCCAGAGGTGATCGGGACCACCACCGGAACCCCGATCGTCTCATTGAATGCGTCCGGCGAAACGATGAGCACGGGCCGCGTTCCCTGCTGCTCATGGCCTGCCGTGGGATCGAGGGAGACGAGGTAAATTTCCCCGCGTTTCACAGGGCTTCACGTCCCACAGCGTGCGCATCGAGCCACTCGCGGTCTTCCGCTGAGACAGCCCCGTCCGCGTCGCATTCCGCAAGCAACTCTTCGAGCGTATAGCGCGGTTTCTTCTTGGGCTCCACAATGAGGCGATCGCCGTCGACGGCAAGATCGACGGTTGCGCCTGCCTGCAGGTGGAGCTGCTCCAGAATGGCCGGAGGGACCGCCATCATTACTGATCCGCCGACCCGTCGCAAATTCGTAGAGGCCATCGCGATATCTCTTGGTTATATCGTAATATAACTTCCTCAGGAGGAGCAAGTCGTAATTCGGTTCTAATTTGGGAAATGCCCTTTCGAACAGTAGTCTGTGGAAATGTGGGAAACCGGTACAATAAAACATCGCGATTCAAGAGACGGGGGTCTCTCGCTGGTATTTAGCGAATATCTCCGGTATTTTTCGGGATTTGTACCGTTTATCCACAAAAACAAGGCGGAAAGACATTGATTCTTCCCATCGAGGGACCTAAGTTGGTAATCGATCGGGTACCTTCCGCAGTCGGGCAGCCCCGCAAAGGCCGGCCGTGGGTGTCGAATGGAAGCTAGTTCCCGCCAGGCGCAATGGTTTTGCGCCTGAATCTGTTTGGGAGTCGGCATGCTGAAGCTCAAAAAAATCCATATCCTAGGCTTCAAAAGCTTTTGCGACCGTACGGAGCTGACCGTGCCGGGCACGGGCATCGCCGTGGTAGTGGGTCCGAACGGCTGCGGAAAATCGAACATCCTCGACGGCGTGAGCTGGGTGCTGGGCGAGCAGAGCGCCAAGAGCCTGCGCGGCACGCACATGCAGGATGTGATCTTTGCCGGTTCCCGCGACCGCAAGCCGCTGGGCATGGCTGAAGTCACGCTGACCATGGTCGATCCCGAGGTGTACGAGGGGCCGGTAGCCGTCGAGCCGGAAGTGTTGGTCGATCGCGACGGGCCGGCGGATTGGGACGAGGACGAGGTGCGCCGACATCGCGCCGCTGAAGCCGAAGAGATGGTCGCCGCCGAGCAGCCCGGCCAGACGATCGAAGAGGACACGCCTGCGGAACCGCATGTTTCCGGGGCCGACGGATCGCAGCCCGCCGGAGCCGAAGGACCGCAGGCCGTGGTGCTCAAGATTCGCCGCCGCAAGTTCCACTTCGCGCCGCAGAAGGGCGAGATTGTCATCACGCGGCGCCTGTTCCGCACCGGCGAAAGCGAATACCTGCTCAACGGCAAGCTTTGCCGCCTGCGCGACATTCAGGACATCTTCATGGGCACGGGCCTCGGGCCGGAGAGCTACGCCATCATCGGCCAGGAGCGCATCGGGCAACTGCTCAGCTCGAAACCGCACGACCGCCGCGCCATCATTGAGGAGGCCGCGGGAATTACGCGCTTCAAGACCAAGAAGCGCCTCGCCGAGCTGCGTTTGGAAAGCGCCAAGCAGAACCTTGCCCGTGTCGACGACATTTTCGAAGAAGTCACGCGGCAGATGAACAGCCTGAAGCGCCAGGCTGCCAAGGCTGAGCGCTACGCCGCGGTGCGCGAAGAATTGCGCGGGCGGCTGCGCGCCGTGCTGGCCAGCCGCATGGCGCAAATGGATGCGCTGCAGGCTGCGCTGGATCGGGAGATCGCCGCGCTCAGCGAGCGTATCGCGGGCTCGGCCGCCGAGATCGAAGAGATGGAGGCGAGCCAGCACAAGCTCAACGAACGCGGATATGAGCTCGACCACGAAGGCCAGCAGGCGCAAGCGCGGGCCAACGAAGCAGCGGTAGAACTGGAGCGCACGGCGGCGCGGGAGCGCGCCGACACCGAGCGGGTGAGCGAGCTTGGAGCGCGCATTGCGGCCGCGGCCACCGAACTCGACAACACGCGGGCCGAACTGGGCAAGATCGCCGAAGAGCGGACGCAACAGCACGCGTTCCTCGAGACGGCCGCGGGCGAGGCCAAGGCGTTTCGCCAGAAAGTTGAAGCACGGCAGCATGAAGCGCGCGCGGCGGCGGAAGAAGTGTTCACCGTCGAGCGGGAGTTGGAATCGAGGCGCCGTCACACCATGCATCTGCTCACTCAGGCGGGCAACGCGCGTAACCAGACTGCGCAAGCCGAAGAGAGCTTGGCCGCGCTCGAACGCGAAGCCGAACGTCTTGAAACGGAGATGAGCCGCGCGCGCGCCGAGCAGGAACATCTCGGCATGGAGAGCGGTCAGGCGCGGCTGCGCTTCGAGTCCGCGGCCGAGGCGCTGAAGCGGTTGGAGAGCGACATTGTTTCGTTGCGCGAATCGCTGCAGGCGCGCCGTGCGGAAGAGAACGACGTGCATGCGCGAGCAAACCAGCTGCGCGGCGACCAGGCTGCGGCGGCCGGGCGGCGCGATTCGCTCGAAGCGCTGATTCGCAATCACGGCTATGCCACCGAATCCGTCAAGCGCCTGCTCAAGCCCGGCATGCTCGCCGAAGGAATGGCGCCGGTGGGCACGCTGGCCGATTTTGTCGAAGTCAGCGGCGAGCATGAAGCGGTGGTCGACGAGTTTCTGCGCGATGAGTTGAACTATCTGGTTGTCGAAAGCTGGTCGGCGGCGGAGCAGGGCGTCCAGTTTCTCAAGTCCGGCGTCGATGGCCGCGCGACCTTTCTCATTCACGCGCCGGGCGCCGCACATCCCGACACGTTCGCTGCCGCGCAGGGCGTCCTCCTGGATGAGAGTGGTGAGCCAATCAATGCGCCCTTGACCGGCGGCGGCATCACTCCGCTGAAGGGTTCGATCCGCGTGTTGAACGGCTTTGGTAACTCGCTTGAGTGGGTCTTGCCCAAGTTGAAGCACGGTTATCTCGTCGAAAGCTCCACACTGGCGCGCGAGCTGACGGAGAGGCACGCGCAAGCGTATTTCCTTACGCCCGAAGGCGAGTGCTTCCACAATTCAACCGTCACGGGCGGCAAGCCGGCCAGCGAGGGACCGCTGGCGCTGAAGCGCGAGCTGCGCGAGACGCAAACGCGATTGGCGAAACTGGAGGCGAGCCTGGCGCAGGCCGAGACTGAAGCGGCGGTGCTGGCGCGGAGCATTGAAGACCTGGCCGCGCAGCTTGAGAAGCGCAGCCTTGAGCGCCGAGAAGCCGAGAGCGATTCGGCCAATCAGGGCGCGGCACTCAAGCAAATGGAAGCCGAGGCGCAGCGCATCGAGCGCCGCATGGAGGAATGGACGCTGCAGGCCGCGCGCAACAAGGATGCGCGCGAGGCCAAGCTCTCCACCATTGGACAGAAACGCGAAGAAGCCGAACGGCTGGAACAGGAGCATGCGCAGGCCGAGAAAAATCTGGATGAGCTGCAGGCGCAGCTGGCCAACCTTCGCCAGGCGCGCGAGGCGCTGCAGCAGGAGGCAGCGCATGTAACGGCAGAGCTGGCCGGATTGGAAGAACGGCGGCGCGGCGCGGAGTCGGCTTTCCAGCGCATCGACCGGCACCACGCGGACCTCGAACGGCGCGTGCTGTCGATCGAGCAGCAGAGCGCGGCGGCTGCTGCGGAACGCGAGCAGCGCATCAACGAGATTGCCGCGCTGGCTGAGCGTGCGCGCGAATTGGCGGTGGTGCGCGACGAGGCGCTGGCGCAAGCGCAGGAACTCAACCGGGAAGCGCAGGCGCTGCGCCAGCAATTGGCCTCAATGGAGGCACAGCTCAAGACCGGCCGTGCTGCGCTCGATCGGTTGCGCGACGATCGCGCCGGCCGCTCCAATGAAATGGCCAAGCTGCGCTCGGACCTCGAGCATCTCGAAGGCAGTTGCCTTACCGAGGTGAACGCCGCGGCGGAGGAGTTGCGCGCCGATCGATCCATCGAGCATGTCGAGGGTGAAGCGCTAACGGCTGAAGAAGATTCTTGCCGTACGCTGCGCGAGCGCCTGGAGCAGATGGGTCCGGTAAACATGATGGCGCTCGAAGAGTACAAGGAGACGGCGGCGCGCCACTGCTTCCTCGAAGAACAGCGCAAGGACCTGGTGGAATCGATCGATAACACGCAGGAGACGATCAAGGAAATCGACCACATCACGCGCACCAAGTTCGACGAAGCCTTCGCCAGGATCAACGAGAATTTTGCCCACGTCTTTTCGCGGTTGTTCCAGGGCGGGCAGGCCTTTCTGCGGCTGGTGGATGCGGAGAACCAGGCCGAAAGCGGTCTCGAGATCGTGGCCTCGCCGCCGGGCAAGAAGCAGCAGAACGTGCTCCTGCTCTCGGGCGGCGAAAAGTCGCTCACCGCGCTGGCGCTTCTGGTCGGAATCTTCCAGTTCCAGCCCAGCCCGTTCTGCGCGCTCGACGAAGTGGATGCCGCGCTGGACGAAACCAACGTGGGACGCCTCGCCGACCTGCTGAACTCTCTCAGCAAGGAGACGCAGTTCCTGATGGTCACGCACTCCAAGCGCATGATGCACTCCGCCGACATGATTTACGGCGTCACCATGCAGGAGCCGGGCGTGTCGAAGCTGGTGAGCGTGCGGCTGGGCGGGCACGAGCAGCATCGCGCCACGGCATAGACTCTGGCGGTAAAACCCTTCCGCGCGCTGATCTTCACGATGGAAGCCGCCGAGGTTTCGGTTCGCCGGCCGGGTTGACCTGTCACCTTCGACTAACGTTAGGTCCCTATCGGGACTGCCCCGTCGCAACAAGTGTGGCTTGTCGCAGGATCTTTTGCGGGGCAGTTTCGATAGGGTCGTTTGAAGTAAGTCGCTGGCGGGACTGACGCGGTGATCTACCTATGGGATTTCAATGGTCGGCAGATGGCCCGTGTACGTGCTGGATCGGCGAGGTGGGACGAATCGGGCTCGGCGAACGCTGGTTTCGGCTGTAGTAGAGACCGGAAGGGCAGTTGCAAAGGGGCTTCGCGAGGGCCGTGGGCCACGGCCAGGGCGCACGCCGGCATTGCGTGCGAGAGCACAGCAGCGTGGAAGGTGGAGGACGACGCGGGGAGCGGCGAGACTCTCATGAACTGTCAACACTGCACCTCCCATGTTCGGATGAGGTCAGGCTTGGACGGAAATGCAACTGGCCGCGGGTTAGCCGTTCAACGACCAGCATGATTCCGGAGCATGCTGGACAGCGCTGGCTGGGTGGCTCGGGCGGATCGATGCGTGCTGCCACGTCGAGAAGAGCGCGGCAGCGTTCGAGCGCCGCACTTCGTCGGCGGTTGGCGAAGAGTCCGAAGTGTCGGATGCGAACCAGGCCGCCGGGCAGCACATGCAGCAGGAAGCGGCGCAGGAACTCATGGGCGGAAACTGTCATGATCTTGTTCTTGCCGCCGTGAGCATAGTCTCGCCAGCGAAATGAGACGCTGCCGTTTTCAAAGGCCACGAGCCGATGGTTGGAGATGGCGACGCGATGTGTGTAGCGCGCCAGGTAGTTGAGAACGTGTTCGGCGCCACCGAAGGGCGGCTTGGCGTATACGACCCAGTCCAGACGGAACCGTTGCCGGAGGAAGTTGCGGAAGCAGTCGGGAGCGGCCAGATGCAGTTGCGAGCCGTGGAACTCGAGCTTGTTCTGCGCGAACAGTTGCTTCAGTCCGGCGACGAACTTGCCGCGGAAGACTCGACTCAGCGCGTGGACCGGCAGAAAGAAGCGTCGTGAGGAATCGATCCATCTGGAGCCATCAAGAGCCAGGCCGCCGGCGGGAACGATGTAGTGGACATGAGGATGAAGTTCAAGGTTCTGTCCCCAGGTGTGGAGCACACCGAGGAATCCAATATCGGCTCCCAGGTGCTTCGGATCGCGGGCCAGTTCGAGTATCGTCGCGGCGCTGGTGCGGTAGAGCAGATCGTAGAGCAGTCGCTTGTTCTGCAATGTGAGAGCGGAGAGCGAATGCGGCAGAGTGAAGACGATGTGGAAGTAAGGCACGGGCAACAGTTCAGCCGAGCGCGCCGCCAGCCATTTTGCGCGCGCGTTCCCCTGGCACTTTGGACAGTGCCGATTGCGGCATGAGTTGAAGGAGATGGCCTGATGGCCGCAGTTGACGCACTTATCCAGATGACCGCCCAGTGCCGCGGTCCGGCACCGGGCGATGGCGTCGAGCACCTTGCGATGCGGCCATGCAAGATGCGACTGCTGCTGTTCCAAGAAACTGCTGCCCGCTGCGCGGACGATGTCGGCCACCTCGAGGGTGGGCCGGCTCATCGCTTCATCCGTCTCCTGGAGCGTTTTGCTTCGTCGGGCCGTGACACTTCGATGGCTTCGAGCGGACTGGGAATCGCCTGCAGGTGGCGTCGCGACAGGTGCAGATAGACGGTCGAGTGTTCGAGCTTGGAGTGACCGAGAAGCACCTGGATGGTGCGCAGATCGGCGCCCGCTTCGAGCATATGAGTGGCGAAACTGTGCCTGAGCGTGTGGGGAGATATGTGCTTCTTGATACCGGCCTGCCTGGCTGCTTCATCCACAGCCGCCCAGACAATCTTTTCGGTAATGGGCACATCCGCCCGCCAGTTGTTCACCATGCCAGGGAACAGGTAGGTCTTGGGCTTCATCCATCGCCAGTACTCTCGCAGCGTCTCCAGCAGCTTCGGGGTCAACAGAACATCGCGGTCACGACTGCCCTTGCCCTGATGGACATGAATGACCATGCGTTCGCTGTCGATGTCGGTGACCTTCAGGTGACACAACTCGGCTCTTCGCAGCCCGGTTGCATACAGCGTCATCAGCATGGTGCGATGCATCAGGTTCCGAGCCGAATCAATCAGTCGCGCCACCTCTTCCGGACTCAGCACAGTCGGCAGCTTCCGCGGGCGCTTGGGAAAAGGAATCTCATCGAGCAGGTAGGGACGTCGAAGGGTCTTGACGAAGAGAAACCGCAGAGCCGCACAACGGCTCTGGATAGTACCGGGCGACAACTTGCGATCACGGAAAAGATGCACCTGGTACTCGCGAATATGGCTTGGACCAAGGCGCTCTGGCGAGCGGTGGAAGTACTTCGAAAAATCCTCCACCGCGTGGATGTAGCAACGAACTGTGCTTGGGGAATAGTTGCGACGCTGGAGCTCATCCAGCATCAGTTGCCGAAGATGGGTCACAATAAACCTCCTGTGACCCAAGCCTTACACCGGCAACAATGCCCGGGGACCACCCACGCCGCAGCGTCCGTCGCGCCAGCGACTTAGTTCAAACACCGAAATTCGCGACAAGCAAGTTGTCATCGGCGAAGCCAGTGCCGACGACATTCTTTATCTGCGACAAAACCGGCTCATCCCGCTGCCGGTGCTCTTCACGGTAGACGCCAATTCGCCGTTTTACCACGAAGAACAGAAGGGGTCAGTCTTCTACGCGGAATCCTGGGCGCTGACGCACCTCCTCTTCACCAGCGATCGGAAAATGCACAGCAACCACGTTGGCGACTACATGACAATGCTGAGCCGTCACGAAGACCCCGTTGCGGCTGCCGCAAAAGCATTCGGCGATCTCGGTCAACTGCAAAAGACGCTCAGCGAATACATCGACCGGCATGCCTATATCGATTTCATTTTGACCAGCGCCGCCGCGCCCATCGATGAATCGGCCTACAAGGTGCAAACGTTGACCGAAGTGCAGGCCGACGCCGTCCGCGCCGACGTTCTCGCTTACGTCCAGCGTGTCGGCGATTCGCGCGCCCTTCTCGATGCGGTGCTCAAGGCCGACCCGGACAATGCGCAGGCGCACGAGACGATGGGGTTCCTGGCATTCCGTAAAGGCGATCTGGACGAGGCGCTGAAATGGTACGGAGAAGCCGTCAAACTGGACTCCCAGAGCTATCTCGCGCATTACTATTTTGCCTCGCTCTCCATGCAGCAGAGCGGCCGCGCGGACGACGAAGCGATCGAGTCCAGCCTGCGCACGTCCATCAAGCTCAACCCGCGCTTTGCGCCCGCGTACGATCGCCTGGCGAGCTTTTATGGAATGCGCCACGAGAACCTCGATGAGGCGCAAAAGCTTATCGTGCAGGCCATCAAGCTCGATCCCGGGAGCTTTTCGATCCGTATGAATGCGGCCAGCGTATTCACAACGATGAATCAATACGACAACGCCGCGGTAGTGTTGCGCAGCGCCATCAAACTGGCGCGGGACCCGGCCGAAGTGGCCATGGTGCAAAGCCGGCTCGCGCAGCTCGACGGGATTCGCGAAGCGCGCACGCAGATGAGTGCATCGTCGAGCGTTCAGGCCGGAACAGTTCCCGGAACGACCATCATGGTTGCGACGGAAACCGGCCCTAAACACCCGATCGAGCCCGCGGACGGACCGAAGCATGAAGCGCTCGGAGTTATACGCGGCGTCAAATGCAGTTATCCATCGGTAATCGAGTTCCGCGTGGAGGGTGCGGGCAAAGCCGTATCGCTTTATAACAATAACTATTTCAAGATGGAATTTACCGCGTCGGGATTTACGCCGGAGGGCACAATGCATCCTTGTGACGACCTCGAAGACATGAAGGCGCGCGTCCAATACGCCGAAAGCTCCGATAAAACAGTCGACGGGCAGGCTATCTCAATTGAACTTAGAAAGTAGGTCATAAGTTCTGCCCCGCCGAGTTACTGTTCGCAGATCGCAGTCTTCCGGATTTCATCGAGAAGTGGCTGAGTCGCGAAGAACAGTTCCCGCGCTTCACCCTTCTTCGGTTTGGCATAACTTATCCGAAAACCGGGAAGGGAATTGAGAAATTGCAGGAAGTATCGCGGTGACTCCATGTTAGGGCTCTCCATCCCCGGATTGCGGTATTTGAGCTCGCCGGATGGAAGCACCGCCCAGGCCCGCGCGAATGGCTTCGATGTTGTGTAACCCACAAAGACCATCTTGAGATTGGCACTTGGATACCGCGGCGGGAAGAGATCGGTTTGAGTGGGGCGAAATGGCGGCGTGAAGGCAAAGTCTTCCACTCCGCCAAAGCTTACGAACCAGGCCATCTCGCGTTTTTTCTTGTTTTCAGTGCATTCGATCGTGAATCGCGGTGCGACTTCCGTCGCGTTCGGTTCCTTCGGCAACGAAAGAAAGAGCCGCACATAGTGCACGCCCGATCCGGCATCGGTCCCTTCCAGCCGCAACAGGTTCGGCGCGTTCGCAACGGCCACGGGCTGGGGTAGATCTTGCGCCCGGACGCCGCAACAGTTGAGCACGGCCAGCGCAGCTGCGATGATCGCTCCCGCCAGCTTCACGCCAATCCACGCGTGCGCGAGCGAACGCCTTTGTCCGGCGATTCTTGAATTGTGGAAGTGTGGCGCACCGACTTTCATTCTTAGTCCCAGAGTCTTGTTGAATCAACCCGCCCGTTCGCGAACAGCACGGCTCCGGCTCGCTTCGATCGTCACTCTTACCGGCGCGGTACTTCCACAAATATCCCCTTGCTCGTCGCCAACTCGATTCCTTTCTCGTCCAGAATGCGTGCCTGCGCCCAGTGCTTGCGGCCTTCGTTGCGCGTCACGTGGCCCTCCATCCGGATGTCTGCGCAGGAAGGCACTGGGCGCAGATAGTCGACCTCCATGTGCCGGGTCATGGCCACCACCCCGCGCGCGCGAATCGACTTGCTCATGGTCTCGTCGAGCAGCGTGGCGATAATGCCGCCGTGCAGATAGCCGCGCGGACCTTCGCAGGTGTCCGGAATGGCCGCAAAGCAAACTACGGAGTTGTCGTCGGCCAGTAAGAACTCGAGATGCAGCCCGATCGGATTCGCCTTCCCGCATCCGAAGCAGCGGTTCTGCGCAGTGTGATCCATCGGCCTCAGGTTTTCGCTTGAAGTTGTCACGTTTCCACGTTACCGCATCGATGAACCATCCGTTCCAACAACACGATGGGTGGTAGAGGACCGCGGTACGGCTCCAAAATAGTGCCTCGATTCCTCGGGTGACCCACACCGAGCATCAGACTCTGGGGCGAAAAGCCGGTGAAAATCCCCCCATATCCCGAAATTCCTTGAAATGGCTGGCGAAAACGCGTTATACACAAGATTGACCGGCGAGTTCACCGGCCCTCCTCGAACTACAGCCGTTTCCAAGGAAGGAAAGCCATGCGCAACGCTGCAGCCCGCTCGAACCTGCTGGTCCCCGAAGTGCGCGAGGTCATGGATATCCGCCAGGCCTCCGATTATCTCGGCATATCTCCCGATACGCTCTACAAGTACGCCTCCGAGGGCTTTGTGCCCGCCTTCAAGCTGGGCAACCGCTGGCGCTTCAAGCGCTCCCGCCTCGACGAGTGGATGGACCGCCAGAGCGACCTGCAAGCCGCCGAACTGGAAGTCGACCCGCACCAGAAGAAGCCGGTTAGGCCAGCGATGTAAAGACAGGGAACAGGGGTCAGGGATCAGGGATCAGGACGATGCATCCATGATCACCCACGAGTCGCTGCATTTCGTCGGCTTGAGTCCGCTCATCTCGTCGCCAGTTTTGAAATCCGCCAACCAGATGCGACAGCCCGGCACCTGATCCCCGACCCCTGTCGTGATATACCTTTCCCCGTGAACTATCCCCGCCGCACGGGCGCCTTGCGCCGCCGGCTCATCCGCGCCGGCATTCCCGGACTCGTCATCACACATTTGCCCGACATTCGCTATCTCACCGGATTCACCGGCTCCAGCGCCGCCCTCGCGGTGACCCGCCGCAGCGCCCGCTTCTTTACCGACGGCCGCTACAAGGCTCAGGCCGCCGAAGAAGTCCACGTGGCCCCGGTGGAGATCGTCTCCGTTCCGCCGGCCGTCGCCGCCGCGCAGTGGCTCGCCGCGCAGCGCGCCGTGGACTTCGCCTGCTTCGATCCCGCATCCACCACCGTCGCCGACCTCACGCGCTGGAGGGCCGCTTTGCCCGCCGGCCTGCGCCGCAGCTTTCTCTCGTCGCTGCCGGTGCCGCTGGTTCAATCCCTGCGCGAGCAAAAGGACGATGACGAGCTCGCCATCATGAGCGAAGCCGCGCTGCTCGGCTGCAAGCTCTTCGACCACATCCTCACCGTCATCCGCCCCGGCATGGCCGAGATCGAACTCGCCGCGGAGCTCGAACACAAAGCCCGCCTGCTCGGCGCCGAAGCCATGTCGTTTGAAACCATCATCGCCTCAGGCGTGCGCTCGGCGCTGCCCCATGGTCGCGCGACTAGCGCCCCGCTGCCCCGCAGAGGCTTCCTGACCCTCGACTTCGGTATAATCCACAAGGGTTATTGCTCGGATATGACCCGGACCGTTCATCTGGGCAAACCCGCCGCAAGCGAGCGCTCGGCATACGAATCCGTCCTCGAAGCACAACAATCCGCCGTCGCCGCGGTCACCGCCGGCGCAAGCTGCGGAGAGGTAGATGAGGCTGCGCGCGGCGTGCTGCGCAAGGCGGGATTGGCAGATGCGTTTTCCCACTCCACCGGCCACGGCGTGGGACTGGAGATTCACGAACCGCCGCGTATCGGCGCCCAACAGACAACCCGGCTGCAGCCGGGCATGGTGGTCACCATAGAGCCGGGAATCTATCTGCCCGGCCGATTCGGCATCCGCATCGAAGATATGGTGGCAGTAACCCGCAACGGAGCCCAGGTGCTCACCCCCGCGCCCAAGGCTCTTATTGAACTGTGATCGGCTCCGATTTTGATCGAATCTGATTCCCCTCCGGCCTGTTTCGCGCGGAAGACCAAGGAACGAATGAACCCACAAGACCTCAAGGACCTGAAGCAGCTCATCGAGTTCCTGAAGGAATACCAGGTCGCCGAGTTCGACCTGGAGCGCGGCGATCTCAAGATCCGCCTCAAGTTCGGCGGCCAGCCCACGCCGCCCGCTGATTTGCCCGATCTGGCGCGTATGCTGGCCAGCGCCGCGCCTGCCGCCGCC
>JBAUBR010000026.1:0-1822 GCA_049676965.1 Occallatibacter sp.
GCGACCCGCCTCACGTTCCTCTGACGATTGCACGCCGACGCCCAGCGCTACACCGTCATCTGTGAAGAGCCCAATTGGGTCCTCCGCTGCATGGAATAGCCTCGGCGGGAAATGCTCGCGCGGCAGCGTGGCATCCGGCGGAAGCGCAATGATAGCGGAATCGGTAAGACACTCATCGCTTATGTTCGCCGTGCGGATGAAGGAACCAGTGTTCCAGAAGCTACCTAAGGCGGGCTTGCTCTTTCGTTGCTAGACCGTGAAGCGCTCAATGAGTGCGTCGCCCTGTTGGCGATATCTGATAGTTCGCGCCGCGGGGAATCTCCGAATACTGACCGACTACACGGGAGGTTGCCAGCGCTGTAATAATCCGAATAGCGTGAATCGCCCGACTTGGCGGTTGCCCTATCGGGCTATATTGACCGTCACTGTGGTATTGCCACAGATTGAGCATAGGAAGCACCCAGGGGTTTTTCGATGGGAAAGACAGCAGCCTTTCGATTGATTGCGACAGTAGCCGTTTTTGCAATTGGGTCCAAACTGTGGGGTCAGACACACGCTGGAAATACTTCAGAAGATCGCCAGAAGATCGAAGCGGTTGATAGGGCCATTCGCGAACGAGTGAACCCAGGAACTGTCCCATCGATAGCCCTTTCCGTAGTTCGCCATGGAAAGGTGCTATTCGAGTCGGGCTATGGTCTCGCCGATCGCGAAAAACGCGTTCCCGCAACGCCGAACACGCCTTATTACGTGGCGTCAGTAACCAAAGCCTTTACCGGGACTTCTCTGATTATCCTCGAAGCAGAGCACAAGATTGATCTCGACCTTCCCGTCAACGGATATCTACAGTCGGCGAAGCTCCGTAGCCCAATGTGGAACGTTTCCGAAGCCACGGTCCGCAGAGTCGCCGACCATACCGCCGGCCTAACAACATACGACCGGTCGTGCCTCGTAGGCGACGTCGACTGTCAAGTTTCAACCGAAGTTGCTATTGAGCGCTACGGCGTTGTTTTCTGGCCGCCGGGAGAGCGCTTCGACTACTCGAACCTTGGGTATGGGGTCCTGGGTCAGGTGATTTCCAATGTGTCAGGCCAGTCATTTTCTGAATTTCTTGAAGATCACATTTTCGGGCCATTGGAAATGAAGAACTGCCATTTGTCGGAGACAGGTGACATTCGCACAGGATCCGCAGCTAACTACGACGATTCCAGGGCCCTGCGAAGTCCGCTTCGCGTGTCAGACACTCCCGCTGCCTCGTCGGCCCGCTGCAGCGCTCACGACCTCGCAATCTTTGGTTCGTTCGTGTTTACCTGCTCGATGTACTGGGGATAGACGCCTAGAAAGCTCTCGACGCCCTGTTCAAATCCGGCCTCGAACTCGCGCATCCGCGCCATGAGATCGAAGTAGAAGTTGGATGGCAGAAGCCGAAACCCTTCGTCCGACCACGGCAGCGTGATCTTGTAGAAATACTGCCGGATCTGGCCGGCGAGCGTGCGCAGCTCATCCAGCTTGTCTGCGCCGCGTAACAGTTGCTTGTTGTAGCGGCCCGCGCCCTGGTGCGCCCCGTGCTGATCGGCGACATCGCGGCTGACCTTGCGGTCGTGTTTGATGGCCGTCCAGATGCTGATGTGGACGGCGGCGAGCATTGCCCGTTCCGTAATCATTGAATGACCTCCCGTTATGTTGCTCACCACATAAGCGGAGTTATGTGGTGTTTAAAGTTATGTTGCGTAGCACTGTCAATGCGCAGTACTCATGCGGTCATGAAGCACTGCTGACGCAACATAAGTAATCAGAGAGAACGGAGGAAAGCCATCAGAGATGG
>JBAUBR010000027.1:0-33216 GCA_049676965.1 Occallatibacter sp.
TTGCTCTTGCGCCCATACTTGGAAAAACTCGCCTGCGATGCCAGTGTCTGCTGAATCTGCGCCATTCGCTTCATGGTTATAGTTTAATTAACAATGAAGCCGGTGGCGGACTTGTGCAGAGGTTCCCTAGCGCCTTTACCAGAGGTGGATGCTCGGGATTGATGCCAAAGTCGACCTTCTTCCATGACATATAGCCGGCGAAGATATGGTCACCTTCATCCCAAGACAATGATTGCTGTTGGATCGAGAATGTCAGTTCCCCAAAGAACACCAACAAAAGCAACGCTGCTCCCGCGCTTCCATAGTGTTTTCGTACTTTCAGCTCAAACACATCTCACCCCTGGGCCGTAAAACTAGAAGATGCTGTCCTGATTCTATTTTGCCAGCATCCATGGGCTTCGCGAATCGCGCCGTTGGTGCCAGGTTGGTAGTTGCGGAAGCGCCCGGTTTACGTGCATTTCCTGTCTCCAAAGCTGCAAGTCCAGATCGCTGAGGGCCCGGACCCCCGGCGCGCATGCACACTATTGAGTGACCTTGAGATCGACGTGTAGGCTTGCCGTTGAGTCTTCGCCGGCCCATACGTCAAACTCGGACGATTCCACGATCCATTGCTTCGTCTGCGGATTCCAATATTTGAGTTCGTCCTTTCCAAGCGGGAACTTGAGAGTTTTTGTTTCTCCGGGCTGCAGAGAAATGCGCTCGAATCCCTTCAACTGCCGGACTGGCCGCGAGGCGGAGCCGTAGCGTTGATGGATATAAAGCTGTGCGACGGCGTCGCCAGCGACGAAGCTAGTATTGGTCACGTCGACGGAAACTTCCGTTGTTTCGCCAATGCCCATGCTGGTTTTGCTCAATTGCAAGTTGTCGAACTTGAAGTCGGAGTAGCTCAGTCCGTAGCCAAAGGGGTAAAGCGGCTTGGAGTTGATGTCCCAGTAGCGGGACGTGAATTGAGGCGCATCCTCGGGCTCGTGCGTGAGGGTGTGGTTGTAATAAAGCGGCTCCGAGCCCGCTGTGCGCGGCCAGCTCACAGGCAGTTTCCCGCCAGGGTTCACGTCCCCAAAGAGCACATCGGCCACAGCATCTCCACCTTCCGTGCCCGGATACCACGCCTCGAGAATCGCGGGCACATGCTCAGCAGCCCAGCGAATATCGAGCGGTCGGCCACCCTCCAGAACCAAGATCACCGGCTTACCCGTTGTTGTAACTGCCTCCAACATCTGCTCCTGGATTCCGGGAAGGTCGAGAGTGGATCGTGACGCCGCTTCCCCACTCATGCTGTCCGTTCCGCACTGTGGTGGTGAAGCCATGAGTGCGCTAAGACCTGACCACGGTAAGGTTCGTGTTGTTTTCGCAGCAGCCTCGATTTGGCGTACGGCTCTTGTCCTGGTGCTCTCCGCGGGCTCCACTCAGCAGGTGAGTGCGCAGATGTCCATGCCGTCTCCCGGCATGAAGGATTCCATGATGGAAAACCCGGTACTCACCCACGCAAGGCTCAATCAGTTCGAGGGCCGCACCAGTGGTTCGGTGAGTGAATTCCGCTGGGATGGCGAAGGCTGGATTGGGACCGACATGAACAAGCTATGGGTCAAATCGGAAGGCTTCAGCGGGAACGGTTCAATCAGCGACGGCGATCATGAAGCGATGTTTGACCGCCCGATTCCTCATGTACGCTATTTCGATGCGCAGGCCGGCGTGCGGACCGATCTGGACTCAGGTCCGCGGCGTGCGTGGGCCGTATCCGGTATCGAGGGGCTCGCACCTGGTTACTTCGAAATTGCTCCAACGCTCTATATCCGGGACGGCGGCCACATTGCTGGTCGAATGACTGGCTCCTATGACTTGCTGCTCACGCAGCGATGGATTGCGCAACCAGAGGCAGAGCTGAACTTCTACAGCAAGGGCGACCCTGGGCGCCAGATTGGCTCGGGTTTATCGGATTTGGATGCGGGCTTGCGCCTGCGTTACGAGGTGAGTCGCAAATTCGCTCCCTACATCGGCTTCGCCTACAACGGGAAATACGGCAATACCGCCAACTATTTGCGAACGGCTGGTGAGACAACCAGCGATACCCAGTTCGTATTCGGGCTTCGAATCTGGTACTGACACCTCGCTCGCGCTCAACCTGCTTCCACTCAAAATGACTCAAAGGAGAACCATCATGCTCAAGTTTCTTCTCGGATTCGCAATCGCCGTTGTTGTTGTTCTGACGGCCGGCTTTTGCTATGTGCGCTTCGGCTTCGTTGACCCACGCGCGGACTTACCTGTTGGTTGGCTCGAAAACAGGATTGCGATGCCTGCGCTTGATGCCGCCGTCGACCGACGCGCCCCAGAGGCGCACAACCCGCTCCAGCCTACCGATATGAATCTCATGCCGTCCTAAGGGCGGGATCGTTGCGACATGATCGGAACCCGGTTCTTCTGACGAGGCAACCAGGATTCTACCGCTTGCGCTATCGCGATCAAATTCACGGCCAAGTCTCGTGGCCTCCGCTCAGGTGTCAGTGGTCACTTGACTTTGAACGTGCAAGCTCCTACGATTCAGGCAATGTTGAGGTGACGGAGTTCACCTTTAACCGCTGTCCATCCAATAGGCCGGACAGATGATGACTCCTGACAGGGATTCCTGCCACGGAGTTGTGTCCCGGCCCAATCCCTGATCAGAAAACTGAGGAGTTCGTGCTCATGAGGAACACTTGGGCTGTGCCCTCGCGTTTTCAAACGGGGGGTAAAGCGATCCGTTCTGGATTTTGGCCTGGATTTGAGATTCCCGGGCCGGTCGGATTCTGTTCGCGCGCATGCACGCCCTGTAGACGCTTCTCCGGCAATCAACCTTTGAAAATTCAATCAGGTTTATTTGGTGAGGTGCAGGGATGACACGCACCATTCTGTACAACATCATTCAACTCCTGTTCGTGATCGGCCTTGCCCCTCTGTACGCCGGTGTTCTCAGCCGGCTCAAAGAGATTGTTCAGAGCAAGCGCGGCCCGAGCATCTTTCAGCCATACCGGGATCTCTGGAAGCTCTTTCACAAAGACGAGGTCGTCTCTTCTGAGACGACGTGGATCTTCCGCTTCACTCCCTTCCTGGTATTTATCATCCCGCTCTTCGTTGCCAGCCTGATCCCTGTATTGACCGACTACCCGTTGGCATTTGCATTCATGGGAGACATGCTTGCGGGAGGTTTTTTCCTCGCGCTTGCCGGGTTCTTCACCGCTCTTGCAGCGGTCGATACCGGGAACCCGTATGGGCCGATGGGAGCAAGCCGAACGCGCATGGTCGGCTTCCTGGCAGAGCCGGTCTTCATGATTGTGTTCTTCACCGTGTCGTTTGTCGCGCAATCGACGATACCGTACATCGTTCAGAAGAGGTGGGTCGCCAGTCCCGCGGCTTTCTTTTCACCGGCGCATATCCTGCTGCTGATCGCCTTTTTCATGTTGATTCTGGCAGAGGGCGGAAGGATCCCAGTAGATAATCCAACCGGGCATTTTGAATTGGCGATGATCGACGAGTCAAAGGGACTGGAATTCTCCGGCCGTGGGGCAGCGTTGATGAAGTGGGGCGGGCAGATGAAGTTCCTGGTGCTCACCTGCATCTTTCTCAATGTATTGCTTGCACCCTGGGGCCTGGCCGATGACCTGCAACCTGGTCACGTCTTGCTCGCGATCCCTCTGATCCTTTTCAAGATTCTTCTCTTCACTGTAGTTCTGGTCATGATCGAAACTTCCCTGGCCAAGCTGCGCCTCTTCCGCATCAGCGAATTTCTCGGAGCCGCATTCATCATTTCCGTCGCGGCCATGATTGCCAGCATCTTTTCAACTTCCGGTGTTTAGAAAGAGGGAAGCAATGGCCGGTGCTCAGACACAGTTGGTCGAAGGTCTCAACGCTTTATCGGCGGGACTGATCCTTCTCACCGCGTTCGGGATGGTGGCGACTCGTCAGGTTCAGGGCGTAATGCGGTTCTTTATCGTGCAGTCTCTCTTCCTGTCCGCGTCCGCGTTCCTGATCGGGTTCAACCGCGGTTCCATTCACCTTTTGGTCCTTGGCGTCATCACGATCGCGGCCAAGGTCATCGCCATCCCGTGGGTTCTCAAGCGCACCCTTCCGGGCGACCTCTACGAGCGCCGGGAGATCAATCAGGTCATCAACATTCCCTCCTCTCTATTGCTTGCACTGCTGCTGGCGATCGCTGCTGAGTTCCTCGTCAGTCCCATGCTTGCGATTACGCCAGACCCGGTAATCCACGTGAACCTGCCCATTGGCCTGGCAGGGGTCCTCATCGGTGCATATTCCCTGATTGCACGGCGTGAAGCCCTCCCTCAAATGGTCGGCATCCTTGCCATGGAGAATGGCGCATTTCTTGCCGGGATCGCAATCGCACCCGACCTGCCCCTGATTGCCGAACTGGCGATCGCAATCGACGTGATTCTGATCGTTGTGGTCATTGGCGTACTCACGCGCAACATCACTGAAACCATCGGAACCACCGAAGCGGCGTCCATGAGCGAATTGAGAGAGGAGCCTCAGCAATGATGCTGACCGCTGCCGTCTTCCTTCCACTCTTTGCCGCGTTGCTGTGCTGGTTGAAACCGCTGCGCACGATTGCCTGGGGCACAACCGTGTTATGTCTGTCACTCAGCTTTATTGGAGCGGTAGTGACTGCAGGGCAGGTTCTTGCAAGCGGGCGCTCTGTTGCAATTCCGGGCTGGGTTGAAGTGGACGGCTTGGGATCTCTCGTGCTCTTGCTGGTCACTCTTGTCTGCACGCTGGCTGCAATCTTCGCCGGCGGTTACATGCGTCACGGCGGCCAATCAAGCGAAAGGTTGTGGTGGTTTTACACGAACTCCAATTTGCTGGTTTTTGCTCTGGCCATAGTGCCCGCGCTCGCCAGCCCGAATCTGGCCTGGGTCGGAGTGGAGTTGGTTACCCTGTTCGCAACGCTGTTGGTAGCCTTCGAGAGCAACGCCGGGTCGCTCGAAGCCGCCTGGAAGATGGCTATCCTGACAATCATGGGAGCGCCGATCTCGCTGCTTGGATTCCTGGTGCTGTACTGGGCTTTCCACACGAGCGGCGGCGGAACGGCAGAGACCTGGACCGCGCTTTCCGCTATGTCGGCCACTATGCCGCCGAATCTGCTGAAATTCTCTTTCCTGCTGGTATTTGTAGGATTCGGCGCCAAGTCGGGGCTCGCTCCGATGCACACCTGGCTGCCGGACGCTCATAGCCAGGCGCCCACGCCGGTTTGCGCAGTCCTGTCCGGAATCAAGACCACAATACCGCTCTATGTCATACTGCGATTTCTTTCCATCGTACTGGCGTCGCGCGAGGCTCGCCTCGGCAACTGGATGGTGGTGATCGGTCTGTTCTCCGTCGGGATCGCCGCATTCCTGCTTATTCAGGTCCGCGATTACAAGAGGATGTTTGCCTTTTCCACGGTGGAACATATGGGCATCATCCTGGTCGCGGCAGGCTTTGCGACACGCGGAGCCGATTATGGGGCCGTGGCCCAGATGATGAATCATTCCATCACCAAGTCTCTTTGCTTCTACACCGCAGGCCTGGTGCTCATGACCCTCGGAACCCGCCAGATCAGCGAGGTGCGTGGGTTGTTCCGGATCTCACCGTTTACTGGCGGCGCGCTGCTTGTGTGCTCGCTGGCCATCGCCGGCGCTCCGCCGTTCCCGATATTTCTGAGCGAGTTCTCGATTCTTTCCGCCGGCCTCCGATCGGGACACAATGTTTCCGTAACGATTCTCACAATTTTTATCGTCGTTGCATTTGTTGCGATCATGCGGCAAGTGAACGGCATGTTGTTTGGCAAGCCCGAGTCAACTGCGCCGGTCGAGCGGTTGCCGCTAAGCTGCCGCACGGCTCTAGTCCTGGCCGCGGTTCCGGTCGTTATCCTGGGCGTCTACATTCCCGGCCCAGTGCATTCGCTCTTGCAGCTTGCGGCACAACAATTGGGAGGACATTGAAATGGCAGCCTATTCCTCACCGGTTTGCGGAGATGGAGGCGCGGGGCTGGGGGATTTGACTGGCCAAATCGCGGAGCGCTTCGGGAGCGCGGTCTCTCCCTTGCCGGCCGACCACGGATTCGCGCTTGTGCTTTCGCTGGCCCAGCCTGGTTCGCTCCCCTCGCTGTGCAAGTTTCTGTTCATGGATTGGGCCTGCCAATTTGGCGGCATGATTGCGGAAGATCAATCCAGTCATTGGCAATTGCATTACGCGTTTCTTCTTCCAGGATCGGGATGGATCGACGTGCTGCTCTCCTTGCCGATCGAGACAACGACCGTGCCAAGTATCGTTGCCGAAGTAAATGCGGCCGACTGGCATGAGCGCGAGATCGAAGATCTTTTCGGGATTCGCTTCGAAGGGCATCCCCGGTTGGGCGACTTTATCCTTCACGATCAGATCTGGCGTGAAGGCATTGATCCGATGCGCAAGACTTTTTCCGCGACCCAGGCCGCGCTGGGGCGGCAGCTCGATCTTGAGTGGGAGCCGCGGCTGATCGTTGGAGACCCAGGTTCGTTCGCCATGCCGGTCGGACCAGTGTATGAGGGAGGTCTCGGCGAGTCAGTGCATTTCCTGCTGGAGACGGTTGGAGAAGATGTCATCCGTGCGGTGCCACGCCTTTTCTACAACTACCGCGCCGTCGAAAAGATTGCCGAAGGCCGAAGGGTTCTGGATGTTTTATTGCTCGCGGAGAGATTCGCAGCGACGTCTGCGTTCGCTCATTCGCTGGCATTTTGCCGGGCCGTGGAGACAATCCATTCAGTCGAGGCGCCCACACGGGCCGCGCGCTTCCGCATCCTGATTGCCGAGCTGGAGAGATTGAGGCATCACGCAGGCGCGATTTCCGCTACATGCGACTCCACCGCATTGGCAGTTTCCACGGCGCAAGCCTCCATCATCGAGGAGGAATTGCTGCGTGCTTCCTGCGTCTTTACCGGTCACCGGTATCTCTTCGGATTGAACATTCCCGGCGGGTTGAGCCGCGACTTCGATGCGGATCAATGTGAGAAACTCCTGCTCTCAGTCGACAAGGCTGAAAAGGATCTGCGCATCCTTGAGAATCGGCTTCGCTATAGCAGCAGCTTCCTGGATCGTCTCGAAGATGTAGGAGTCGTCGATCGAAAGAGCGCGCGGTATTTGAACCTTGTAGGTCCGATTGGCCGCGCGTCCGCGCAGCATTGCGATCTGCGGAAAACCTGCCCCTATTCGGGCTATGAGAAATACGCATTTGATGTTCCCTGTGAATCCGAAGGGGACGGGTACGCTCGCCTGCGCGTTTTGTTCGCGGAAGCAACCCAATCAGTGAAGCTGATCCACCAGGCAATCGACGCCTTGGAAGCGGGCCCGGTCAGTTTGCTTTGCGAGGGGAGCCAAAGCGGCGCTGCGCTCGGATGGGCCGAGGCGCCAAGAGGCGCGGCTCTGCACTGGGTGAGTCTCGATAATGCAGGCTTGGTCGAACGGTACCGCGCGATCACGCCATCCTTCAGCAATTGGCATGGATTTCATGAGGCGGCCGAAGATTTTGCCTTTCAGGATTTTCCGATCATTCTCGCGACTTTCGGCCTGTCCGCAACGGAATGTGACCGGTAGAGGTGAACTCGAATGAGTTTTTGGTTCTGGCACGGATTGCGCAAGGGCATTCAAACAACCCGCTACCCACAGAGGGCAGAAACGGCTTCGGGAGTATCTCCCGGCCGTCCGGTCAACACTGAATTTGAATCCGCCGGGGAGGCTCAAAGGGCCGCGGAAATCTGCCCTGCCGATGCGATCGTCGCGCACGGCAAATCGGCATTCGTGGATCTCGGCAAGTGCGTGCATTGCCTGCGCTGCCACCTTTCGATCCCCGCGCCGATGGGTTGGGATTCCGGCTATGAATGGACAAGGCTGCCTGCCAAGCAAACCGAATGCGACCCTCTACCGCCCGCCTTTTCCAAATCCATGCACATCATGGTGGTGGATGCCGGAGATTGCGGCGCTTGCCTTCATGAAGTCAAGCTGCTGAACAATCCTCTCTATAACATGCATCGGCTGGGATTCTTTTTTACAGCTACGCCGCGCACCGCGGATCTTCTGCTCATCGTAGGGCCGGTGAGTGAAAACATGCGAGGGCCACTGCTCAAGACCTGGGAGGCGATGCCAACGACCCGGCGTGTGATGGCCGTGGGAAGTTGCGCCATCACAGGCGGGGTGTTTGGCCACAGCTTTATCTGTGCAGGGGGCGCCGGCTCGGTGTTGCCGGTAGATTTTGAAGTCCCGGGGAATCCTCCTCCTCCCTTGGCAATTCTGCATGGCCTCCTTGTTGCCACGGGACGCAAGGTTCTTGGGAACAGAGACCTTGTCTCCGAAGGGAGATCGTAATCCATGGCTTCGGTAACCGGCATTTCCCTAGTGTCGCTCTTCACGGTCTGTGCGTCGGGATTTCTCCTTTCGGCCTTGCTGGGCCGGCAACGCGCTCCGCTGGTCATTGCTGTTGCAGGGACGCTCTCATCGATCCTGATGGTTCTTGCTTCCGCGGCAGTGCTACTGTCGGGCCAAAGTTACGAGGCCGCACTCTGGATGCTTGATGGGTTCGGCCGCTTTACAATCCGCCTCGATGCCCTGAGCGCGATATTCCTGCTCGCAGCCGGAATTGTTTATTTTTCGATTTCTCTCTTTGTAAGAAACTTCATTCGCGACCAGCGAGAGGCCGCGTATCCCGCGCACCGCTATGGCGTCCTGTACTTCGCCTTGATGGCCTCGGTTGTGCTGATTCTCGTGGCCGGCGACGCTCCGCTCTTCCTGATCAGCTGGGAATGCATGTCGATCCTGTGTTTCCTTCTGCTCAATTACGACTCTCGCCAAACGGACAGGGCAGCGGGCTACATCATGCTTGCGATGAGCGAAGCCGGCTTTCTTGCCGCGGCTGTCGCTTTCCTGATTCTAGGCAGGACTGCTACCGATCTCTCGTTTGCCGCTCTGAGCGCGGCGGCTGCCAGTCTTTCACCGCAAGCTTTGTGGAGCGTGTTTCTTCTCGGGTTCTTCGGGTTTGGAGTCAAGGCAGGTCTGGTTCCCGTCAATTTCTGGCTTCCCCGATCCTATACGGCGGCGCCGTCCATCTTCGTTCCTGTTTTTGCCGGCGTGACGCTCAATCTTGGCTTCTACGGAATTCTGCGGCTCAATGCCGACCTGGTCCACACGAGTTACGGAACGGGTGTTGTCGCATTGATCGTGGGGAGCATCACGGCGCTGGTTGGAATTCTCTATGCCACGACGGATAACGACATGAAGACGATGCTTGCCCATAGCTCGATCGAGAATGCAGGCATCATCGTCGCCGGTCTTGGCGCGTTCCTGATTTTTCGCGCCTCCGGACATCCGGTGTCAGCTGCCATCGCCCTTTCGGCGTCGCTCTATCACATGCTGAATCACTCGATATACAAGACGCTTCTATTTCAAGGCACGGTCTATGTGGAGGCTGAAACCGGCACGCGCGACATGGACCAGCTCGGCGGACTGTCTCGTCTGTTACCCGGGCTCTCGATCCTCTTTCTTGTTGGATGCCTGGCAATCTCAGCGGTTCCTCCATTCAACGGATTCGTCAGCGAGTGGATGACATTGCAGTCGCTATTGCGCAGCGCAGTCTTGTCGTCAACGTCGGTTCGGATCGTCTTTGCCCTCTGTGGCGCCGCTCTCGCGCTCACCGCCGCGCTGGCGGTTACGTGTTTTGTGAAGGTATATGCCATAAGCTTTCTCGGCATGCGCAGGGGAACATGGGAGCCGCAGTCTCACTCCCGCTCGGGCGCCAAATTCCCTCCAGCATTCCTTGCGATCGTCTGTCTGCTGCTCGGCACTCTTCCTACCTACATTCTTCCAGTGCTCAATCAAACCGTTGAACCCCTGGCCGGAGCCAGCGTCACCACCTCGCTGGTACAGCCGTTTTTTTCGGCCACCGCGGAAAATGGACAACTCCCACCAGCGTTTCTCCAGGACTTCCACAATATCGGGGCGCAATCGGGCAGGGGGCTATTGCCTGGACGGGGTCTGGTGGTGCTGCTGCGCGGTCAGGAAGCAAACCCGGTGGTATTTGCCATGTCGCCCTCCTACAGCATCGTCGCTCTTGCGATTCTGTTGCTGCTGGCGTGGTTTGTCGTGACTAGGTTGACGCGCAGGCGTGCGGTGGCGCGTCGCGCGCTCTGGGCAGGCGGAATTCCCCGGCTTCTGCCACAGATGACTTACACTGCGACGGGATTTTCCAATCCGGTGCGCGTGGTCTTCCAGGCGATCTTTCAGCCCAACATCACGGAGGACACCCGTCAGACGGTCGCGGTGCATTTCCGCACCGCCATTCACCGGCAACGCGAGGAAACGCATGTGGTGGACCGCTTGTTCCTGCAGCCCGTGGGCGCTGCCACGCGATGGATCGCCGGATTCCTGGCGGGCATGCACCACGGCCGGCTCAACGCCTATGTGGTCTATGTTCTTGCTTTTCTTTTGCTGGTGCTCTTCCTGTACCGAGCGACTTAGTAATCGGCTCTGTTCATCAAATGGATCGGCCGAAAGCGGACTCCTCAATTGGCATATAGCCTTCTGTCTTCGAACAAGGCTGGATTTCGTGTTGTGTCTCCGCGAATGCCAACAGTTCTCCTAAGGCGCTTGACGGAGAGCATGAATCTGGCATAGACTTGCGTGTTGTGGTGAGGGAGTTCACCCTTAACCGCTGTCCATCCAATAGGCCGGACAGATGATGACTCCTGACAGGGAAGCCTGTTGCGGAGTCGTGTCCCGGCCGGTTCCCCTAATAAGAGCTAGGAGTTCGCTTTGATGACGAACCTTTGTGCCTTTTCCGCACTTTGGATGAGTCTGGCATCGGCCGCGGCGCTGCTGGCGATCCGGTTCAAAGCCTCGACTGCGCTCACCGAAATTGCCGTGGGCAAGGCTATTACGAGGGCTGTGATTCCCCGTGGCATTGCGGAGGAGTCATGCCCGAGATTCACACAATGAACATGCAGTCGCGACAACATGGGGAACTCAACGAAGCCCACCGCAGGCGCCTGAGCGTGACGTGTTCCTATATCGACAGGCTGTTGCGCGAAGTGGAGGAGATTCTCCAGGAGACGGCGTCAAAATCTCCGTTTCCCCGGCACGTTGTGGATGTGACTCCTGCGCAGACGCGAGTGTTGGAGGATCATATCCGCCGAATCCGCGAGCAGCTTCTTCGCGCTCTGGCGTGGCAGAACATCGTGCCCGATCCGCCGGAAATCCCCACCACTCGGGCCGCTCTCACCCATTTGACATTCGTCGATATCGCGATCGAGGAATTGAAGCCGAGCTACATGCGTGGCTCGGGGACAGTGCCGGAGGACGTGGCCGAAGAACTTAACGGCGTCGTTCATGAGCTTCGCTCTGTCGCCCAAAGCATGGAACGCTACCTGCGCCAGGAACTGGGAATCAATCTCGAATCGCGCCTAAAGAGGCTGGAGAGCGCGGGCCATGACGTGGCGCTTTTGCAGACGATCGAAACGGTGGTCACGCGGCATGGCCTGGTCGAATTTCGCTCAAGGATCGCTTCGCTCGCGGCGCGTCTCGAAGACAACAATCTCGAAGTGGCATTATTCGGCAGGGTGAGCAGCGGCAAGTCCTCGTTACTCAACGCACTCCTGGGCACAGACGTTTTGCCGGTTGGAGTCAACCCGATTACAGCTGTCCCAACGAGACTGCGTAACGGAGATTCTCTTCGCGCCCAAATCACATTTGCAAGCGGCCGCAATGAAGAAGTTTCGATCGATGAATTTCGGAATCTGGTGAGTGAAACCGGGAATCCGGGTAATCAGCGTAACGTGACGAACGCATTGGTCGAAATTCCATCTTCTCGCCTGAGTCAAGGCATTTTGTTGGTAGACACTCCTGGACTGGGGTCACTTGCCCGGCGCGGCGCCGCCGAGACCATGGCCTATTTGCCGTCTTGCGATCTGGCGATCTTACTCATCGATGCCGGCGCAACATTGAATGACG
Source organism: Occallatibacter sp. (assembly GCA_049676965.1). Lineage (GTDB taxonomy): Bacteria > Acidobacteriota > Terriglobia > Terriglobales > Acidobacteriaceae > Telmatobacter. The sequence goes on from JBAUBR010000027.1 coordinate 12,001, forward strand.
AAGATCTTGGAACATTGCGCCTGCTTTACGAGGGCGGAATCCCGGCAATCGTGCTATTGAGTAAGGCCGACCTACTCGCGAATGCGGACCTTCAACGCGTCGCCACCTACGTTGAGACGCAGGTTAAGAACGAATTGGGGCTCAAAGTCAACGTTGCGCCCGTAAGCGCTCTTCCGGATCACTCGGGATTGCTGAATCAATTCTTTGAGCAGCAGTTGCTTCCGAGGTTCAATCAGGCACGGAATTTAGGCCAGGCGTCGGTTGCGCGCAAGATCGGAGCTCTTCGCGAGTCAGTCATCGCCGCGCTCGAGACATTGCTCCAGCGTGGCAAGCGTCAAACCCTGACCACGAACGATGGGAAAGAGATCGAAGCGAGTCTGCGACATATCAGCGGCGAAATTGGCGAGCAGCGCACCCGCTTGGACCAGGCGTTTCTTGAACTGGGAGAGCGTCCGGAGTTCATCCTCGCTGAACTGGCGGAGATGGCAGCAGTTCGCATTTGCTCAGGCGCGAGCTCCCAAATTGATTCATCTACCCTGGCGGAGTGGACTGGCGACGTGATCCAAAAACATGTCGATCTTGCTCTCGTCAACACAAGTAGATCGCTGAACGATGCGGTTACCGGCTTAAGGCAGGTAGCAACCGAGATCGCACGTTCCGACATGCCTACCGAGGAGGAGGCCGAAACGCTCCTCCGAAATGCGCCACGGTTTGAAATGGCTTCCGTTCCGCATCCGATTGGTGCATTTTTCTGGAGCTGGTGCGGGCACAAAACCGCAACTGCGCTTGCTCGACATGGCCTTCGCCAGGCATTCGGGGAATCCTTCAAGGATGAGCTGCACCGATATGGTCGAGCACTCAGCCAATGGAGCGAGCACACAACTCGGAGGATGCAGGCCTTCGTGAGTTCGTATGCCGACGCTTATCGTGCGCAACTCGGTCGAATGCATGGCCAATCGTCCAATGCAACGACTTCGCCGGAGCTCGAAAGCGATCTTTCGCGACTATTGAATTGGAGCGTCGAGACGGCAGAAACACGTAGCTGAACAAGGAGGTTGGACGTTGGAGAAATACCTATTCATTGCGGTTGGAGGTTCGCTTGGTTCGGTCGCTCGTTACTGGGTCGGTTCTACGATCTCCGGCCGCCTCGGCACGAAGTTCCCTTACGGAACGTTCGTCATCAACATTACGGCCTGCGTCATTATAGGATTTGCGCTCACATATCTGGGCAAGCGCGCCGAACTAAATCCGGCGTGGCGGTTTCTGATTCCGGTTGGTTTTGTGGGTGCCTACAGCACGTTTTCCACGTATGAGTGGGAGACACTCTCGAATCTTCGCTCGGGCGCCTTTCTGCTCGCGGCGCTTTACGCAGTCGGCAGCCTGCTTGTGGGCCTCATAGCTGTCTGGGGCGGTTCGGTTCTCGCGGAGGTACTGGGGTGAGAACACATCGACAACTTGTCGTTTATCAATCGATCTTGCAGGTTTTGCATGAGCCTGGATGTCCGTTTTGCAAGTTCCTTAAGGAGTACCAGGCAGGGAGACTACAGAAACGATGGGAATCGGAAACCCATTGCCTCTGTAATTTCCACGCCTGGGGCCTCGCTGCCGTTCAGGATGCTCCAGCTGCTGCTCAAGCCTTCATCGGGATGTTGAGTGAGCCGGAATCGATCGCGAATGGAACTCAAGCGTGCGACGTTTGTAACGAAGTCAGAGCGGAAGAGGATCTGCGCATTCGGGAGATGGCCACTTGCCTCCATCGACCCGATGTGGCCGATTGGCTAAGAACGGAAGCAGTTCTGTGCATCCCGCATGCAACCAAGCTTCGACGCGAATTGCCGCCCATTTTGGCGTCGAGGATCGATGCTGTCGTACAGACTTGCCGCCGGCAACTGATGGAAGATCAGGATCGGTTGCGCAACGAGCCCGATATGGATCGGGCCGGATGGGGCGCGCTTGGAAAGGCTGCGGAGTTTCTGGTTTCGCAACGCGGATTACGGGTGTGAGCCGCGAGACCGCATGACTCGGACGTCCAGCGTGTGCGGAGTTGGCGGAATGATTGGTAGATACGGATCGATCGCGTTTCACAAGCACGCGGTCTCGGAGCAAGGGAGGATAAATGCTGAAAGCGGGGAAAGCTCTCAAGGTCTCAATTTACGTCAGCGAGGGGTCAAAACACCACGGAATGCCGGTGTATTCAAGCATTCTTGACTTCCTATTCTATAAGGGTGTATCCGGGGCGACGGTTGTAAAGGGCATTGCCGGCTTCGGCGCGGATCATCACATGCATTCCGCGAGCATCGTCGAGATCTCAGATCACCTGCCGCTCAAAATTGAGTTCATCGAAACGCCCGAGAAGGTGAATGAGATCCTCGGCAAACTCGAAGAGCTTGCAGGTACGGGCATGATCGAAGTACAGGAGACGACGGTTGCCAAGCCGGCACAAATCTCGAAACCGAAGAAGGCCATTCCTCCCGCGCATCTGAAGATGGAAGGCAAAGCGAAGATCATGCGCATCTATATTGGTGAAGCCGATCAATGGAGAGAAAAGCCACTTTACAAAGCCCTGGTCGAGGCCATGCGGGCCAATGATATTGCCGGCGTCACCGTCTACCGCGGCATTCTCGGCTATGGCGCACACCGGCGGATGCACAAGGACAAGGCCCTGCACCTGTCACACGATTGCTCCATCATGCTCTCGGCGGTTGATACCGAGGACAAACTCCGATCCTTTCTGCCCCTTGTCGATCAGATGGTAGAAGAGGGTTTGGTCGTTTTCTCAGACGTGGACATCATCAAGTACTCCTACCGCGCCTTGGAAGTCAATCAGCCGGAGCCGCAGTCAAGGAGCGCTTCAGTATGAGCGGAGGCTCGACCATGAAAGACCAATTTCAAGCAAGGATGTTACGCATTCATTTCGGCGAGAGAGACAGATGGCAGGGCAAGCCCCTGCATGAAGCGATTGTGTCCAAATGCATGGAACTGGGAATGGCCGGCGCTACCGTGTATCGGGGGATTGAAGGGTACGGGGCCAGCACCAGAATCCACCATGCCAGTCATTGGACTTTCTCCAAAGACGCACCGATCATGTTGACCATCATCGATAAGGAGGAACAGATTGAGAAATTGATTCCTCATCTCGACGTCATGGTTGAGGAGGGTCTCATCGCGATGTCCCGCGTCGAGGTGATCCGGTATTCGCGCGCTGCGGAAAATAGACAGGAGACACCCTCAGGAAGAGCGTGATAGCAGATGCGGGAATATAACACGAGTTCGACGGTGCAGGAATACGGCAGCCTTCCGACGGAGACACCAGTGTGTATGGATGGCGCATCCCGTCTGCTGCGACTCGTGGGGCTGGCTCAGGAGCTTGGAGCTGAGCCTGTTGCCGAGGAAGCACGCGAGCTCGCAGCGAGGGTTTCCGAAGGACGTTTCTATGTGGCTTGTGTCGGTCAGTTCAAGCGAGGCAAATCCACCCTGCTCAACGCGCTGGTCGGCCATGAGGTTGTCCCGACCGGGTTTGTTCCGGTGACGGCAGTGCCTACCGTGATTCGGTTTGGCGATGCACTTCACGCGCGGATTCGTATGCGGGATGGCTCGTGGCGGGACGTCGCGATGTCCGACTTGAAGAAATACGTGACCGAAGAACTGAACCCCGAAAACAGAAAGCACGTGGACGGCGCGGAAGTATTCGTGCCCAGCTCTTTATTGTCCTCCGGCATGTGTTTTGTGGATACGCCAGGTTTGGGCTCGGTCTTCACCGGAAATACGGCGACCACGCAGGCATTCATTCCTCACATCGATGCAGCCTTGGTCGTGGTCGGAGCCGATCCGCCGATTGCGGGCGAGGAGTTGGCGCTGGTTGAGGCGGTTGGCAAGCAAGTTCAGGACTTAATTCTGGTCATCAACAAATCCGATCGCACCAGCGACCCGGAGCGTGCAGCGGCGGCGAAGTTCACCCGCGACATTCTGCAAAAGCGGCTGCATCGCCCGATGGGCGAGGTTTTTGAGGTGAGCGCCGCCCAACGCGTAGAAAACCGCGGACCGTTGCGGGATTGGGAAAAACTGCTGGCCAGTTTGCACAATCTCGTTGAGGACTCGGGCAGAAATCTCGTTCGCGCCGCTTGCGACCGGGGGCTCCAGCGCCTGAGCGAACAGGTACTGGCTGTTATCCGCGAGGACCGAGACGCTCTTCAGCGGCCGATCGAAGAATCCGAACGGCGCATCGAGCTCATGAAACAAACCATCAGCGAGGCTGAGCGCTCGATGCGCGAGCTCAGTTTTATCTTTATGGCAGAGCAGCATCGGATTTCGGACCTCTTCGGTGACAGGCACAAGCAGTTCTTCAGCTCCGCATGGACCGAATCTGAAGCAGAGTTCAATAGTGGCCTATCGTCCGTGCCACTCGGCTTTGGTCCACATTATCGGCGGCGAGCGATGCACCTCGCCCAGGAGATCTCGCGCAGCAAGGTGATGCCCTGGCTCAAACCTGAGCAGGAAGAGGGCGAGCGTCAATATCGAGCTGTGGCCCATCGATTTGTGGAGATGGGAAACAACTTTCTGAAAAAGCTCGCGGATGCCGGTCTCAGCGAGCTGACGCGGATGCCCCATGCGCTCGATCCAGAGAAGGGCCTTCGCGTGCGTTCGAGCTTCATTTTCGAAAAATTCATTGGAACTGCGGAACCCCCATCGCCGCTGCGGTGGCTCGCCGGCGTTTTTTTGCCGTTTGTGGGCGCACGCAAGATGATCACGAACGCGGCTCGAGAATTCCTGCGGCACCTTTTGGAAACGAACAGCGCGCGGGTGCAAAACGATGTCCTCAACCGCATTCAGGAGAGCCGGGACCGTCTGGAGGTCGAGATTCGCAAGCTGCTGCATGAAATCAGCCGCATCGCAGAACAGGCACTTGACCGGGCACGGAAGGTTAAAGAAGAAGGTACACCCGCTGTGCAGTCTGCAGTTGAGCGGCTCGACAGATTGGAAAGGGAAGTTTTGGCACTCGTGTAAACGGTTCAACAAGAAATAGGCTTCCAAATGAGGCTCCAACATGGCCGTTTTGGCTGTTAACGGCACCATCGATCCTCAGCAGTATGTGGCGGTCGTCGAGCGCACTGAAGAACTGGCTCGATTGCAGGCCCAGGCGCAGAGACGGAAGTCGATGCTGATTTTTGGTCCGGAAGCGGTCGGCAAGACGCGCCTGCTGCGGGCCTTTGTCCAAACACAACCGCTCGTCCTGTTTGCTCCCCATGTCCAGTCTCCGCGCGAAATGTTGCTGGCTCTGATTGAGGAGCTGCGCCGCGTAGCCAGGCCCGGAATTATCCTTCCGGCAAACTGTACGACTCTGCGCACAGGATCTTTAAAGGGCATTGTGCAACGAGCGCTCGAAAAACATCCGTTTTCCCTCGCGCTTGATCACCTGGCGGGTCCGTCACGCGTGGTGACCGGTCTTATTAAGGACCTCAATTATCTTGATCGGACTCCGGTGATCTTCGTAGCTCGTACACCGCACATGGAAGACATTGGGAATTTGCAGCCCATGTGCGCGGGTAAAGCGGAACGGCTGGAGTTGAAGGAGTTCGTGCCGCCCATCGCATTGGAATTCGCGCGGAGAGAGGCGAGCAGTACGGGACTGTGGGCCTCAAACCTCGATCATGTCCTGCACCAACTGGTTGAATGGAGCAGCGGAAATCCGGGCAGCATCGCTCACATGCTGAAGATGGCGCATTTTCCCCGTTACTATGCCGGAGACCAGATCAAGGTGCACGTCCTCTATCTCGATTACCGCATGGGACGCCGCGACTGAGCAAACCCCGGATTGTGCCGCGTCAGAGAAGGAATTCCACCTGCCAGGGCGCACCGACATTCCGGTGCCCGGCAAGCATCAGCAGCAACAGCTGCGATGCGCGCCGCTCTTCTTCACTCGTCAGATACCGGCGCGGCGCATCGTGGCGAAGCGCGTAGCGTTGCGCATCCTCCCCATCCTTGCGCAACTCTCCCAGAGACGGGTCAACCTCGAACGATTCGAATTTGAGAACTGAACGGGTGACCATGGATCCCAGGTTTCGCTTTGGAAGCCAGTTCCACACGAAAGGGGCTAAGTCGTTTCCTCACAGCGTACACCGGCAACGGCCCGAGCGGCAATCCATAGCGGTACAGAAGGAATACAGACACAGTTAAGGGCCAGTCTATTGCTATTCACTTCGTTGGACGGCACACTCTGGGCGGGAACTCGATAATTTTCGGAGGCCAACCGTGAAGTGCTTACCCTGGAATCTTGCGCTGCTATTTGCCGCAGCCACCCTGAGTTGTTTGCACGCCTCAGCACAATGCGGTGAATGGCTCACTCCATCGCGCTTGCGCCCCAAGCGGTGGAACGCAGGTTAGAGCTGCACCGAGAACGGCCTCGCCAGCAAACCAGAGCGGTACAGAAGAAGTACAGACATGGTTAAGGCCGGGACTATTGCAGTCGTTGCAACCGGGGAGCAGGCGTTGGGCGAGAGGTTGCCATCCTGCGGGAATGGTCCCCAACCCGGCCGGATTTCGCAATGGGCGGCCAACCATAAATGGAGCATTGCACAGCAAAGGAGACGATCCGTGAAGACCAACCGTAAACGCGAATTCATCGCACCAGTTGCCGGACACGGGCGGGTGCTTGCCGCCTTTCTTGCAATAGCGCTTTCAGCTTCCGCAATGGGCCGAGCACAGTCGAAGCCGGCGCAGCCTGAGCCCGCCACTGCGCAAGCCGAGCCCGCCGCCCCTGCAGGGCAACCGCCGGCGAGCGAGTCGCAGCCAAAGGGAAGCCACGACGGCATCCAGGTCCACGGCTACTGGACGATCGAGATCAGAGATCCCGACGGCAAGCTGGTCACGCATCGCGAGTTTGAGAATGCGTTGCTCAGTAATGGTTCCACTGTGCTTGGGAATCTGCTTGCAGGATCGGGCACTTCAGGCGGCTGGCAAATTGGGCTCTGCCATAGCGGCGGCCAGAACAATTGCGGGACCAAAGCCAATCCGCCCGGCACTGTGCCGCGCATGACGGAGATTGGAACCGCTGTTGGAAGCTCCTCCGATTGCACAACCAAAGACTTGTGCTATGGCACGCTTCGGGTCACGCTCCCGCCATCCAGCGGCGCGCAGACGGTCTCGCTCACTGGCAGCGTGACGAGTTTCCCCCTCGGGACGGCAACGTCTCCGTATGTGATCGACACTGTCGACACCGAGGTGGGTTTGTGTATCTCCGCACTCCCAAGCGTTAACTCTCCATCGGCCTGCGCGGCCAATGACTTCAAGACCTTAGTGGGTAGTTCACTTACTTACTATTTCACCGGAAAGAGCCTCAAGCCCACGATCTCAGTGAAGCCGGGGCAGTCCGTTTCCGCGACGGTCACCTTCAGCTTCGGCTCCGGCACATAATTCACGGCCGCAAAGCCCTCAAATCCTGCATGGACTCGCCCTCACGGAGCACGGCCTTGAAGAAAGAAATACAAAAGCGCGCGAAGGCTCCAGCCTGGCCGTTTGACGGCGCAGGGGGCCAACTGCCGGGAGTCGCGAACTCCAGCGGCGAAACACCGGCCGCAGTTGGCCGGTTGCTGGCGGGAGCGATTGCCTGCGGCGCAATGGTGCTGGCCGGGCTGGCCGGCGCGGACCACTGGCGTCGCGTTACGCGTTTTTGTCCCGCTCCTCCTGTGGGAACTTCCGCGTCAATTGCCCCAGCGGACCGCCTTTCGCTTCCATCCGTCAAACAGCCTCTTTTAAGCCGGAATTTGAGGAAGCTGACCCAATCCTCGAAGCAGGCCGCTCACGAGCGCCTGGCCCCCGATTCGCCAGCGCCCGCGTTCTCGACGGCCGCGCGTAACCACGCTGCGCAGATGTATGCCGCGCTGCCCATGTCGTTCGAGGCCAACGCCGGCCAGACCGATCCGCGGGTCAAATTCCTGGCGCACGCACCGGGCTATTCGCTCTATCTCACCTCCCAGGAGGCGGTTCTCACGCTTCGGCAGCCGGCGTCCGCGCAGGCAGAAAGCAGTGCCGTCAATGCTCCCGTGCCCCATTCAAGAGCGCCTCAGCCTCAGGAAGCTGCCCTTGCTGTGCGCCTGGAGTTTGTGGGGGGCGACCCGGCAGCCGTGGTCGCAGGTCGAGAGCTATTGCCGGCCAAATCGAACTACCTCATCGGCAACGACCCCACGCAGTGGCACACGAATGTGCCCAATTATTCCGCGGTTGAGTACCGCGGGATTTATTCCGGAGTGGATGCGGTTTTTCACGGCAACAACCAGCGGCTGGAATTCGACTTCGACGTGGCACCGGGCGCCGATGTGCGCACCATTGCGCTGAAGGTGGATGGAGCACGGCAGATTCGCCTGGACCACGCCGGCAATCTCCTGCTTGGCATGGATGTCGCACGCAACCTGGTCATGGCCAGGCCGCATGTCTACCAGCAGTCGCACGAAGGCCGCCGCGAGATCGCTGGGCATTATGTGCTGGACTCTCGAAATCGAATCGCGTTCGCGCTTGGCCCCTACGACCGCGCGCAACCTCTGGTGATCGACCCCACTCTCGTCTATTCCACCTACCTGGGCGGGGGAATCTCGCAGGAGAGTTATGCCAATGCCATCGCCGTCGACAGTTCCAGTCCGAATTGTTCCGGGGGCTGCGCTGTCGTCGCGGGAACGGCCGGCGCTGACACGGTGCCTTTCCCCACTACTGCGAGCGCCTACAATCCTGGGCCTGTCCCGACTGCAACGAACTTTCCCTTCGTCAGCAAGTTCAATGCCGAGGGCTCAGGCCTGGTGTACTCGACCTACTTCGGCGGCACCTACAATGGCTATAGCAGCGATCAGATCTATGCCATCGCCGTCGACAGTACCGGCGCGGCCTATTTCGGCGGTATCTCAGGATCTTACGACGACACACCTACCACGTCCGGGAGCTTCATGCCTGTTCGGCCTTCTGAAAAGCCTGTGCCGTTTGTAGCAAAGTTGAGCCCGGATGGATCCACGCTGGTTTACGGCACTTATCTGGATGGAACCCCAAATAACGACACCGATGCCGTGTCCGGCATTGCAGTGGATTCATCTTTCAGCGCGTATGTTACAGGCAATACAACCGCCACTGATTTTCCGACGACGACCGGTGCATTCCAGACGGTGTTCGGCGCCAGCACTGGCATTGGGACCGCGTTCGTCACGAAGCTCTCGCCCGATGGTTCGTCCTTGATTTATTCGACCTTCCTGGGCGGCAACTACGGGGAAAACGTGCTGAGTAGAGGCGCAGGTGGTGCGATTGCGCTAGACAGCTCGAACGATGCATATGTAACAGGCAATACATATTCAGCCAATTTTCCAACCAAGAATCCCTATATCGCGACATGCAACAGCCCTTGCAGCGATGCTTATGTAAGCGAACTGAATCCAACGGGAACTGCGCTAGTCTACTCCACCTTCCTCGGAGGCACCACTGCAAATAAAGAAAGTATCGGTATGGGTATCGCCGTGGATTCCACCAATTCAGCTTTTGTGGTCGGTACGACGTCGTTTACCAACTTTCCCGTAACCTCAGACGTGGTGCAAAGCAGCCCCGGGGCCGGCTTCATCACCAAGCTGACGCCCGATGGCACAGGGTTGGCCTATTCAAGCTACTTCAACGGCTACGTGGACTCGGTGGCCGTAGGTCCAGACGGTAGCGCTGTTCTCTTTGGCTTCAGCAACACGTCCTTTGGTTTCGAATCGACGGCAGGCGCCTTTACGCTGCCGTCTTGCTCTGGGGGCAGCTGCTTTTTCGATTTCATCTCAAAATTGAATGTCAATGGCTCAGAGCTGCTCTTTTCGACCCCCATTGGCGCAAACCTGGAGTGCTGCGGGGCCTCGGGCGTGCTGGATCCATCGGGAACCGCGTACATCGCAGGATCGACGGGATCGCTCAAACTTCCCACGACAACCGGCTCGTTTGAGCCGACTTTGCCGAGCAACTACACCGGCTATACGCCGTATGTAGCCAAGGTTGCATTCTCGGCGTCATCATCGATTACGCTGTCGCCGGCCACGATTCCATCGGGCACGGCGGGAGCCGCGTATTCGCAAATACTTAGCGCGACGGGGGGCACCGGCACTGTCACATTCGCGATCACAGCAGGATCACTGCCCAAAGGCCTGACGCTCACATCCACCGGAGCGCTTTCAGGAACGCCCACGCAAGTCGGCACGTTTCCCTTCACGGTCACGGCTACAGACGCAGACAACGATACCGGCTCCCAGGCCTACATGCTACGGATCGCGTGCCAGACGATCGCCGTGAGGCCAAACATTCTGGCGGCGGGCACGTCAGGCACGGCTTATCCCGCGGTGACTTTCACGGAGACCGGCGGCATTGGCACCACTTTGCTTGCTGAAGCAGGGGCGCTGCCCAAAGGGATGAGCTTCACGGCGCGGGTCCTCAGCGGAACTCCAACCCAGACCGGGACCTTCCCATTCCAAGTGACGGCGACGGACGCGAACAGTTGCGCCGGCAAAGCGAGCGATTCGCTGACCGTCAATGCGGCAACTTTGATGCCCGCTGTCGTGAACGATATGGAGAAGATCAACGTCAACGACACGGAGACCTTCTCCGACGTTTTTGACACAGAAACAATTTCGGTTTCGGATACCGAATTGGTGAGAGCCTACACTGCCGTCGTCATCGCTCCCCTGCCATCCAGGTTCAACGCCGGCAAGGGAACGGGCTACGCAACCCACGCCTATGCGCCGGTGCATTTCACCGCGACTGGAGGAACAGGCGCTCTCACGTTGAGCGAGACTGGAAAGCTGCCAAAGGGCATCACGTTCGTCAAGGGAATTCTCGGCGGCACACCGGCAACTTCTTCGGTTGGGACCTACAAGTTTTCAGTGACGGCGACGGACGCCGATGGGGATTCGGCGACCCTGCAAGGCTATTCGATCACCATCAAGGCGGCTTCGGCTTTCCCCGCCGTGGTGAACGATATGGAGACAATCGTCGTCGACGATGCCGAGACATTTCCCGATGTCGCCGATACGGAGACGATCGACGTTTCAGATACCGAAACCGTGAGCGCGCGCGACACAATCTCTATCGCTTCCAGTGCGGCGTACTTCAACGCCACCAGCGGCACAGGTTTTGCCGGCGCGAACTACGGCCCAGTGACATTCACCGCAACCGGTGGAGCAGGCGTGCTGACCTTGAGCCTCAGAGGCAGACTTCCCGCAGGGATCACCTTCATAAATGGATCTCTTGCAGGTACACCTTCGAATAGGTCGGCCGGCAGTTACCCATTCGCAATAATTGCCACTGATGCCTACGGAGATAAGTCGGCCGCAACCGGCTATAAGCTCATTATAGGCAAGCCGTAAGCCTCGCAGCTTGAAAGCGCCGCATTCCGACGTCCACGAAGAAGGCCCATGCAGCCCCGCGACAAGAGATACGCGCTCGTCTCCGCCGGGTAAGTTCTGGAGCGGTTCTCCAATTCCCGTGAAGTCGCCAAAATCGTGCGAGGTGGCTTTTTCTTGAGGAAAAAGCCACTTGAGGGTAGTGGATTCGGGATACAGCAATTGTGGAACCGCTGTAGCCGGTTTAATACCCGAAAGAGAAACGTCGGGTACGAGGCGGTTGGGAACGAGAACGCGTGGGTAGTCGAGAGATTCCTGGGCGGACGCAAATGTCTGCGAAACGATCTTTCGCGATACGTCATCGAATAGCCAAGCAAAATGGTTTTGCCGTTGTTGAGTAAGGAATTGTGGAAAGGAACCTATCGCCATGACTTTACGTCGGCCACTGCCTCCCTTCACGCAAGAGACGGCTATTCTAAAGGTTCGCCTCGCTGAAGACGGATGGAATACGCGCGACCCGGAGAAGGTCTCACTTGCCTACACGGTGGATTCACGCTGGCGCAACCGCGCCGAATTCGCAGTTGGCAGAGAACAGATTGTCGCATTCCTCGGGCGAAAGTGGACGAGAGAGCTGGACTACCGGCTCATCAAGGAGCTGTGGGCATTCCATGGCAATCGCATCGCGGTACGGTTCGCCTACGAATACCACGATGACTCGGGGAACTGGTTCCGCGCTTACGGAAATGAGAATTGGGAGTTCGACGAACAGGGATTGATGTATGCACGCCATGCGAGCATCAATGAGTTGCCCATCGCGGAGGCCGACCGGAAGTTCCATTGGCCTCAAGGCAGACGGCCCGACGACCATCCGGGATTGAGCGATCTGGGCCTTTAAGGCATTTCAGGAAGATGAATATCAAGTTTGTTCCGGCGAAGGGCATTGCAGGAGCGGGAATTTCGGCGGCCCGTTTGGTGACACGCTGCTCCGCTAGAAGGGTTGAGCCGGCCGCCGGGTTGAAGGCCCGGGCATAAAGGCCCTCGAATCGATCTGCCGTATCCAGGGGCCTGAAGGCCCCTTCTCCCTCCGAACAAAGCCGAATCCGGCGAGTTTGCCGGAATGCCGGAGCTAAATGGATCATCATCTTCCTAAAATGCTATAGCCCTTGGGCGCGGCACTCGATGAACCTGACGATCAGAGATCCAATTCGACCGCGGTCAGGGGAGTCGTGCAACAGATCAAAACGTTGCCATCGACAGGCCGATCGAGCGGCTCGGGTGCGTAGCCGATCCTTCCATCGATCAACCCGGACTCGCAGGTGTGGCAGACACCCATCCGGCCGGCATTATAAAAGGACGCCCTTCGTGGCAAGTAGAGAGACGCGCTGGCGCGCGTACCCTCCGCTGCGGTGGCCGTCAAGGATCTTCGACCGCTGCGCGGCGCGCACAGAACGCGCGTCCTTGACTGCCATCCTCGCTGCGGGTGTTTGCTAGTCAGGAGAAGCATATATGCTTCTCCGTTCTCCAAGAGAACCGGAGAACGGAGAAAGGAGCGCGCAAATGGATAACATCAAATACATCGGACTCGACGTTCACCGGGACACGATCTCGGCGGCGGTGCTTAATGGGAGCGGCCGGCTGATCCAACAGTCGGTGCTGATGACGCGGGCTGCGGCGATTCTGGATTTCATCGGCGGTGTGCGGGGTATTCTGCATGTGACCTTCGAAGAGGGGACACATTCGGCATGGCTCTACGACCTTCTGTCGCGGCGAGTAGAAAAGTTGGTGGTTTGCAATCCGCGCAGAAACGCGCTGCTTAAGTCGGGCAACAAGGGAGACGCAATCGACGCACGCAAGTTGGCCGAGCTTTTGCGGGCAGGTCTGTTGTCTGCGGTCTATCACGGTGAAACCAGTGCGCTGGAGGTTCAGCAATTGGCGCGCAGTTACACGATGCTCACAGAAGATACGACGCGTGTGATGGGGCGATTGAAGGCTGTGTTTCGCGGCCAGGCGATCGCTTGCACCGGAAGGAAGTTATACGGACACCACCGCAACGAGTATCTGGCGGCGCTCGGCGTTTGCGCTTTGAGGCGCCGCGCCGAGCGCCTTTATCTGCAATTAGACGCTTTGCAACTGCTGCGTCGCCAGGCGCGACACGACCTGGTCGTCGAGTGCCGGAAGCACGCAGCGGCCAAGTGGCTGCAGACGGTTCCGTTTCTGGGCCCGCTACGTGCGGCGGTGCTGATCGCGCGGGTGCAGACGCCGCACCGATTTCGGACCAAGCGTCAGTTCTGGAACTACTGCGGATTGGCGCTGGAGACCCGCGACAGCGCCGAGTACCGCGTGATCGACGGACAATTGGAGCGTAAGAAAAGACCGGCACTGATTCGCGGTCTGAACTGGAATTACAACCACGAACTGAAGAATGTGTTCAAGGGCGCAGCCAATGCAGCCAGTGTTGGCCAGGGAGAATTTCGCAAGTTTTACCTCGGGCTGCTCAAGAAGGGAATGCGGCCGGAGATGGCGCGGTTGACCTTGGCTCGCAAGATCGCTGCCATTGCCCTGAAGATTTGGAAGAAAGGAGAATCGTTCGACGCCGAGCATCTGAAGTCACAAGCAGCTTGAGCGCACAACGTCCGTCGGAATGCGAGATTACTAAATGCGCGATTCGCTGGCACTGAGCGCTCGGGTTCGAGGGTGAGTATCTTCCGTCGGGATAAGCCACGCCATCAAAAGGCAAAGTTTCAGGCCCACCCTATGCCCCCTCGGACAACCCAACAAAGCCATAGGCCACGAGTCTCAAATAGAACCATGGTTGGCAATTGCCATCACGCTGCTTAATGGCGCAATGATGCCGCGCGAAAGAACGCAAAGAAATATGATCCTGCAAATGTCCGATGCATTCGGTGAGGCGAGCCGCGCTCCGGAAAGAGTTCGTGGAGCTGCGAGCTGGGCTGGATGTCCGAAAAACATCCCCTCCTCGCGGCTGAGGAGAAGTGTTTTTACTTGACATCCCCTTTTATAGAACCTGACGGGAATATCGCAGGCTTCAGCGAATTCGAGAAGACTTGAATACCGCGAGTCCCAGGGCACTGTGAGACCGCTGCGGGTGAAGGAGACCTTGGGGCCGGCGCCAACGCTTTCGGCGGGCGGATGCGGGGAAACGGATTTGGTGCTGGCGATTCCGGGTGTTATCGACGATTCAGCGCCGAATACCTCGGAGTGGATACAGGAGCGAGGGACACCCCAGGACTCTAAGTCAGCGGTAAGGTCGCGAAGGAACGCTGGCGGTCCACAGAGATAGAAGTCCGCTTCCTTCGGTACCTGAAGCTGTTGCAAAGATGAGAGAGTCAGCCGTCCCGCGGCGTCGTAATCCTTACCCGGCCGATCTCCATCTTCCGGCTTGCTATATGCGACGAAGGAATGACTGCGGGGAAGACTGTCGAGAAGGGCTCGCGCCTCCGCCGCAAATGGGTGTTGCGCGCCATTTCGAGTACCGTAACACCACCAGACTTCGCGCATTGAGTTTAGGGCGCTTTGCGCGAGCGAGTGGAGCATGGAGAGAACCGGGGTGGCCCCGATGCCGCCGCTGAGCAAGACGAGAGGCCCGTCGCCGGGAGCGAATGTGAAGCTGCCTCTCGGCGCGCTCACCTGAAGCAGGCCGCCAGCCCCAACGCGGTCATGAAAGTAGCGGCTGCCTGCGCCAGCGGCACGTTTCACGCTGATGCGATAGGTTCCCGCGGCCGGCGGACCGGACATCGAATAGCTTCGCAGGATGGGATCCGAGTCCTTGTCCAGTTCGAGTTTGACGACCAGAAATTGACCGGGAAGAGGCGTCGGTAATGGGCTGCGGTCCTCCGCTTCCAAAACAAACGAGACTACGTCAACACACTCGCGTTCGACCGCCGCAACTCGCAGCGAGCGGAACCCGGGCCACATCGGAGGCGGCACGGAAGACGGAGCAAGGCCCGCATTTCCACCCCGGTCGTGTTTCTCTTCGGCCGCGACCAGCGTTTTGAGCGAGCCTTTCCAACCTGCGCTGAGTGCCGGGATACGCAGAGCACGTTGCAGCCCATCCGGCGTGCGGCCGGGCAGGTAAAGCAGTCCATCGATTTCCTGGACAGTGACATGCTCCGGCCCGTCGGCAACCTTTACGATCTCGTCCCCCGCGCCAATCTCCCCTTCTTCGATGACTCGGAGATAAAAGCCCGGCCGCTTGTGCGAGACCAGCAGTGCCGGCATCGCCGGATTGTTCATGCGTATGCCGACGCGATAGCAGGTGACGCGCGGCTGAGTTACTTCAAACAGCGCGCCGCCGATCCGGTAGCGATCTCCGATACAAACCTCGTCATCCAGCAGACCATCGACCGTCAGGTTTTCGCCGAACTGGCCGTACTCAAAGTCATGTCTTTGGAGGTAGGCCTCCCAGTAGCGATAAGAGTCGAGCTGATACACCATCACGGCGCGGTGCTCTCCGCCGTGCCCCGCGAGATCACCCTGTCCATCGCCGTCGAGATTCAGCCGGCGCGCCATCACCCTGCCCGCTACGGATCGTTTCCAGACGGCGGTGCGGACAAACTTGCCCTGCCACGCAATGTCGCGCGGAAGACCGACGTTCACGGAGATGAGCGAATGCACGATGCTCCTACCTTTCGACGTGAATTCCGGCCGACCTCATTTGTCCCGGGAACGGCGATATCGCGATACCGCCCCTTCACGCCTCAGGATGCACCTCCGCAAAGAATTGCGGCGCCGCGCGGCGATTCTTTGGTTGACGATTCCTGACAAATGGCGATCGCGCAACCGCGGCGATGCGGTCATTTTTGCGCTGCGCGTCGCATGGCATATGGCCAATTTCCATCCAGCAGATCGACTATTTGTCGCCTTTCGGCGTTACTTCCCTCAGTTCGCCTGTTGACAAATCATAAACAAATGCACGGATTACTACGTTCGAAGGAATCCAGGGGTGCGACCTGAGTTTCAGTACCTGCTTCTGTGTCTGTAGATTCACGTCGGAATAGCAGTGGAACTTATCGGGAGCCACCGCCCACACGCCGCATTGTGTGTGAAGGTGCTTCTCGAACTCTTCTTCGGAAAACATTTCCATTCCGCAGCCGGTGTGCCCGACGATCATGATCTCCCGCACGCCCAGAACGTGAATTGAAAACATGAGGGACCGCACAACATCTACCGTGGCCGCCGTTCCGACGTTCCGAATCACATCCGCATCGGCGGGTTTGATGTCCAGCCATTCGAGCAGTTGGTTGAGGCGGGGATCCATGCAGGTGAGAATTGCAACCTTCGGCGCCGGCTTGTTTGCCAGCGAAGGATCATGGTGTTCAGCGCTCTTGCGGTTGGCCGCAATCGCGCGATCGATCAAGCTCATTTGGATTCTCCTGGATCGGGTCGCGAGTCCGGGATTCGGTTCGCGACAAACGTGTGGTTGGATGTTGTTCATGCGGATCCGACCTTCTCGTACGAACTCCGCAGCCTGTTGTCAATGCTCCAACGAGGATTGCTTACAGCGGCTCACGCGACCTTTTTTGCGAGGCCGATGTGGTGATTAAGCCAGAGGAACAGAATTGCGACAATTGGACGAAGGTATCGGTCGATACCTTTGTCTGATGGCGTGTCCTGCAACCGTCCTCACTCATCGACCGCGGAGCGCCGCGGCTTCGAATAGCTGTCTATAGGCATCAGTCAACATGCCGACGGTGAATGCG
Organism: Occallatibacter sp.; assembly: GCA_049676965.1. Taxonomy (GTDB): domain Bacteria; phylum Acidobacteriota; class Terriglobia; order Terriglobales; family Acidobacteriaceae; genus Telmatobacter. The sequence goes on from JBAUBR010000027.1 coordinate 29,057, forward strand.
CGGTTCAGGCCGCTCGGATTGGGTAACACCCAGACTGCGGATCCGCCGAGTGTAGCCGGTTGCAATCCCCACGAAAGGTTGCGCTGGTTCAGAAACACCGAAACTGCCGGCTTCCCCAGGAACGCCAAGTATCTGGGCCTGTACTTCGCGATTTTGCGCTCGAAAACAGGATGGGCAGCAATGTAGTCGGCACGACGGAGATCTGTTGCACCGACTGTCGGCCGAGCAACCGCGGAGGTGATTCCACAGCCATAATCGAGCAAGAGGCGTGCCTCCTCGGGTTCCAGTTGCCTGGCGGTAAAGCCCGCGAGGTGAAGCACACGCCAAAAGCGGTTACTTCGATTTGCGAAGTGTAGTCCGACCGCGGCAGACCGCATTCCCGGATTGATTCCACAGAAGACTACGTTCAGGGAGGTCGAAATGACGTCAGGCAGGCCCATTGAATGTTTCCGCAGATTAGCAGACATGGTTTGAGACACTATAACTTCGGCAGTCGGGATCCGTCTCATCCGCTTATTACCTTGCAAGCTGACTGCCCGGCTGGGGAGGGCCGAGGCGCTCACCGTTCGCGGGTTGGTGTCGAATGAGGCATGAGAGCGAAAGCAGGTTGCCGATTTCTATATCGGTCATCCCCTGAGTAATTTCTTGGGGCCGCTTATGAATTCATTGCCACGTTCGTAGAAGCGCAATAAGCGGCCCGCGGCGTGAGTCAGACCGATGCGCACGCTTTTGCCAATCGAGCCGGTCTTGCGCGCCGTCACGGCCAGCCAAAGCGAAGAACTCGCACTGCACAAGTCCAATCCATCGTGCCTGAGGTCAACCTTCATTGCCTTAGTCAATCGTCCCGGCCCCCTTCCTAAATCGGCCCGTTGTTTCTTTCGACGCGTGCTATCCATGAGTTCGATACCGTCAAGAGGCTCAACAGCCCGTAACAAAACTCCCGCGCCAACTCCAGCCTTCTCGCTTGTTACATTCAATAAAAACGACACGCCATAGACGAGACGGACATATGCGTGTCCTCGCTCAAGGAAAAGGGAGCCATTGCGCGGGGTCCTGCCCCGGAAAGCATGTCCAGCCGGGTCGCCAACCGGATAGGCTTCAGTTTCGACAATGCGTCCGCTTAGCCTGCCTTCCGCGGTGTCATGAACGATGACTTTGCCAACCAAATAGCGCGCTAACTCCGCGGTGTCGACCGGGAGGTCCGCACGCAAAAGACGTCGAAGGCCCCCATTGGCAGGCTGCATTTCTTCCATTCTCTTGAAGGTCCGCGTTCGGTTGAGTCGCTGGCGGGCCCGATTGCGCCGCGCTTTGACTGCGGATTCAGCGATATCCAATGTTCTGGCTACCTCCCCGAGCGAAGTTCAATGGGTCATTCCAGTTTGAAGCGGTTCACGCCGGCTGACCTGAAGTCCTCAATTGCGCGGTCTGGTCTACCCGTGGAAGCCAAACCTGAAAGCGAGTGTCACCCGGCTGTGAAGCGATCTGTATATTGCCGCCGAGCTTTCTGACGATGGTTTGTACGGTGTTCAGCCCGAGGCCCGTTCCCTCACCAACACCCTTGGTGGTAAAAAAGGGATCGAAAATATGGGGCTTGATCTCCGCTGGAATTCCATGGCCGCTGTCGCCAACCTCAACTACTACGTTGTTGTCTTCCCGGAAGACCCGCAGCCGAAGCTCACCTCGACCCAGCATCGCGTCGATGGCATTTTCGATGAGGTTGGTCCAGACCTGATTCAACTCGGTTCCTACCGCGCTAACCAGTAGCGGAACCGGTTCGTAGGTTCGCTTCACATCAATGCCAGGTTGCAGGATGTAGGCCAGAGTGCCAAGCGTGGTTTCGAGGCTCCGCGCGACATCGATATTCTGCACCGGCGTCTGGTCCATATAGGTATATTCCTTAACCGTCCGAACCAGTTTCGATATCCGGGCGCTCGAGTTCTCTATTGTGCTCAGAAGGACCGATAATTCCGCGGAAGCCGCGATCCGCGCCAGTGCCGGGCGAGCCGTTCCAGAATCGAGATGTGTCAGCAGGGAGGTGAGTGTACCAGGGGGCATATTGCACTTTGCCAGGCTGGCTGACAGCTCCCATGAATCGGCGAAGCCATAGCTGCTCAGCATCGAATCGAGCTTTTCTTCCAGGTCGCTGAGAGCGAGCCCACTTAACAGAGTGGCCCCCGATTGCAGCAGCGAGGCCTCCACCTCTTCAATTCTGGCTTTGTGCGCGTCATCGATCGGCCGCCGCCACAATTCGGAGTTTGCGCTGCGCATTTTCGCCAGCATATCGCGCATTTGATCCGCTGCGCGCTGGGCAGCGGAAGCCGGGTTATTCAATTCGTGAGCAAGCCCGGCTGACAATTTACCCAATGAGGCCGAACGGTCGCGTAGCTGCTCTATTCGGGTTCCTTCGCGAATTCTTTCCGACATCATGGCGACTAATCGTGTCGTCAATTCCGGCATTCTTTGGATAAGCTCCGAAAAATGCGCGACGGGAAATTTGCCGAGCCGCCCATCGGTCAGGGCTCGTCCGGTTACGGTGAACCGTTTCATCCTGGAGAAAGGAAACACCCCACTGACCTCGCCGGCTTGAATCGGGAGTGCGACAGTGTCACCACCAAACTCCCCTCTCCATTGAAAGAGTCCTTCAAGGAAGATGAACATCCAGTCTGCCGGATCGCCTTGCTGTACAAACGTCTCTCCGGCCCGAAGAGAGACTTCCTGTACATGACCCAGAAACCACTCTATCTGGTCGTCCGGCAAATCCGCGAACGCTGCAACACCCCGCAATTCGACTGAACCGATCATTCGTCAGGCCTTCCCGTGACTACGCAAGCTCAGCAGGGCGGCCGCATCGGCAATCTTGCAATCTGCCGTGGGCCGGGGCGCCAAGCGTAGTTCACAGCAGCATCCTTCGTCTTGTTGTGCGGCTACAATCATTTCGCCTCTTCTATAAGCCGTTGCAACCGTCAATTTGAAACTTTGCGGCCAGCACACAGCAATCTACTATACCAAGGCATGGATCGATGACTTAGGATCGGACAAGCGCGTGCCGAGTAAACATTTAGATTACACACAATCTTCGAGGGGTGCGGAGGTGAATCGATGGGCGACTCCGGAAGTCCCTGAATCATTCATGTCCCTGAGTGAATCATCAGGTTTACGACTGTGGAGGCCACATGAAGATCGAATTGTCGGGACAAATCGCCGTTGTTGCGGGCGGGACCGGCGGGCTGGGGATGGCGGTCAGCCTCGGATTTGTTAACGAAGGAGCAAAAACAGTGGTGACCTACCGTGTAGAGGAGGAATTCCTGTCGTTGAAGGATGCGGCTGGCTCAGGCAAAAACTTGCTCGAGGGATATCCTGTCGACGTAACGGACGAATCTTCCACCAGAGAATTCATCGATAGAATTCTGGTGGAGCACGGCAAACTGGACGCCGTCGTAAATACAGTGGGGGGCTATGCCGGCGGCATAAAGCTGTGGGACATGGACTCCACTGTTTTCGATCGCATGCTGGCGCTCAATTTGCGCTCCGGCTTCGTTCTTTCGCGGGCGACGCTGCCGGCCATGCTGCGGGCAGGCCATGGATCCATCGTCAACGTGGCCGCAAAGGCAGCCTTCGATCACGGGGCGGGTGCGGGAGCATACGCCGCGTCCAAGGCTGCCGCGGTCGCGCTCATGGATTCCCTGGCAGGCGACTGCAAGGGAACAGGCGTGCGCGTGAACTCCATTCTTCCGAGCATCATCGACACGGCCGCAAACCGCAAGGCAATGCCAGAAGCCGACTTCGCAACCTGGCCAAAGCCTGAGGACATCGCAACGGTGGTCTTGTTCTTGTGCAGTGACAGCGCCAGGACGATCCACGGTGCTGCAATTCCAGTTTACGGGAATAGTTGATTTCCCAGACTGCGCTATCGCGGAAAATCTCTCCGATGACTTCTAAGGAGTCCCTGAAGAAGCGCCTGTTTCGGAGTTCGCGTTCCCTCAGGGGCTATTGAAGGCAGCACAAATAATGTCCTGATCTCTCGCGGACAAAGAAGGACATTTGTCCCGATCGAATGGCGATCCCTCAGGGGCTAAAGCCCTCAATTTTATTGCGCGATTGTGGCACGGCTGAAGCCGTGCCCTTTCAAAACCTTCAGCCTTCCAAAACGGACATTTGTT